>JAJAYZ010000057.1 GCA_027118455.1 Actinomycetes bacterium
CACACCCCGCGCCGGGCCCACACGGCGGTGGGTACGGTGTGGGCCGGCGGGGTTCAGGCGCCTTGGGCGGCGCAGCACAGGGGCACGACCGCAGGTGACGCTGCGCCCCCGCAGCAGCGTCACCTGCGGTCGCAATCCGATCGTCAGCCGATAAAGGAGCGATCGGACGTCATCGGTGTTTCATCGGGAATGACGCCGGTCGAGATGGGTGGTTCGTCGCCGGTTGACCGACGCTTGTCCGCCAACTGGCTGACCGCGCCGCTGACGGCGCCGCCGACCCTGTCTTCGATGGACTTCGCGGACCGGGACTCTTTGACGTTACGGAGTGCCGCCCAGGTCTTCTGGCGAGCCTCCGCGTTGCCAGCGAGGTACCCGATGCCGGCGCCGATCGCGATCGTAAACATCTTCATGGCTGGTTCCCTTCGACGCGGTGTGTGACTGGGCTGTTGAGCCCAGCGTTTTGGTCCGACGGAATGCTGCCTCGCCAGGCGTCCGTTGCGTGCTCGCGCGCTTCGATGAAGTGCTTGAAGCGATCGAGATCGCCCTCGACGCGGCCCTGGACGAGTCCGAGCTTGTCGCCGAGCTGCTCTACGACGCCGTTGGGCTCGAAGTTCAGCCACAGGCTGACGTCGGTGGCGTCGCCTGCTGGTGTGAAGCTGACGCGTCCCTCCTGCATGGGCTCGGTACGTGAGCGCCAGTGGATCAGGCGGTCAGGCTGCTGATCGATGATGTCGGCGGTGAAAGCCCGCTCGACTCCGGCGATCTCAACGTCCCACTCGGTGGTGGCTGGGTCGAGTTGCGTCACCTTGTTGACGCCCTGCATGAACTCGGGAAAAGACTCGAACTGGGTCCACTGGTTATAGACCGTTGACACCGGGCGTTCGACTCTGGTGTGGGCTTCGTGCTCCATGGTCCGCACCTCCTTTTGGTGAGCCGCCCCGGGGTTCGGGGGTCGGCCTGCGACGAACACAAGGAGGGTTACCCCAGGGGGGAGAGGCCAAACATCGATGTGACCCCCGCCACTCGGAGCGTCTTCGATTGAAGCGTTAGTTACCCTTTTGGGCCCGCCTGAATCGACAGCGAAAGCGTGACCGACGCTTCATTGGCGCCCAGTGACTCGGCATCTGGGAGCGCGGCAGCGGCCGTTGTGGTGGGCAGGGGCGGGGTCGAACCGCCGACCTTCCGCTTTTCAGGCGGACGCTCGTACCAACTGAGCTACCTGCCCCAGCTCAGCCAGTGTTCATCCGGAGGCGAACGCAGGCAAAGCCGAGCGGTCCCGACGGGATTTGAACCCGCGACCTTCGCCTTGACAGGGCGACGAGCACTCCGAACTGCTCCACGGGACCTCGTGGTGAGGTCAGCCTCCGGCAGGAGGTTGGTACCCCCAGCGGGATTCGAACCCGCGCTACCGCCGTGAAAGGGCGGCGTCCTGGGCCGCTAGACGATGAGGGCTAGCTCCGCCGGAAGCCCGCTCAGCATAGGGGATGGGGTGTGGATGCTCCAAAGCCGGGGCGGGGCGCCGGCTGGGGAGGCCGCTGCCCTGCGTCAGCCGGCAAGGGCGTCGCGCATCGCCTGAGTGAACGAAGGCGTCGAGCCGCAACACGAGCCGATCAGGTCGATACCCATCTCGCGCAGTCGGACGGCATGCTCGGCGACGTCGTCGACGGAGGCGTCATAGACGAACTGGTCTCCGACCAGGTGGGGGAGCCCCGCGTTCGACTGCCCGATCAGCAGCAAGTCATCGCGGCGGACATCGACCATCGCGGCCATGATCGACTCGAGCTCGGCCAGCCCGCGCCCGCAGTTCGCGCCGATGGCGTCGGCTGAAGAGTCGGCCAGCTCAGAGACGGCCTGCGCCGGGGCGACGCCCATCATCGTGTGCAGGTTGGTGTCGAAGCTGAGCGTGGCGATGATCGGCAGTTCAGGGGCGACTTTGTCGGCTGCGGCGATGGCGGCCTTGATCTCGGACAGATCGCTCATGGTCTCAAGGATCACCAGGTCGATGCCGCCGGCTACCAGGCCGCGAAGCTGCGCCTCGAAGAGCGCCGCCGCTTGCTCATCGTCCATCGTGCCCATGGGGAACATCAACTCACCGGTCGGGCCGAGGTCACCGGCAACGAAGATGCCGTGCTGCTGCGCCACCTCATGAGCGATCGCAGCCGCGGCCTCATTGAGCTCGTTGACACGGTCGCCGAGGCCGTGCATCGACAGCCGCGGCTCGGTGCCACCGAAGGTGTTCGTGGTGAGGATGCGGGCCCCCGCTTCGGCGTACTCGGTGTGAATGTTGCAGATGATGTCGGGGTGCTCGACGTTCCAGAGCTCACCTGGTCCGCCGCCTTCGAGTCCGCGCTCCTGGAGCAGGGTTCCCATGCCGCCGTCGAGGAGGACAGGAAAGTTTCCGCCGAGTAGGTCTCGTAGGCGGTTCATGGTGATGGCTCCCTGGGCAGACGATTGAGGCTACGGACAGAGGGTAGTCGGACGACGTCCTACGCTGGCGGGGTGCTACCCATCGACGCCGACACCTTTGAGGAGTTGGTCTCCCAAGCGCTCGACGGGGTCCCGCCCGAGCTGATGGACCTCATGCAGAACGTGGTCGTGCTGATCGCGGACGAGCCACCAGCCGGCGAGGAGCAAGACCTGCTCGGGCTCTATGAGGGGATTCCGCTGACTGCGAGGGACGGCAACTACAGCGGCGTCCTGCCGGACCACATCACGATCTTTCGCGGGCCAACGCTCCGCTGCGCGCGCGACTGGGACGAAGCCGTACGGGAAGTGCGCATCACCGTTGTCCACGAGATCGCCCACCACTTCGGCATCGACGACGACCGGCTGCACGAACTTGGGTACGGGTAGGACAGCAGTCGTCCTAGTCGTCCTAGTCGTCCTAGTCGACGGTCAGGACGGCCTTGCCGTCGACCTGGCGGTCCAGCAAGGCTTGAACGAGCGGCATGGGGTCGTGCCACGAGCCGGTGCGGGTGACCTGGGGGTCAAGACGTCCGGCCGCGATGAGCGCCAGCATCCGCTCGAGCTGGGTGGTGCCGAGCCGGTGGCGGTCTACCTCGGTAAAGACCAGCAACCCCTCGATCCGTGCACCTGAGTGGTCGCCGAACCAGTAGGGGTCGATCGCGCCGTCCTCGCCAGATGAGCGTCCGTAGGTGACCAGCACCCCTTCGGGAGCCAGGATTTCGGACGCGGTACACAGCGAGCTGCCCCCTACCGACTCAAGGATGAGGTCGTAGCGGCCGGTGGCAGCTTCGATCCCGACCACGACATCGGAAGCTCCGAGCTGGACGAGGCCCGTGCGTCGCTCGGGGCGGCCGATGACGGCCGTGACGTCGGCCCCAGCGAGGGAGGCGAGCTGGATGGCCAGACGTCCGACGCCACCAGCTGCACCGGTGACCAGGACGCGTGAGCCGAGCAGCAGCCCGCCCATCTCCAGCGCCCGCCAAGCGGTGAGTCCTGCGATCGGGAGCACGGCTGCTGCTGCGTCGGTGACGCCATCGGGGATGGCAGCAAGAGCATGCGTTGGCACGGCGACCTGCTCAGCCCATCCCCGTTCGCCGACCAACCCAACGACGCGCGTTCCGGCGCCGGGGCCAGAGCCGTCGGAAGCTGTTTGGGCAACCGTCCCGACGACATCCCAGCCGAGAACGGTGCCCGGCTCTTCGTCGGCCAGATGACCGACCTCGCCGCGGTTGAGCGAGGTTGCGGTCAGGGTGACAAGTGCCTGGTTCGACGCCGGTTGCGGCGGTGCAACGTCAGTGAGCGCAAGCCCTGGGCCGCTGGATCCAGTGGTGACCAATGCCTTCAACGTCAGCCTCCGTGCGGTGTGGCTAGAGCCGGCTACCGCAGACCGGCCATGGCGAACGGCCGGAGCCCTTGTAGAGCTTCCATGCTCGCTTGGTCTGCTCCCAGTAACCGTAGTCGGTGGGGATGCCCTTGCCGCCGACCGCGTGCCAGGTGGAGATGGAGAACTGGTAGAGGCCGTAGAAGCCGGCGGGGTTCACGGCGTTCGGGTTGCCGCCGGATTCACAGGCAGCGAGGCCGACCCAGTTCGGGCCGGTTCCGACGCGAACCACGCGGCGCTGGGGCTGCGAGACGACCTTCGACTGCGCGATTCGCTGCGACGTGAGTTTGCCGTCGAGGTAACGGTTTCGGTAGACGACGTGCTTGCGGCCGTCGTGCCCCTCCTTAAAGACGCGCGATCCGCCGGAGCGAACCAACTTGCTGCGGTCTTTGACGACCTTGTGGTTGATGCGCAGGTAGCGGTCAGGGAAGGCGAACCGGATCTTGTGCACGATGGCGACGCTGTTCTCACGGACGGTCTCGTCGGCGCTCAACTGAGCGCCGAGTGGGCCGTAAACGCGGGCGTCCTCGTAGGAGTAAGCCTCACGGCGGGTGCTCTTGGCTGCGCCAACGGGGAGGTTGAGCTCGGCGGTGACCTGACGAACGGTGTCGCCAACCACTCTGTGCGCGGTGCGCGTGCCATTGGCCCGGACGTAGACGCGCTTGGCTGGCGTCCACGAGACGGCCATGCCGTCGAAGAGTGTTGCTTGGTAGCCGGGGTTGACCAGGTCGGAGGAGTCGTACGAGACGGCCTGCTGGGTGAGGAGGTCGCTCACCGTAGTCGCGGCTGTTGTGACTGAGTTGCTCACCCCGTCGACAGTCAGCGTGACAGTGGCGGTGCCATCAGCGGCGGACGCGGGCGTCGCAGCTGTCACCAGACTGGCGGCGACGATCGCGGTGCCCATGGCTCCGCCAAACACACGCTGCGACGCTGCGCTCTGCGTCAGACGCGATGCAAACATGAAACTCCATACCTCGTGCGGACCGGGCAGAAGCACAGTGCAACGCGGGGTTGCTCTGGGGTCTACGGGCTTCATCCCGGCTGTCAGCGCCGACGGGGGCCCCGGCGCAGTGGTGCTTAGGACCGCGTCTCACCAGACGCAACGAGACAAGACATTAACCACGCCCCACGACACCTCGCCAACCTTGGCGTGGAACGTCCACAGGGCGGAAATGGATGAATCGGACCCTCTCCTGGGACTTTGCCGGGCATCTGAGAGATGAGTCACATGGCGGTGGGGGGCTGTGGATCCGCGATTGGTCGCGCTCTGTTGCTGCCGCAATACGCAGGGTGGGTTTGGCGACCTTCTCTCCCTCGCTGCATCCATCGAGGGACTACCAGGAGAAAGGGGATGACGGTCGCCCCATCACAAGGAGACATCATGAAGAAGACCCTTGCCATCGCCGGAGTCGTTGCTCTTGCAGCATCGATCGGTATGGCTGCGCCGGCACAGGCATCGACGAAGACCGGCGGCGCATGCGTCCAGGCCGGGATCGGAACGCTCAAAGAGTTGGGACTGCTGCAGGCGGCGGCTCAGAAGCAGATCGACTACAGCACCTTGGCCGACATCGAGAACGGTGCGATCTTCGCTGACCTGCCGGAGGGCTCGTACTTCCCGCTCGGACAGGTCGTCAAGCTGCACAGCAAGAGCCCAGAGCTTTTCGCCTGGTGTCGCTGAGAAGTAGCCGAACGCCTTCGTTGAGCGCTCCTCAGCGCGCGACTGGGCGGCCGGCAGACGCGATTCCCCGGCGGCATCCACCAACGCCGAGACCGCCGGGATGAAGACCAGTACGGCGACGATGCTGTCTGCGATTAGTGCGCGTGCACGCAGCCATGTGCGAGTCTCGTTGATCTCGATCACGTGCAAACACGCAGGTCGCAAGGGCCGTCTCCCGCGGCCAACCGGGGCGGTAGCGTGTCTCTAGAGAAGTTCGTGTCAGTGCCTGGACGTTCGGCCCAGCCCGACTGCTTCTTCCGGGCCGCTAGCTCAATTGGCAGAGCTGCGGACTTTTAATCCGTAGGTTCAGGGTTCGAGTCCCTGGCGGCCCACTCGCTTGACCTGCGCTTTCGTTGTTTGCACCCGGCGACCGGAGTCGGGTTGGCAGCCACGCTGGCAGCCACGCGGATTGAGATCCACTGTGAGGACTCGCCGAGTGTAGTTCCCTTGGCTAAATCTCGGAGTTGTCGGTCTGTCCACGTTCACGCACGTCCGACTGGCAGTTCGCGAAAGCCGAAGCGCAAGCCCTTGGGATGGCGCTTCTCGCGGCAGCCCAAAATCAACCGGGCGACCGCCCGACGGCGGAGGGAGCCGGTCGTGGCCCATGTGGGTTGGGCCGATGCCGATGTGGCGGAGTTTGCTGGCCAGACGCAGGGTGACGGTGCCGGATGTCGACCTTGTCGTGGCGGATTCGGTTGTGGGGGGCTGGTGCACGATCGGGTGACATGTTCGGTGAAGCCGCTTGGGCCAGGGAGTGTGATGATGGCGCGCACGGAACCGGTGACGGCCCGAATACGTCCAATCAGGAACTGAGGGGACTTCGCATGAACTCTTACAAAACTCCCAGTCTCGATAGGCGAACCCTGCTCCGCAGCTCATTCGGGCTAGCCGCCCTCGGGACGTTGCCCTGGCTCAGCGGCTGCTCGTCGTCGCCTTCAACCGTCGCGCCGATTGTTGGACCGCCCCAGGAGGTCGGACTGATCGCCGCCGACCTGCCGCGCAAGACCGTTCCTACTGACTCACCGATGGTCGACGAAGTGGTTGCAGGGATCGCAGCCTTTGGAGCTGATCTGCATCGGGTCACTGCAACAACAAACGAGAACTGGACCGCCTCACCGCTCTCCATTGCGGTGGCGTCTGGCATGTTGCGTGCCGGGTGTCGAGGCGACACCGCCCTTCAGCTCGACCAGACGCTGAACTTTCCTATCGACGACGTTCCCGAGGGCCTCCCGCACGAAGCTCTGAATGCGCTCACCGCCGACCTCGTAACAACTGGTCCGGTGGAGGTTGGCGAGGACCCGGTTAAGCGAGGAGACCTCGGGCCAGGGCCGATCGTGGGCATTGCGAATGGACTGTTCATTGACACGGACTTCCAGGACGAAGTCCGTCAAGATTTCCTTGCCATCCTCGCCCAGCAGTACGGGGCTGGCGCTATCGGTGTGGACTTCGACGCAGGATCAGCCGTACAGACAATCAACGAGTGGGTGTCGGCCCAAACACGGGAGCGGATCACCGAGCTCTTTGACAGTCTGGACCCCGCCACAGTCATGGTGCTGTGCAACGCGGTGTACCTGAAGGCAACTTGGCGCGAGCAATTTGAGGAATCAGCGACAGAGGACGGAAACTTCGCCTCACCGGGCGGCACCATCTCAGTTCCCATGATGCGACACACGTTTGACCGCGCGGCAAACGCCAAGAACGAGCGATTCCAGCGAATCACCCTTCCCTACGTCGGTGACGAACTGTCCATGCGCATCGTGCTCCCTGCCGGAGTTGTCGCAGACGTAGAAGCTCTTAACGCCCTGCTTGACGACGCCATGCAAGCTGGACTTGACGACCGTGCCGGTGGGGTAGACCTCGTTCTCCCCCGATGGGATACCGCTACCGACATTGACTTGAAGGCCGCGCTGGAAGCCCTTGGCATGACCGACGCCTTTGACCCGATGACCGCTGATCTCAGCGGCATCGCGGACGCTGATCTGTTCGTGTCGAAGGCGATCCATCGCGCAAATGTGACGGTCGATGAGAAGGGAACCGAAGCCGCAGCGGTAACGGGCTTCGCTGTCGACGAGAGTTCTGCCGTGCTCGGGATTGAAATGCGGGTCGACCGCCCGTTTGTATGGGCCGTTGTCCACGAACCAACCGGCACACCGGTGTTCGTTGGTCACGTCGTGAACCCCATGTGAATGTAATCCAGATGGTTCACATCACTGAATTGCGTCGATCCCGCGCTGTCTAGTGCGCGGCATGCGCCTAACTCGGTGTAGAGAGTCTTCGACGAGTCACGCCACCGCTGTCATGCCGGACAATGGCCGTAAGTCAGGTGTATCGGCGGAAGCCGATGGGAGTCGCAAAATGGTCATTGGCCAGAGGCCTCCTGTCGACCAGCACATCGCTGCAGATCGCGTGTAAGCGGCTACCCACCGCCCCTGGTCTTGCCAAGGAAGTCCACGACGTAGATGACCGTATTGTCGTTGGTGTAGCGGCAGGTCAGCGGGTCGTCAGCTTCCCAATAGGTGCCCACTAACGAGACCTGAGCACCTATCCGCAGCCGCGCTCCGGCGCTGTTTGTCACCGACAGCCCCCGGGGAGTGGTCTCGGTGCGGTAGTCCGTAGGCCAGACGAGATCTGTGTCCCTCTCTGGCCCTTCCAAGTAGACACACCCATTCGTGTCCATCTGGAGTCGACCACGTCCGTCGGCATCCAGCTCCTGGTAGGGCTCCAACTCATAGGGTGCTTTGGCTGTCCGGGCATGCTGCAAGAGTCGACGTTGAGAGCGCCAATGCAATCAGTGGATACCTCAGTCTGAACACGGGGAGAGTGTGACGCACCTCCGTACGAGTAACGCCGCAGGGGTCGACGTTTTCTCCGGACAACGCCTGTTAGTCAGGTGATAGTCGGCAGTATCGCGATGGAACGGGCCGTGCTCGCCCACCGGGTCTCTGCCTTCGATCCGACCAACCCACCCAGGCACTCGTCTTGCACCAACGTGTGCAAGGCCAGCTGACCACGTCTGCCACGGCGTCGGTGTTCCAGATCACTGACAGCTGATCGCGTCTGTGACGGCGTCCAAGTTCAAGATCATCGGATGTGACTCTTCTGGCTCAAGAGGAACACCGCGTCGCTCGGCCGGTGTTGGCGGTGGTTGTGCACACCTCCTCGTGTGAGGTCAGCGCTTAGCCCTGCCCGGCTGCCGGTTATCCACGGGCGGGCACCGTCCACAGATTCGGTTGGTTCTCCCACACGCAGCTGGGTCGCCTCGATCGTTGGTGCTGACCGGCGGAGGCGGTGATGGCAGCACGCAAGGTGAGCAAGCGTGGCAACGGTGAGGGCTCGATCTACCGAGGCCGTGATGGACGGTGGCGGTCAGTGGTGGACCTTGGTTGGGCCAACGGCCGCAGGCACCGCAAGTACCTGTCCGGTGACACCCGCGCCGAGGTCGCTACCAAGCTGCGCCGGGTGCTGGAAGCTCGGGACTCTGGGGCAGAGATCAGCACCGATGGTCTGGCACCGACCATTGAACAGTGGTGCAACTACTGGTTGAACACCATCGCCACACCCAGGTTGCGTCCGAGCACGATCGCGACCTACCGCGGATACTTCAACAACCGGATCGTGCCCACCCTCGGACACCATCGGTTGGACCGGTTGCAGCCCGAACACCTGGACCGGTTCTACGCCGACCTCACCGCCGAGGGGCTGGCCCCGGCCACCGTGTTGCAGGTCCACCGCATCGTGTCGAGGGCGTTGAAGGTGGCGATGCAGCGCGGCAAGATCGGCC
>JAJAYZ010000058.1 GCA_027118455.1 Actinomycetes bacterium
CGATCGAGCCGCTGATCAGGCGAAGGACGCCGTTGGGGGGCTGTCAGCCGACGCGGCGTCGGCCACGGTCGGGGCTGCCGTCGAACAGACCCTGGTTGTGGCCGGCTACACGCTCACCGAGCCGCCAGCCTGTTCGGCCGACCTCAGCGCGTCTGGGGTCCGGCTGGGGCTGGGTGGGGAGGTCACTTGTACGGGTGAGACATCGACGGGTGCTCGCTACGAGGCGACCTTCGATGGCCTGATCACCTTGCAGGGGCGGTGCCCTGGGAGCCTGCGGGTGGATATCATGGGAGATCCGACGATGTCGCCCACACGGATCGATGCCTGTCGCGTAGCGCGCCTCCTGGAGGGTGGATGACCGGGTTCGTCAGCACTGAGGAGTGGGTCGAGCGGGGCCGCGTTGCGCGGCAAGCAATGTCGCGGAAGGCGCTGGCTGAGCACGTCATTGCGAGCGACCGACCCGACCCGGTAGCTCTGAAGTACGCGTCCGACGAGGGGCGCGATGCCGACCTCTTGCCCCTGAAGTACGAGCGCATGGGCGTCTCACCCTTGGCGTTCTACCGCGGGTTCGCCGCCATGCACGCCTACGATCTCGGTCAAGGCCAACACTCGGGGTTGAACGTCCAGCTCTGTGGTGACATGCACCTGTCCAACTTCGGTGTATACGCATCGCCAGAGCGCAACTTCGTGTTCGACGTCAACGACTTCGACGAGACGCTTCCTGGACCCTTTGAGTGGGATCTCAAACGACTCGTGACGTCGTTCGCGGTAATGGGGCGCACCCGTGGATTCTCACCGGCAGCGACTTCTGCGGCTGTGCGCACGGTGGCGGAGGCATATAGGCGCCGCATTACCGAACTCGCCGAGATGAACTACCTGTCGGTCTGGTACGACCGGATGGACCAGAGCACGTTGGAGACGTTCGCGGGTTCCATGGCGAAGAAGCGGGTGGATAAGAAGTTCGAGGCTGGGCTGTCGAAAGCGCGTGGCAAGTCTCATGCGCGGGCAGCTGCCAAGCTAACCGAGGTCGTAGATGGGAAGCGCCGCTTCCGGTCTGATCCACCGCTGCTGAACCCGATTGATCGCACAACGGCAGAGTCCGGCATGCTCACGCAACTCTTCGCCGGCTACCTGTCGACGCTGTCGGCCGATCGTGCCCAACTCCTGGAGCGGTACCGAATGATCGATATCGCCAGGAAGGTCGTCGGAGTCGGCAGCGTGGGCACCAGATGCTGGGTGATTCTTCTCGAGGGCCGTGGCCCCGAAGATCTTCTCGTTCTCCAAGCCAAGGAAGCGGGGCCTTCTGTTCTCGAGCCCTATCTGCGCAAGAGTGCCTACCGGCACCAGGGCCGCCGCGTCGTTGAGGGACAGCGGCTGACCCAGGCAGCCAGTGACATTTTCTTGGGGTGGGTCAACGGTGTGGACCAGTCACGTCAGTTCTACCTGCGGCAGCTCCACGACATGAAGGGCGGAGTCGACCCCGACCGGATGCCCGCCACCAACGTGCGCCCGTACGCCGAGATCTGCGGCGTTGGACTCGCCCGTGCCCACGCTCGTGCCGGTGGCGCCACCATGATTGCCACGTACCTGGGCTCCGGTGACAAGGCTGACCGGGCGCTGGCGGAGTACGCGGAGGCGTATGCGGACCAGAACGACCGCGACTACACCGAGTTCATGGCGGCCAGGGCCGGCTCTTAGCGCCGCCCGGAACGCGACGCTGGATCCCCTCACAACTCCAGGTCGGTCAACCCAGGATGGTCATCGGGGCGACGTCCGAGGAGCCAGTGGAACTTCCGATCAGACTCGGCGATCGAAAAGTCGTTGATGCTGGCGAATCGCCGTGCCATCAGTCCCTGCTCGGTGAACTCCCAGTTCTCATTGCCGTAGCTGCGGAACCAGTGACCCGAGTTGTCATGCCACTCGTAGGCGAAGCGGACAGCGATTCGTGCGCCGTCGTGAGCCCAGAGCTCCTTGATCAACCGGTAGTCGAGCTCACGAGCCCACTTCTGGGTAAGGAACGCGTGCACCTCTTCGCGTCCCTTGGGGAACTCGGCGCGGTTCCGCCAGGCGGTGTCCTCGGTGTACACCTGCACGACGCGGTCAGGGTCGCGGGAGTTCCAGGCGTCCTCGGCCATCCGCACTTTCTGTGCCGCGGTTTCGGCGGTGAACGGCGGCAGGGGCGGCTTGGTTTCCACGGTGTCTCCTCGGGTGCTCACAGGTGATGTTCAACCACACTGTCACCGGTTTATAGCGTCGATGGCAGTGCGTCCATTCCGATACCCACAGAGTTGACATGGCTTTTGCATCGCTTGCGCTGGCCTGGGGAATCCATGTCCGGGCTCGTTCACCACCAAAACCTCCGATGAGCTCGGGGACCCCTCCATGGGCTGGGGGCTCCAGCCCGTCCCGAATCCCAATTCGACTCGTCTCAGCAGTCTGGCCGCCGCGTACAGGCTTGGCCGCTAAGGGCTGGCGACCCGGTCAAGTCGAGGTGGATAGGTCCCTGGGGGGGTGGGAGGCGGCACCGACCACCCTGTACCGATGGACGGTAGTTCACAGGACGGGGCGCGGTAGTCGGTGTTGTTGACGCCGGTGCCCGGACCGAACGAGCAGGTGTCCTTGGTTTCGTCAGTAGGCCCGCTTCCGCCGACGAGGTAGTTCCAGTGGTCGTACGGTGCAGTCGAACGAGAGCCACGAGCGGGACCACCATCAACCTGGTCCTTGCCGGAACCCCCCAAAACATAGTCGCGCCCATATGCGCCTTCGAGGGTGTCGTTGCCGTCACCGCCACTGATGTAGTCGTGGTCCTCGCCTCCGACGATGGAATCTCTCCCTTCCTCGCCGAAGAGGATATCGCGGTCGCAGTGGGCCGCCGATGTGGTGACACAAGCTAGTTGAGAGGGTCCGCCGCCAATCGTGTCGGCGTCGTTCCCTCCGTACACGAGGTCGTCGCCTTCACCAGCAAAGATGTCGTCCGCACCGTCATCGCCGCTGATTTCATCATTGCCGTCGCCGCCGCCGATCGAGTCGTTTCCAATCCCACCTCCGAGCCGGTCGTCCCCAGTCCCGCCTTCGATCGTGTCGAGGTTGATTCCGCCTTCGATCGTGTCACCCCCGGATCCGCCGAAGACGGTATCTCGTCCGTCACCGGCGTAGACGGTATCGACGCCATCACCGCCGCCGATGTCATCTTGGCCGTCTCCACCGCCGATCGAATCCTCACCGGTTCCGCCTTCGATCCTGTCGTTGCCGGTTCCGCCTTCGATGATGTCCTTGCCGGCGCCTGAACTCACCTTGTCGTCCCCTTCCTCCGAAATCACGTGGTCAGTTCCCGAGCCGGTCGTGATGGTGTCGTCGTCGTCGGCACCGGACACGGTGACGGTGGCAGTCCCAGACGAAGCCGTACCCCCTCCAGGCCATGTGGCAGTTGCTGCCGAGAATGTAACCGGAGCCGGACTTCCGATGTTTCCGGCACGGTAGCCATAGCCGAAGATTGTGTCGTTGCCACCTCCGCCGTTGATGATGTCCTTCCCGCCCGAACCGCAGATGATTTCTCCCGCCGCGGTTCCAGTAAGAGTGTTAGGCAGCGAGTTGCCAACGATGTCGCACGAGTAGGCGATGTCGACGGGGAGCGGCTTGGTGGCCGTGCTGCCGGGCAGAATGTCGCCCAGAGAGCAAGTGATCGTTCGCGTCCCGCCGGCCCAGAGGCAGCCGGAAGGGACCGTTGGCAGCGGTGTGGCGCCGGGCCGAACTGCTGCGGGAACCCGGACTGTGACCGACACACCGGTCGCCGTACTTCCTCCCGTGTTCTTCGCTGTAATGAGCACGTCGAAGTCGTCGCCAAGTCCTGTGCTCGTAATGCCGGTCGTTTGTCCCGACTTCACTGCCTTCTGCGTGACGGTGAGGTTGGCTGAGCTCAACACCGTGACGGTGATCGTGTTTGCCGCCGACTTCTTGGTCGGATCGCACGTTGTGCTTGCGGGCCTGGCACAGTTGTCCGGATCGCCGCGGTCGGCCACGGTGTAGGACACCGTGGCCAGCCCACTGAAGCCGTTGCTGGGGGTAAAGCGAATGATCTGACCCGGCTGTACCGTTGCTGATCCACCGGTGACGGCGCCAAGCGTGGTGGCGAGATTCGCCTTTGGCGTCTCCAGATCGTTGATCAAAGCGCTGATTGGGACGTCGATCGTGGTCAGATACGGCGTCGTTGCTGTGCCGGCGTTAGCACTGGGCGCGTCATTGATCGGACGCACGGTCACGTTTACTGTGCCGGTTGCCGAGCGACCAGTTCCGTCACTCACGGTGTAGGTGAAGGCATCGGGTCCGTTGTAGTTGACTGTCGGCGTGTACGTACAGCCGCCGATCGACGTACAGTTGGCGCTCCCGTGCCCCGGCGTGGTTGCAAGCGCGAACGAGAGGGCGTCCCCGTTGGGGTCTCTGTCGTTGGTGGCCACGTTAACCAGGTTGCTGGCCGAGTCCTCGTTCACGGTTAGGGGGTCGGCCACCGCAACGGGTGGGCCTTGGACGGTGATGGTGATGGCACCACTATCGGACAGGACTGTTGGGTCGCAATCATTGCTTGGCGGTCCTGCGCAGTTGTCCGGGTCGCCGCGGTCCTCGACTCGGTAGTTGACTGTTGCATTACCGGCGAATCCGATGTCGGGGGTGAAGGTGACCGTTGTGCCGCTTACAGATGTGGTGCCGTGGGTCGCTGACGTCACGGCCGGAGCAAGGTTGGCGTCGGAGGTCTCGAGGTCGCTGATCAGACCGGAGACATTGATCGGCACGGCGACCAACATGTTGGTGCTCGCATTGCCGTCGTTGGCCACTGGGGAATCGTTGACCGGCTTCACGGTGACGGTCACTTCACCCATGTCACTTCCACCGTTTCCGTCGGAGACCTCGTAGGTGAATGAGTCAGGGCCGTTGTAGTTGGCCACCGGCGCGTAGGAGCACAATCCCACGAGCGAACAGCTGGCAGTGCCGTGCGAGGCCGCCGATCTGATGCCGAATGTGAGGCTGTCACCGTTCGGGTCCGTGTCGCCAATCGAAACATCGACGGTGTTTCCGGCCGAGTCCTCATTGACGACAATCGACTCGTCGTCTGCGATGGGTGGAAGTGGATCCTGCGAAACCTCCACGGTCAACTGTGCACTCGTGCTGAGCGAGTTGGTGTCACAGGCGATCGATGCGGGAGCGCAGTTATCCGGGTCGCCGCGGTCAGTGATCGTGTAGGGGATCGTGGCTGTGCCCGTGAAGCCGCTGGCCGGGGTGAAGGTGACCTTGGTTCCACTCACTGAGGCCGAGCCGCCGGTGACGGTGCCGATTTCGATGGTCAGATCGACATCCGAAGTCTCTTTGTCGCTGACAAGGCCGACGATGGGTAGCTCGACAGCAGTACCGATTGCGGTATTGCCGGCACCGTCGGACGCGCCCGGGGCGTCGTTGACCGGCGAGACCGTAATCCGGACGACAGCTACCGCTGATGCGCCCAAAGAATCGGTGGCACGATACGTAAACGAGTCGTTTCCGTTGAAGTCGGGAGCGGGTGTATAGGCGCAAACGCCTGCTTCGGTGCACGACACCGAGCCATGGGCGGGCTGGATCTCCACTGTTGTGGAGATCGCTTGCCCCTCTGGGTCAGAATCGTTGGTCGAGACATCGACGTTCACCGACCCGGAGTCCTCGGCAAGCCCCGCATCGTCGTCGATAGCTTTGGGAGCGGCATTCGCCGCCTGGTCGCCGAACCCCGTGATCGTCGTGAACGTCGCCGAGGCCCCGGCGTCGACTGAGCCATCCCACTGCTGGGACAACGTGACGTCGTAAGGAGAGTCAACGATCAGGTCGTTGTTTGCGTCGTTGTGAACGAGCCCGTTGTCGGTTCCGGGTATGCCCTGATTGCCGACGATCGTCGGTCGGTAGTTATATCTCTGAATGGTCCAGCGCGATGGCGTGGCGTCGCCGTCCAAAGCACCTTCGATGCCGACGTAGGTCGAAGGGGCGTTCGGATTGTCGCCCTGATCGTACTCGTAGAGCCGCGTGCCGTTCTGCGTCGCGGCGCCCCCATCGGTCAACGTCCCGTCGAAGTACAGGTCTCCGTCGACGTGGCGGAGCACCGTGATGGGTGTAGTGGTGGTGCCGTTGTTGGTCCACACATACTGCTGACTCAGACTTGCGCTGTCCGCTCCAGCAGAGATGGCCTGTGTCAGAGTCAGCGTCAACGAGCCAAAGTCACGTTGGGTCTTGAAGGTTGTATCTGTCTGCTCCAGAACGGTGACTGGAACCCCGTCGAAGCAGTCTCCGAGAAGTTGGTTCGCGGACTTCAAATAGAGGTTTGACGTGAAGACCGTCGCGGCGGAGGTACGTGGGCCTGACGGGTTGAAGAAGGCGTCACCGCCCGTACCAGCACTTGACCCGAACGTCCCAAGCCCGTCCACCTTGACGCTTAGGGCGCCGTCCGTTGTGCCGGGGTCACCAGTCTTGAGCAGCGCTTCATGTACGTCGCACGGTGGAAGTTCATCATCGTTAATGATCGTTGCCGTCGCTGTGTCGACTGTGATCAATACGCTCGAGGTCGTTGAGATCGTGACCGCGAAGTCCTCGTTCGGCTCGATGGTCGTGTCGCCGTTGACCGTGACGTCGATCGTCGCCACGGACTCACCGGCTGGGATTGTGACAGAACCGGCCGCTGCCACGTAGTCGACGTCGGCCGTGGTAGCGGTGCCGTCTGACGTGTCGTAGTCAACGGTTACATCGCTGGCCACCGGCGTTGACAGGCTTACCGCGAAGGTAAGGGGGGTTGGTCCTGAGTCGCCCTCTCCTCCTGAGGTGTCGCTGACGAACAACTCCGGTGTGGGGATGGGCAGAATGTGGATCGTGATCGTCCCCTCTGCGGAGGCATTCGCTGAGTCAGTGGCTGAGTAGGTGAAGCTGTCGTCTCCGACGTAGCCGGCCACGGGGGTGTACGTGCAGGAGCCGTTGCCGTTGGGTGGGCACGTCAGCGTTCCGTGATCTGTTCCCGTCACGACGGCGAAGTCGAGCAGGTCACCCTCGGGGTCGTAGGCGTAGTCGGCCAAGTTGATCGGATTATTGACCGAATCGGCCTGAACGTTGACCGAAGAGTCGCCAGCAACAGGAGGCTGGTTGACGGCGTCCTGAATCGTCCAGCTGGCGGTGTCAGGATCGCTGGTCAGCCCAAGCGTGTTCGTGACTCGAACTGAGAATGTGTGGGGCCCGGTGGTCAAACCGTCGTAAGTCTGCTGCGAGGCGTTACTGCAAGGGATCCAATCCGGGCTGTCTAGTCGACACTCAGCGGTGTCTATGGGGTCATCGGAGGTCCAGATGAGTGCTGCATTGGTTGCGGTTGTCGGGTCGGTCGGCTGGGCGATGATCGTGACCGTTGGCTTGGTGGAGTCCACCGTCCAGTACCAGATTGCGGGAGTGGGGTCGACGTTGGCGTCGACATCTACGGCACGGACCTCGAAGGTGTGATCGCCGTCAGATAGTCCATTCAGCGACTTCGGAGTGTCACACGCTGCGAACGGATCGGCATCGATGCGGCACTCAAAGGTTCCAGGCTCGTTGCTGGTGAAGGTGAAGTCGGCCGAACCCGTGACCACCAGCGGGTCAGGCCCCGTGGAGATTGTCGTGTCCGGCAGGCTTGCCGAAACCACAAATATCGAGGAGACCGGGAGTCCGGTGTTGTTGCTGGGGTCGATGGCGCGGACGTCGAGGGTGTGGGTGCCGTCGGCGAGGTTGCTGGTGAGGTAGGTGCCGTAGCAGTTTGCCCAGTCTCCGTCGTTGTTGGAGTCGAACCGGCATTGGTAGTACTGCGCGCCTGGGGCGTGGAAGTCCCATGCCGCCCAGCTGACCGGGTGTGAACCGGACGGCCCATAGATGGTGACGTTTCCTGCGAATGACACATCGATGGTGGTGCTGGTGGTTGGTCCGGTGTTGTTGCTGGGGTCGATGGCGCGGACGTCGAGGGTGTGGGTGCCGTCGGCGAGGGTGCTGGTGAGGTAGGTGCCGTAGCAGTAGGCCCAGTCTCCGTCGTTGTTGGAGTCGAACCGGCATTGGTAGTACTGCGCGCCTGGCGCGTGGAAGTCCCATGCCGCCCAGCTGACTGGGTGTGAACCGGACGGCCCATAGATGGCGACGTCCAGACTGGCGCCGGTGTCCGCTGCGACGGTGAAGGTGCGGGTGGTCGTGGGTCCGGCGTCGGTGCCGCGGATGGCGCGGACTCCGAAGGTGTGGGTGCCGTCGGTGAGGGTGGGGTAGGCCTGGGTGCCGTTGCCTGAGCCGCCGCAGTATGTGAAGTCTGGTGCGTCGTCGAAGCGGCACTCATAGGAGCTTGCGTCGGCAGCGGCGAACGTGAAGGCGACGTCGGGGCTGGTGATGGTGGCGCCTCCGGCTGGGCCGGCGAGGATGGTGGTGTCGAGGCTGCTTGCGACGGTGAAGGTGCGGGTGGTGGTGGGTCCGGTGTCGGTGCCGCGGATGGCGCGGACTCGGAAGATGTGGGTGCCGTCGGTGAGGGTGGGGTAGGCCTGGGTGCCGTTGCCTGAGCCGCCGCAGTATGTGAAGTCTGGTGCGTCGTCGAAGCGGCACTCATAGAAGTCCACACCGCCCGAAATGAACGTGAAGGCGACATCGGGGCTGGTGATGGTGGCATTGTCGGCTGGACCGGCGAGCACCGTCACTGTTGGAGCACCGTTAATGGTCCACGACGCGGCAGCAGGTGTACCCGGTGTTCCGGTCCCATCGACTGCGCGCACCTCGAATGTGTGGCCACCGGCCGTCAAACCGTCCACGGTCTCGGTCCCGTCGGTGGAGCCGCCGCAGTACGTGAAGCCCGTTAGGGCGTTGTCGACCCGACACTCGTAGTAGCTGGCGTCGACTGCGCGGAATGCAAAGGCCGCCGAAGTGGAGGCGACCGATCCGCTGGGCCTGGATAGGAACGTTACGTCGAGGCCAGCTGCGGAGGCTGGGACGGCCGGACTGAGCAGGGCAACAATCACCGCAGATGCCGCCAGAGACGCGATCCGGCGCCCCGGTCGAAATCGAGACCAGAGTCTGGGGGAGCAGGCCGGATTGCGTGACGATGAGGTCTGGTCGGTCATGGGTTCTCCCGTGGTGTGGCATCGGGGTTCCGCCGATGACCCGAGCAGTGTGGCGTCCGACCCTGAGCGCTGTCAGTCAATGCCCGAATTGCCCCGAAAACTTTGGCGAGGCCTTGGTCAGCAGGTGAAGGGAATCGCGCGTCGAGGGGACTGGTACGGAGCAGCGGCCGCAATCCCTAGACGTAAACGAAGTCCGGGACATCTATTAACGATGTCCCGGGACTTGACAATGGTGGGCGATACAGGACTTGAACCTCTTTTAACGTGATTCTCGGCTATCCTGGGTGCAGCCAAAAAGGCCGTCTGACCTGCATGTTTATAATGACGCCTGTGGACAAGCGTAGACATCTGTGTCGTAGTTAGTGGCACAAATGTGCCACAGTGGCACGCGATTGAGGAGTTGGAACTGTGTCCCCCAGCCGGAACAAACCGCAAACAAAGCGTCGCCCCCGTGGATCTGGCAATGTCCGCCAGATGGCGTCGGGTCGATGTCGACGCTAACGCGGCCGCGTGACCGTGTCACTACCTCAGGACAGTCGCTGACGGTCGACGTGTGCGTGGCGAGCGTGGCCATCCTTGAGGGTCCCGGCAACATCGAACAATTAGTGTTGAGGGTGGTCGGCGCATACGTTGCCGACTAAGCGCGACCGGCCTGGCAGGCGAAAAGGCCGAGCAGCTCGTACGCCACGTTGGCTGCGGCTATGGTCGTGAGCTCTGCATGGTCGTAGGCCGGTGCCACCTCAACGACGTCAGCTCCCACGAGGTTGGTCCCAACCAGGCCGCGCAGAATCATCTGCAGCTCGCGGGTCGTCATGCCACCAGGCTCTGGCGTCCCGGTCCCGGGCGCGTGTGCCGGATCGAGCACGTCGATGTCGATCGAAATGTAAATGGGCCGATCCCCCACGCGGTCGAGCACCCGGTCGATCGCCGCGTCCACTCCTTGCCGCGCGATGTCAATCGTGGTGACGGTAGCGAACCCAAGGTCGCGATCCTGCTCGAGGTCGCCGGTGGAGTACAGAGGACCGCGGGTACCGACATGGGCTGAGGTGCCAAGCTCGAGCAACCCCTCCTCGACCGCACGACGAAAAGGGGTTCCGTGGGTGTAGGGCATCCCAAAGTACGTGTCCCAGGTGTCCAGGTGCGCGTCGAAGTGCACCAGTGACACTGGCCCGTGGCGCGCAGCTGTCGCTCGCAGCAGCGGCAGCGCGATCGTGTGGTCACCACCGATGACCACCAGGTGATCGGCAATGGTCAGCAACTCACTTGCTGCACGTTCGACCTGGGCCACCGCCTCGCGGATGTCGAACGGGTTCGCCGCGACGTCGCCAGCGTCGGCGACCTGGTGCACCGTCCACGGCTCGACGTTCAGAAACGGGTGATACGGGCGCAGCAACTTCGACCCGACACGGATGCCGCCAGGCCCGAACCTGGCACCCGGTCGGTAGGAGACGCCGGAGTCGAACGGTACGCCGAGCACCGCAACGGAGGCCCGCTCTACGTCGGACAGGCGAGGCAGCCGGGCGAACGTGTCGGGACCGGCGAACCGCGGCACCACCCTGGCGTCCGGCGGCCCGACCGGCCCTGCCCCTGATGCTGCCGCCGACACGGGCGTCGCCGGGCTCATGATGCGCTTGGCGTCGGACTGAGATGCTCGTGGATGCCCAGCCAGCGCCCGTCGGGCTCGCGACGCAGAACGATCGTCTCGCGCTCGTCGAGCTCAAGGTCTGACGAGCCGTCGAACACCTGGGTGTGGACGTCGTGGGTGAACACCACGACACCGTCGGCGATGCGTTCGACGCGCTGGTTGGCCGATGTGCAGCCATTGATCCGGAAGCCGCCGGCCTCCCAATTTAACCACTCGGACTCGTACTCCGCGCGTGAGCCGAGTAGCCGGTCGGTCGTGTGGAACAAGAACGTGGCGTCAGGCGAGAAGCCCGCGAAGTACCGCTCGCGGTCATGGACACCGAAGGCGTCGACGATCGCCGCAGCCGCGGCCTGCGCTTCGGTGGCGTCGGTCGCTGCGCTCACCGGGCGAGCCCCGTCTCGGCCAACGTCTTCTCACTCGCCTCGATGGCAGCCGTCTCCGTATTCAGGTCATGCGAGCGCATGAGGATCGCGTACAGCAGACCGCCGACGACCATGGCCAGGATCCACGAGATGTCGACGAAGTTGAGCTTCTCGTAGCCCCAGCTCGTGTAGACGCCGTTGATGTAGCCGAACGGGACCTCGACGGCGATGGCGACGAGGTAGGCAACGACCCCACGCCAGTTCCACCGGCTGTAGATACCACCTGACGGGACGAACAGATCAGTAA
>JAJAYZ010000059.1 GCA_027118455.1 Actinomycetes bacterium
CACGCTCGTCACCCTTCAGGAGAGGTCAGGGGGGAGTAGACAGAACTCGTTGCCCTCCGGGTCGCGCAGCACTTGCCGACGATCGCCAGAGTAGACGTCGTTGGCCTGTGATGCCCCCAGGCCTAACGCTTCGGATGTCGCCGACTCGACGTTGGAGACTGCGATGTCCAGATGCAGCCGGTTCTTCGCGGTCTTGCTCTCGGGCACCTTGAGGAAGTCCAGGCGTGAGTACTCGGGAACCTCAACCCAGACCTCACCGTCGACGACGACCCGGTGACCGCCCAACAGTTGGGCCCAAAAGTGCGCCAGTTTGGGAGGGTCGAGCGCGATCATGCTGATCCCAACGACGTGCGATTACCCGTCTACCACCCCAACCTCCAACACTGTGTGAGTTCGCGGGGTCTATAGCCGCCGCCAACTAACACGTTGGTGGGGGTTGATTGAGCTCGGCGAGCTCGGCTGAGATGTTGGCGCGCGCCGCCGACTCCCAGTGCTCGCGGCCATGCGCCGTCCGGTAGATGGTCGGCCGGTCGAGGAATCGGCGGAGCACCTTGGCTCGTCCAGTATTGAAGTCCGACTCAGGGACGTGCACGTACTCCTGGCGGATGGCGGAGGCGTACTGGGCGTAGCGGTCGGACGCGGCTGCGAGAATTGCCAGGTCGGCGTCACAGAGCACCGCGCCGGCAGCATCATCGTTCTCGGGTTCGTGCGACGCGGTCAGGCGAATGAGCCTGACAACCTCCGCAATGAGCGTGGGATCGGCGCCCACCTGTTCGAGCGCGTCAGATGCAGCGTAGGAGCTTCGGTCCTCATTGTCGTCCTGGCCAGGTTGGTAGACCGCGTCGTGAAACCAAGCGGCGAGCACGAGTGCCAGCTCATGCTCAGCGGGGGGTTCCAACTCTTCGATGCGCAGCAGGACGTCCTCGATGTGCATGAGGTTGTGGTACTCCCGGTGCGGCTGGGTGTACCTAGGCCCGAGTCCACCAGTTACAACGGCGGCATCAAGGAGGCGTGCTTCGCGTTCGGTTGGCTCGCGCATGGTCCCCAGTGTGGCGTGGATCGGACTTGCAGTGGGGCGAACCGGCGTCAGAGTTCGCCGATCGAGGCGACGACTGCCGAACAGTCCTTGCAGACCCAAGACGGGTCTTCGCCAAGATCTGGCTCGACGTGCAGGGTGTGGTCGCCGTTGGTCCGGCACCGTGGCCAGCGACCTACTGAAGGGGCGATCACCTCTTGGACGTCCTGGGCAACCAGGCACGCCAGGAAGGCGGCGCCCTCCGGCCAAGGTTCTACCCAGTTGCGCCGTTCACTGATGGCAGTGTCCAGTGCGTCGATCACGAGGGGCGTCGTCGGCAGGGTCGCCGACAGGTCGTGCAGGACGCGCGCCCTGGCATCGCCGAGGGCTGCCTCGGGATCAGCGGTCATCAGCTGATCCGAGGTCGGCGGACGGCAGATCATCTGCGTCGGTGATCGTGTAGCTGTACCCCTGCTCGGCGAGGAACCGCTGGCGGTGCTGGGCGAAGTCCTGGTCGACTGTGTCGCGCGCCACGACGGCGTAGAACCGCGCTGAGCGCCCGTCGGCCTTTGGGCGCAGGATCCGCCCCAGACGCTGCGCTTCCTCCTGGCGCGAGCCGAAGGCGCCCGACACCTGAATCGCGACACTCGCCTCGGGGAGGTCGATGGAAAAGTTCGCTACCTTGCTGACGACCAGCGTGGTGATCTCGCCAGACCGGAAGGCGTTGAAGAGTCGTTCGCGCTCCTTCACAGTGGTCTCGCCCTTGACGACCGGCACGTCGAGGCGTCCGGCTAGTTCGTCCAGCTGGTCGATGTACTGGCCGATCACCAGCATCGGCTGCCCGCGGTGCTGCTCGACCAATCGCTCAACGACGCGCGACTTCTCCTGCGAGGTGGAACAGAGTCGGTAACGCTCCTCTGGCTCGGCGGTGGCGTAGGCCAACCGTTCGCGCTCGGGCAAAGTCACTCTGACTTCGATGCACTCGGCCGGTGCGATGTAGCCCTGTGCTTCGATCTCCTTCCACGGAGCGTCGAAGCGCTTGGGACCAATCAGTGAGAAGACGTCACCTTCGCGGCCGTCCTCGCGAACGAGCGTAGCGGTGAGACCGAGGCGGCGGCGAGCCTGGATATCGGCGGTGAAGCGGAAGATCGGCGCTGGCAGCAGGTGAACCTCGTCATAGAGAATGAGCCCCCAGTCGCGAGCGTCGAACAGCTCAAGGTGCGCGTACGAGCCCTTCCGCTTAGTTGTCATCACCTGGTAGGTGGCGATGGTGACCGGCCGGATCTCCTTCTTGGCTCCGGAGTACTCGCCGATCTCGTCCTCGGTGAGGCTGGTGCGGTGCAGCAGCTCATCGCGCCACTGGCGGGCGGCAACGGTGTTGGTCACCAGGATCAGCGTGGTGGCCTGTGCCATGGCCATGGCAGCAGCGCCCACGATCGTTTTGCCCGCTCCGCACGGCAGCACGACGACGCCGGAACCACCGTGGAAGAAGTTCTCGGCAGCGTGGCGCTGGTAGTCGCGCAGCTTCCAGTCACCCTCGTCCAAGGAGATGGCATGTGCCTCGCCGTCGACGTAGCCGGCGAGGTCTTCGGCTGGCCAGCCGAGCTTGAGGAGCACCTGCTTGATGTGCCCGCGCTCGGAAGGGTGCACGATCACAGAGTCTTGATCGATGCGGTCACCAACCAGGGGCACGATCTTCTTCGATCGCAACACCTCTTCGAGAACCGGTCGGTCGTTGGTGTGCAGCACGAGCCCGTGGGTTGGGTGCGCCATGAGCTGCAATCGCCCGTAGCGGGCCATCGTCTCGGCGATGTCAACGAGCAGCGCGTGAGGAACGGCGTACCGGCTGTACTTGAGCAGGGTGTCGACCACCTGCTCGGCATCGTGACCAGCTGCGCGGGCGTTCCAAAGCCCCAACGGCGTGACCCGGTAGGTGTGGACGTGCTCGGGAGCGCGCTCCAACTCTGCAAAGGGCGCGATGGCATGCCGGCACTCATCAGAGAGGGCGTGCTCGACCTCCAGGAGCAACGTCTTGTCGCTCTGGACGATCAGCGGACCGTCGGTCACGCGGGCTCCTTGGATGGCTCTTGAAGGGTGTACGGGACCGAGGGGCCCTGCACCAGTGTCCAACATCGACTCATGCCGCGCTGTTCCGGCACTACGCTGCTGGCGTGATGGCCTTAGACCTTGCCCAGCCGGTCGGCCTGGTCGGCACCGCCGACACAGTCTTGGACATCGTGCGCCGCTTGGTCGACGAGGCGCTGCCGGGGCTGGCCGTGATCTCTGACGACGGGCGGCCACTGGCCGTATTGCCGGCGTCCCAGGTGCTCGGTCTGGCGGTTCCTGCCTACATCAAGGATGACCTATCCCTCGCGCGAGTTGTCGATGAGGCGGCCGCCGATCGGCTGCTCGAAGCACTCGTCGGGTTGACGGTCCAGGACGTGCTCGACGATGCCGAACCCGACCTCCTTGGCACCATTGACCATGACGCCACCCTCCTCGAGGTCGCTGCATTGATGTCCCGCCTGCACGTACCGCTACTGGTCGTTGCCGGCCCAGATGGGCGGGCGATCGGCACCATTTCAGCCTTCAAGGTGCTTGGCACAGCTATCAACGAGGTGTGACGCGGATGACGACCGTGCTGGCCGTCGCCGTGTTCGTCATCGTGTACGCGCTGATCGCCACTGAGCGCGTCCCTCGAACGGTCGCGGCGCTTGGCGGCGTCGCCGCAGTCTTCGGCCTCGGGATCGTAGGCGCACAGGAGGCCTTCTACTCACGCCAGACCGGCATCGACTGGAACGTCATCTTCTTGTTGTTGGGGATGATGCTCGTCGTCGCCGGACTACGCCGGACCGGACTCTTTGAGTTCCTTGCGATCTGGAGTGCCAAGCGCACCCGCGGTCGTCCTTACCCGTTACTCGTGCTGCTGTGCACGCTCACGGCGGTTGCGTCGGCTCTTCTCGACAACGTGACGACGGTGCTGCTGGTCGCCCCGGTGACCCTGCTCGTGTGCAACCGGCTGAAGCTCAACCCGGTTCCTTTCCTCATCGCCGAGGTGCTTGCCTCCAACATCGGCGGCGCGTCGACGCTGGTCGGCGATCCGCCCAATATCATCATCGGTAGTCGCGCCGACCTGTCGTTCGTCGACTTCGTGGTCAACCTCGGACCCATCGTCGTGATCGTCATGGTGGCCTTCCTGCTGCTGTCGCGGTTCGTCTTCCGCGACGCCTTCACCTACGACCCCGAGGCGGCTGAGTCGGTGATGCACCTGGACGAGCGCGAGGCGATCGAGAATCCGCGGGCTCTGATCAGAGGCATGGCGGTGCTCGTGCTGGTGCTCATCGGGTTCGTCCTGCAGCGGACGTTGGGGATCGAACCGTCCATCGTCGCCCTGCTTGGTGGTGGGGCGATGATGCTGGCCGTTCCGGGACCCACCGATGAGTACATGAAGCAAGTGGAGTGGGAGACCCTGGTCTTCTTCATGGGCCTGTTCGTCCTTGTCGGAGCGCTGGTCGAGGTGGGTGCGATTGACGCACTGGCCAGCGCATTGACCGATGCCGTCGGTGGCGACCCGGTCGCGGCCACCTTCGGAATCTTGTTCGGATCGGCGGCTCTGTCAGCAATCGTCGACAACATCCCGTACGTCGCAACCATGGCTCCGGTCGTTGACCAGCTTGCGACCAACGACCCGGCACTCAACCCTGGCAACGTCCTGTGGTGGTCGCTCGCCCTCGGGGCCGACTTCGGTGGAAACGCAACGGCCATCGGTGCGAGCGCCAACGTCGTGGTGATCGGGATCGCCAAGCGCTATGGCTATCCGATCTCGTTCTGGCAGTTCACCCGTTACGGCCTGCTGGTGACTGTGGTCAGCATCGCGCTCTGTGTCCCGTACCTTTGGCTTCGCTACCTCGCCTGAGGCACTCGTCGCCGGAGGTTCAGCCAAGCCAGGTGGTCCGCATGTGTGGAGAGTTGATGGTCTGAAACCACGAACTCTCCACACATGGCAGTCACTCAGCGGTCATCGCCTGGATACTTCGGCACCCGCTAGACCCACTGTGAACGAGAACGTTCGGACTGCCGTTCGACGTGGACGAGGTACGGGGTGCGCGAGCTGAGCAGCCGGTCGCCCCAGGAGTGCCGGAGCGGGTGGAACGCCGTCCCCACCATGCCGATGGCCCACAGCGGCATGAGGAAGAAGCTGACCGAGGCGCGGAGCACGGAGCGAAACACACCGAGCTGGCCATCGACCGAGCTCACAACGCCGTAGCCGGCAATCGCGCCACCGATCGTTCGCCCCGCGGCTCTCCAAGCGACGGTCAGGTAAAGCGGCCCCAGCCAGGCAAACATGAAGGTGAGGGCGGCGACGATCCATTTCGGGATCGGGTCGATCACTGCTCCGACGAGCGAGAGTGTCGTCGCCAGCCCCTGTGCGGCGACCAGGGAGATGATCAGCAGGTCGAGTCCGGCACCGGCCGAGCGCGAGACGATCCCGGCGTGCGATCGGTCCCGCTTGGGGGGAAGGCGGTCCCTAGGAACCCCGTCCGACGCAGGTTCGCGGAAGAAGAGCCGGCGGACGATGTGCTCAACGAGGTCATCGGCCTTGGCCAGGCCAGCACGCAGCACCTCCAGGGCGTCCCAGAGTAGCCCGAGGCTCTGCTCGCGAATGAGATCGCGTACGCGCGGATCGTCGACGAAGTCGTCAAGAATCCTGGGCACGACCTCTGAATGGATAAACGGCATCAGACCAGCGACGATCTGCGGTCCGGCCTTCTCGATGATGTGCGGCGTCACGCCGTCGACGACGGCGGGCACGAGCTCGGCCTCCAGGTATGGACGCATCCTGGCGAGCAGAACGGGCACCAGCTCGTCAGCGAGCTGGGGAGTCATTTCCTCGACGATGGCAGGACCCGTCTCGGTAGCCAGCCGCTCGGTGAGCCCGTCGATCACCTGAGGCACGACCTGTTCGATGAGGTAGGGCATCAGAGCATCGACGATGCGCGGAACGGTCTCTTCGGCGAGGTAGGGCTCGAGGTCGTCGATCACGCCCTTCGTAGACGAGAGCACGCGGTCCTCGACCCTGCCGACGGTGGCGTCGACCGCTCCGGAGACTGCGCGCTGCAGGAACGAGGCCTGCGTCTCTTCGCTCACGGGCCTGAGGCTATCGGCCCGCTTCGGTCAACGGTGCAACTCCGGTCACCCGGTGCACCGCGAACCGGCGTACGCCGTCGGATCGGTGGTCGTACGCGGTCAGCTGCCCACCGGCGAGCGTGACCGGGTCGACGACCCGCTCGGCGGAGACGCCGTCGTTGTCGACGTAGCCGAGCCACACTGACGCACCAGACTCAACAGCCTGTCGCAGCACGTCCATCGTCTCAGTCATCGCGGTTCGGGGGACGTTGGCTCCGAGGCCGGGGCCTTTGGTCTGCGGCCCGCGCGACGCCCCACGCTCGGCTGACCGGAGCGCCCGAACGATGGAGGCAGCCACGGTTGCGGGTGGGGCCGGCGGGTCGTTGGTCAGCAGTGGCGGGACGCCCCGTGGGCCGGTGCGGCGCTCGTCGGGTCGGGAGACGACGACGCTTCCGTCGCCCCCCTCAGCGGCCGGAGCCAGCCCCAAGTCACGGAGGCGCTCAAGAAGCACTTCTGGTGCGGTAGGCGTTATCACGATGGTCGGAGCCAGCCGGCGCAGTCGGAGGGTCTCGCTCGCGCGTCCGGCCATGAGCTCATCAAGAACGGCCGGGTCGTCACAGCGCAGGTAGGAGTTGGCACTGCCAACGCGCAAGAGTCCGTGCCGTCGTGCGACATCGTCGATGAGGTAGCTGAGTGGTTGCGGAACCGGAGTGCGGCTGACTGCTGCAAGGAACGTCTGACACTCGCTGGCCGAGCGCCCCGCGTCCAGCGCCCGACGCACCGAGCTCTCACTGAACCGGTAGACCGTTGCACCACCGGAGGACTCGATGTCGGCGAGCATCGACAGTGACCGGGCCAGGTCGTCGCGAAGTGGTCCTGGTGCGACGGCGGTGAGGTCGGCCTGCAGGAGAACGTGATCGACCGGGTCGGGTAGCAGCGACGACAATGCTGACTCGGCCTCGGCCATCGCTCCGTCGAGCAGTAGCCGACCGAACCCGCTCAACGCTCCACGAGCGCAGATCCCGACAGCGTTCGCCTCGTGAAGCGTCGACCGGACGAGGTCGTCACGCAGGCGGCCACCACGTCGAGGGCGCCGCCATTCATGACGGTGCACCATGGACTCGACGCTGGCTGCCGTGCCCGCATCGAACGAGGCCAGGTCTTGCAGTACCCAGCGTCGGATGTCTGGGGCGACGACGCGCTCGGCGTCGGGGGTCAAGGCATTGACCCGCCCGTCGCCTGCGGCGACGGTACCCACCAGACTGGCGACGCGAGACGTGGTGAGCCACGCCCCGGCCAACTGGACCCAACGATCGGCCACTGATCGGGTGCGCCACAGGTCGTAGGCAGGGGTCGGCAGCCACTCGTCATCGGTCTCACCGCTGGTGGCGAGCAGTCCGGCTGCCCATGTCACCTCAACCACCAGGGCTGCGAGCTGTTCGTCGACATCGAGCAGGGTCGCGGCGGCACGAAGGTCGCGGACGCCGAGCCCGCCGGATCGAAGAACTCCTGGTGCAGCAACGGCCCAGCGTTCCAGCAGCGTCGTCACCCGGCGAACGAGCTCGTCGGCTGTGCCGGTCGCCAGACGATCGACGACGACCGGATCGTGGTGGTGCAGCTCTGCAGCCGGCGCATCGGTTGCGACGCTGCGGTGCAGGCGGCCCGACCGCAGGTGCAGGGCGACCTCGCGCGGAAGGACGACCGTTCCTTTATCGAGTGGCCGCAGGATGCCCCTGGCCAACAGCCACTCGACCGGCGTCCTGGCCGACTCGGGCGTCACGACGCGGTCGGCGTCTTTGACGCGGCCGGTGGGGTTCGACCAGGTGAGCGCGTCGACGGCCTCGCGCGCGTCCGGAGGGGCAGACTCCAACGCCTCGATCAGCGGCCGGACGTCACCACCACCGAGCAGTGCCAACGGAGGTCCGAGCCCAGCCGGGAAGCGCCCCACTGTCTCTCGAGCTGCGACGGTGGGACGCCAGGCGTCCGGCTCGCCCCACACGAGGGCAAGCAGGACGAGGTCGTCGAACTGGTGAGCCACCGCATCGTGAGGGGTGTCGGGCAGCAGGGCGAAGACGTCAGCCGTCGAGAACGGCTCCTCACAGACGACGGCGGCCTCGAGCACCTGAAGCCCGAACCGAGTCAAGTGGTCGAGCGCCCGTGCGGTTGACGCCGCGGTGACCGAGCGCCCAGCCAGCTGGGCCAGGTCGCCTGGCGTGGGGACGGCCAGGTCAGGGCGTCGTTGGACCAGCTCCTGGAGTGCTTCGTCGTCGCGGGCACGCAGGTGGTCGGCGAGGCTGCGTGGTCTGGGCGGCGTGGTCATCCGCACTACGCTAGGGGATCGGCTGTCAGGCCGCTCTCCAGCCGCCGCTTCGTGCCCCAGTCACGTCAGCTCCCTCGGCACCATGACCATCCGTCATCGAATCGTCGCGATGCCTATTTGATGGAGACGAGGGTGTAG
The DNA here is from genome assembly GCA_027118455.1 of Actinomycetes bacterium. Classification (GTDB taxonomy): domain Bacteria; phylum Actinomycetota; class Actinomycetes; order JAHEKZ01; family JAHEKZ01; genus JAHEKZ01. Next base: position 8,601 of record JAJAYZ010000059.1, read on the forward strand.
CCGACCAGCTCGCTGCTTTTCCGGTACCCGACCCAGCCGAGGTAGCTGCGGTCCGCGCTCAGCCCCGACCGGTCAAAGCCGAACGAGGCATCCTCGGCCACGGTGACAGCCGCTGACGGCGCCGCCGTATCCGTGCACGCATGCGGTGTACACGCCGGCCGGGACACCCGGCCAGGTGATCTGCTCGTCTGCTGACCCCGTGGCAGATATCGCTACAAGCTCACCACCCTCAGCAACCGTGATCGGGTAAGCCTTCACCGCAGGGCCACCCGCCGGCGCAAGGTCGTTCAATGCCCTTGCGTCGATGGCCGCCGAGTCGTCGGTGGCGTCACCAGCGACGAGCCCGTAGACCTTGGTTCCCATCGTTTCGGTGTAGCCGGACGTGACGCTGACATCGACCGAACCGTCGGTTCCCGATCCGTTGACCTCACCAGGGGCGCTGACGCCGACCGGCTTGACGGCGACAGCGCTCTGCACGACCGAGGCACCCTTGGTCCACGTGATCGACCCGGTACTCCGCTCGCCCAACGACGCGTCAGCTGCTGACGTGAACGTCACGTCGAAGGAAGCCGATTCGCCGGGAGCCAAGGCGAGCGACGACGGTGAAACGTTGACGTCGACGCCCGGCAACCCCTGGACGGTTGCCCGGTAGGTGCCGCCGGTTCCGACGTTGGTCACCGTCCTGGTCACCGTCTGTCGACCGGCGAGCTGCCCGATGCCGATCGTTGCCTGGTTCAGATCAGAGGCGTCGATCGGGTCGACACCCTCGAGGTCGAGCCCCTGGCCATCAATGAACGCGAGCCAGTCGTTGCCCCCGGCGTTGTAGACCAATCCAGGATCACCGGCTGGGAGCGGCTGCACCTGGCCGGCGCCTTGCTCGAACGGGCTGGTCGTCGTGACGGTGTCGGCTGCCGTTGTCTGCAGCGCAGACTTGATCATCGCTGGAGTCCACGACGGGTGTTCCTGCTGGATCAGCAGCGAGATTCCCGCAATGTGCGGTGCGGCCATCGACGTCCCGGAGAGCAGGCCCCACATCCGGCCGGCGTCACCCACCGGCGAGATGTCGGCCAGCACGTCGACGCCAGGCGCCGCGATGTCGGGCTTGACGATGTCGCCGCCCGTCGTGGTGGGCGGACCGCGTGAAAAGAACTCAGCGATATCGGGTACCTCGGTCGTTGACTCGCCTGGCTCGATCGGCACGATCGCGATCGTCGGGTTGGACGCCGTCGCGACGTAGTCCTTGATGACTGCCCCATCGACGTCGTCGACGTGCACGCTCGGCACGAAGTGCAGATCGGCGTTGAGCGAGTTCGGTGACGTATTGACCAGGACCATCCCGGCTCCACCGGCTGCCTTGACTGCTTTGCTCTTGTCGACGCGGGCGATGACGCCGCGATCACACACGACGACCTTGCCGGCGGCAGCGGCTGGGTCGAGGGTGCCGGGGTAGCAGAGCGAGGCCTCAAGGGCATCGGCACCGGAGGCCGCGACGTCGGCAGACAGGACAGCTGGGGTTGCCGGCAACGTCTTGGTGCTGGACGCCCCGACGTAGCGGTCACCGTTACCGAGCAGGGCGACCTGCTCGCTGATCTTGAAGGTGCTGGCAGCAACCGAGGTCAGCCATGGGCTGACGTGGTCAGTGGTGCTGGCACCTGGGCCTTCGTTTCCCACCGGAGCCGCAACGAACACGCCGGCGTCGGCTGCGAACAGGAACGCGATCTCGTCCGGGTCGAGCACCGAGCTCTCGCTGCCAGCCCCGATCGAGAAGTTGATGGCGTCCACGCCGTCGGCAACTGCTGCATCGATGGCAGCCACGGTGTCGAGGGTGGCGCATCCGTTGTCGCCGCCGCGGTCGGTCCAGCACGCCTTGTAGGCGGCGACATAGGCTGCCGGCGCCATTCCGCCCACCGTTCCGTACGAGGTGCCATCAACGACGGCCTCGGCAGGGCTTCCGGCTGCTGTCGTCAGTGTGTGCGTTCCGTGGCCGTAGCAGTCACGGGCCGACTTGAACTCGGACGGGGCGATGTTCTTGCGGCCGATCCCAACGGTGAAGTAGCGGGCACCGATCAATTTGTCGGTGCAGTCCTGCTGTGGGAACTGCTCACCGGCCTGGCAGACCCCGGCCCAGCCAGGGACTCGCTTTTTCGGGGAGTCGGCGAATCGCACCTGGGGGTTCTCGAGCCAGACGCCCGTGTCGACCACGCCAACGACGAGTCCAGCTCCGGCGCCTCCGAGTGCGGTGCCGCCCAGTTGGTCCCAGACGCCGCCGTCACCAGCGAGCCTGAGGAATCCTGGGGAGGTGTTTGTAGTCAACTCGCGCTTTTCGTTGGCGAAGATCCCCGTGACGGCGGGGCTCTTGGCGAGCGCCTCAGCCTGGTCGGCCATCAGCTTGGCACCGACCCCGTTGAACGCAACGGTGTAGTCGTACAGGCGTGCATTGGAGCCGACGCCAACGCTGGCGAGCACGCGGTCGTGGCCGCGTTCGAGATAACTGCGGTACTTCACGACCTCACTGCGGTTCGGACGCATGACGGTGTACTTTCCCGCCTTGTAAACCTGGCCGTTGGCCGTAGCGGTGCCGTGCGGGGTGTCTGAAGGCTTCGCGTCGGCAGCCGGCGCAGTGACTGTGAAGGAGGCCGCCGCGAGAGCAGCAGACGCTAGGGCAGCCAAGACCGCGGTTTGGCGTCGGGGGGATGGGGATGACCAGGACACGCGGCGGTGCCTTCCGGCGCTGGTAGCGCCTTGACTTCTCCACCAAACTGCGACTCGTTGGGCCGCGGCCAGCCGATCTCATGGGTTGAGCCAGCGGGGTGCGCTGGCCTGAGCGCCACCGTTGCCGTCGCCGATGGAAAGGTTGAGGTGATCTGGGATTTTGGTCGGGGGCGCCCCGCTGACCGGAGTAGTCAGTTACCCGCCGTGGTGATCTAACTACGGTTGGTCAGCTTCGCTTGCTGCTCGCAGGCGTGCCGAACGGGTTCTCGCGCGGCGCCAGAGGGCCATCAAGATCACCGCGAGGCCGAGCGGCGCCAGGAAGCAGAGCAGGTAAACCCCCACCGGGAGCGCGTCGAGGCCCGAGAAGAGCGGCAGCAGCGTGGCGATTGTGGCCAGGACGCCGACGGCGACCAGTACCGTCCCGACCCGAACGGCGAAGTCCAGGGTGGAGCGGCTGCCGTCGCCGGATGTGGTCATGGATCCAGGGTAAGGAGTGGCACAGCCGCAAACCGGTTGGGGGATCGACCGGTTCGGTCACTACCCTGGGGGTTCCTCGCAACCGCGGGGTTTCGCTCCGCTCCTCCGGGCTGGGGCTTCTCAACGAGACGTGTGAGGTGTGCCGTGCCAACGGGCAAGGTCAAGTGGTTCGACACCGAAAAGGGATTCGGGTTCCTCAGCAGGGACGACGGCGGCGAGGTCTTCGTCCATCAGTCCGCGCTGCCGGATGGCCTCACCGCGCTCCAGCCGGGGTCGCGCGTGGAGTTCGGCGTCGCCGAGGGTCGTCGCGGCGAGCAGGCACTGTCGGTGCGTGTTCTCGACGTGCCGGTCGGCGTCATCACTGCGCGCAAACCCCCCGAGGACATGGCGATCATCGTCGAAGACCTCATCAAGATGCTCGACCAGTTCGGCAATGGGCTGCGTCGGGGAAAGGTCCCGGCGGCCCCGGAGGCGGAGAAGATCGCCAAGCTGCTGCGTGCGGTGGCCGACGACCTCGACTAAGAACGACGCATTCACCCGCATGGGTCGGACAGACTCCCGTGTCATCCCCAGGATGAATGAGCACCTTGTTCCGTGGGTGCGGGTGAACGCGTCGTTCTGCAACCCAGGGTGGTGGGCTAGTTGCCGCCGTCAATGGTGGCGGAGAGGCCGAAGAGCCAGGTGCCTCGCACCTGTGAACCATCTTCGGTCAAAGCCGAGATGACCAGCTGCGCGTCGCCGCGCCGCAGTACCGTCGGCGGCACGGTGAAGCGGAAGTACTTCTCGGTCAGCGGATTGCGGTTGAGCGACCTGCCGTTGATCGAGACCAGCCAACCGTTCTCGGCCACAGATGCGTCGACACTGATTCCGACGTTCTCGCCGCCGGTGGTGGGGATGACCGCTATCTCATCGAGCAACGTCTGAGCCACGTCTCCGGCCGGCTGCGACTCAAGGTCGAGGGAGCAGTCGCCCTTCTCGACCGGCTGGGTTGCATCGAATGACCAGCAGATGGCCTTGCGGTGGGCCGAGGTGGAGCCCGAGAACACCGTGGCACCGGGGGCCGGCTTCTCGCAGGCAGTGAGTGCGAGCAGCCCCAGACCGGTGACAAGGGCGGTCAGAAGGGGACGGCGGGACGGCATTGCAGGCACGGCTCCGATTCGTTCTGATGCGTCGTGGTGGAGGGCGCAGCGATCTGGCACTGGTGCACGAGGCTACCCTTGCCAACTGTGACTCTCCTGTCGGGCAAGCGCCCCGTGCTCGATCCCGTCTGTGTTGAGGCTGTCGAGGTGGCCCGCGAGGCAGTGGCCCAGGTCGCTCCAGTAGGCAGCATCGGCGACCATCTCGGCGTTCAGCCAGAGGAAGACCGGATGGTGCTGCACTCCTTCGAGGCGAACTTGCCCGGGTATCGCGGCTGGCGGTGGGCCGTCACGGTCATGCGCGCGTCTCGCAGCAAGAGCGTCAGCGTTGGCGAGGTCGTCCTCCTTCCTGGGCCTGGCTCATTGCTTCCGCCTGCCTGGGTGCCCTGGACCGAGCGGCTTCGCCCCGGTGACCTCGGGGTCGGAGATATTCTGCCGACCGACGAGGACGACCCCAGGCTCGAGCCGGGGTGGAACGCCATCGAGGACATCGAGGCCGAGGTATCGGAGATCGACGGCGAAGCAGGCGAAGAGGGAGAGGGCCTCGGTGACGTCTCCGGCGATGGTTGGGTCGACGCCGATGCGATCCTTGCCATCTCTGTCGAGCTCGACCTCATGCGCCCGCGTGTCCTCAGCCCGATCGGTCTCGACGACGCCATCGACCGCTGGGAGACAGGTGAGCACGGCCCGGACGCGCCCATTGCGCAGACCGCCCCGGCCTGTTGCGTTACCTGCGGTTTTCGGGTGCAGCTACGGGGCACGTTGGGTCAGGCTTTCGGCATCTGTGCCAACGAAATCTCGCCGAGCGATGGCCATGTCGTGAGCCTCGCCCACGGTTGTGGAGCGCACTCGGAGGCTGTGGTCGTCCCAGCCATGGCCGAGCGGCCAGAGCCGGCGATCGACGAGGTTGGCTTCGAGAGGGTCGAGCGTGTCGTGCTGGGCGCCGAAGCTGACGACGCCGAACCGACTAGCGTCGTGGCAACCGAAGCTGAGCCCGCCGACGGTGAAGCGGGCAACGATGAAGCCCCCGACACTGATGTGACTCTCGAGCTGGCCGTTGAGCTCGGCCACGGCTGACCCGTTTGGCACTGAGCGCCTGCGTGCCGCGGTACTCGACGCGTGGCGGGCATCGCCTACGCGGTTTCGCGAGGATGCCAATGTTGAAGATGACTACGCCCTCGGTGCCTACCGCGACCGTCTGGTCGTCGAGCTCGCTCAGAACGCATCGGACGCAGCGCTCGTCGGCGATGTCGGGGGACGACTGCTACTTCGCCTGGATGACGAAGGCTTGACTGCTGCGAACATTGGCGCGCCACTTGACCGCGCTGGTGTCGAGTCGCTCGCGGCGATGCGGGCCTCCAGCAAGTCCGTCGAAGCTGTCGGTCGGTTCGGCGTTGGCTTTGCTGCTGTCCTGGCGGTGTCGGACGCGCCTGAGGTTCGCTCGCGCAATGGGGGCGTTCGCTTTGATCGGTTGGCCACCGCAGACCTAATGCGTGAAGACACCACGCTCTCGTCTCTGGTCGATCAGCGCGTGCCACCTGTGCTGAGGATTCCGTTTGCCACCGACGCTGCGCCGCCGGATGGATATGACACCGCCGTGGTGCTGCCGTGGCGCGATGATGCGGCACGCGTCCTGGCGGTCGAAGCGATTTCTGCGATCGACGAGGTGTTGCTTCTCTCGCTGCGCACCCTCAACGAGGTGATCGTCGAGATCGTGGGTCACGGCACTACTGAACGGCATACCTGGGCGGCCGAGCGCGGCACAGTTCCGTGGGTGATACGCCATGACGAAGAGACTTCGTGGTGGCGAGTGGAATCGATCGAAGGTGGTCTCAACGAGGCTGAGGAAGAGTCACTCCCGCACGAGGAAGCCTTGCGGCGGCGGTGGCGCGCGTCGGTGGCGTTGCCGGTCACCGAGGGTGGCCTCCCGCTTCCCTTGCCGGGTTCGTTAGCCCGTGTTGTGCATGCCCCGACACCGACCGATGAGCCTTGTGGGCTACCGGCGGTAGCGATCGGAGACTTCGGTCTTGATGCGTCGCGTCGTCACATCGCCGAAGGCGCTCGCACCGATGCTGTTGTTGACGCGATAGCCAGCGCCTATGTCTCGCTGGTACTCAAGGTCGCGCGGGACCACGGCAGTGTGGCTCTCACGCTTGTTCCGCAACCGGCCCTATTGGGCCCGATTGACCATCTGCTTCGCGAGCAGGTGCGCGAACGGCTCGCTCGGTCTCACTGGGTGCCGCGCGCCTGCGACGGTCGGCCGGAGCGCCCGTCAGAGCTGGTCGCCCTCGAACCGTCTGATCCAGGTGTCGTGCGCGTCCTCGCCGAGCATCTGGTCGACCTCGCTGACCCCGATTGGGTTGGTGACGAGCTGCGCGGCCTCGGGCTCGTGACGCGGCCGGTGGCCGAGGTGTGGGACTCACTGGCATCGCTTGGCCTTTCACCGATGCAGTGGCACGTCATCTACGACGAGGTGCAACGCCTTGACCCTCGGGTCTGGGAAGGCCTTCCGGTGCCGCTCACCGATGGCCGCGTCGTGCGCGGTGCTCGAACCACGATGCTGGCCGGAGTACACGGTGACGAGCTCGCATTACTGGGCGTTGATGTGGTGCACGACGATGCCGAGCATCAACTGTTGGAGCGGCTGGGTGCTCGTTCGTTCGATGTGAAAACGGTTCTCGACGACGCATTCGTGCGCCGGGTCCGGGATGCCGTCGAGTTCGATCCGGTCGATGCTCGCGAGATGATCTCTGCCGCTGCCCAGCTTCTGGTGGACGCCGACGTCACGGCCGGCGAGCTGGTGGCCCTAGCTAATCTCCCGGTGCCAACGAGCGATGGCGGCTGGGCGCCGGCAGCGTCGGTCGTGGTGCCGGGGTCGGCCATCGATGGAGTCGCTGGAGCTGAGGTACCACGCCTGGCCGATGCCGTTGCCGAAACTGCAACTGCTTCCGCCTGGGCCGCGCTCGGCGTCCTGGCGGATTTGACGCCAGTCACCTTGCACGAGCTGCCGCTCGATCCTGACTCGTGGGACGACCTGATGGTCGACGGAGCTGATTGGTGCGCGTCGGTGGCCGAACGCGCAGGCACCAACGACCCAGGTGAGCTGCTCGCGCCGGACGTGACGATCGTGCGTGGCATCGAGCTGGTCGAGGGTTTGTCACTCACCGACCTCGTCGGGCTCCTTGCGGCGCCTGGGGTGATGCGCGCATTGGTGGCTCCGACCGTCGTGCTGACCGGCGACGGGCGCCGGGTGGCGGTGGCGTCGCCAGGAGCCTGGTGGCTCAGCGAGGCTCCGCTTCTGGATGGTCGCAGCCCGATTGAGGTGCGCGTCCCTGGCGATGACCGCCTGGCACAGTTCTTCCCGGTCGTCGAGCCACCGTCGGGCGTCAGCCAGGAGCTGCTCGACGCGATCGGTGTGCACAGCACGCTTGAGCGGTGGCTCCAGGCACCTGATGGCGTCAATGAGCTGCTCGATGCGATGGCTGACGACGAAAGAGTCATCAGCACGGACTTGTTGGCGCAGCTCTATACGCAAATCACGGCCACCGAGCACCCCGAGCTCGTCGACCCCCCCAGCCACCTGCGCGCGATTGTCGATGGAGCGATCGCGGTCACCGATGCTGACGAGGTGATCGTGGCCATCGCCCCGCATCACGCACTGGTGCTCCAGACGCCCCACATCCCGGGGACCCACGCTCTTGCCGACCTGTTGGACGTCGACGTCAGCGACGATGCGTCATGTGCTGCCTCGGGTATCGCAGGGTCAGGCTTCGAACGACCAGTGCCGCAGCTCCCCATCCTTGACGCTTCGCTGACGACGTACCGCGAGCACGACGAACTCCACATCGGTGACGTCGTTGTCGACTGGTGGGTCACCGACCAGGGCGAAGTCCACGCAGCCACTCTGGAGGGCCTGGCGCGCGCACTGGCCTGGGCCAGTGGTCATTGGTCTCGCCGGTTTGAGCTCGCAGCGTCTCTTGAGCGACCCGAGTCGGCCGAAGGCTTCGGAGTCGAGCGCTTCTACGACCGTTGAGCTGATGACCGGGATGTGGCAATCCGGCGTCGGCGTCTGGTCGTCACGAGCAGGCCGACGACTCCGAGGACCAGACCGGCGACACAGGTCCAGATCCACCAGGTTCGGCCTTCGTCGGCCAAGGTGTTCCGAGCCATCAGCGTCGCCACCAGTGCCACGGCCCAGAGTGCGGTACCGACCTGGGCTGTCCGCACGGCATCGACGTCGAGTGGCTCGACCTGACGGTCCGGTGGTGACTTATCGGCTGACACGTCGGCGACGATAGACCACCGGCGTCGCCTAGGCTCGGCTCCGTGAATCCCCGGACGCGTCGCTGGCTGGTGCCGCTGGCCCTGCTGGTGTTCGTCGTCGTCGTTGTGGTTGCTTCGTTGCGTTAGCGCTAGCGATTCCCTCGATTGCCTTGACGGAACGATTGGCGAGTGACAGATTGCGGACCGTCATTGTCCCGAGTTGTGAATCAGCGAGGTGGTCACGTGAACCTTCCAAGTGTCGTGCTGTTTAGGCCGGCGCGGTCGCGCATCTCGGCCCTAGTTGTTCTGATACTCGTCAGCGGCATGATGACTCTGGTGGCTCCCTCGGCGAGCGCGGCAGTTGAGACTCCCTGCACCTCGGGGAGTTCGAGTTACACGATGACGGCAAACAAGGTGGTTTCCGGCCTGCTCTTCGATCAGAACTGGCCCGGTTCGTCAGTCACCGTCGACGTCGGCCCCGTGGGGTCGACGGGCTGTCTCGTCAAGATCACACGTCCATCGGGTTGGATCGGCCTGGTCGGAACACTGGGTAACGCTTGGAAAGTTGAACCTAACCCTGGGAGTGGGCTGCAGTCGGCAACGATTGGCAAGGTCTACCTACCTAACTGCACCGCGCCGGGTGCCGTATCAAATGTTGAGGCGAACAGGCCCTCGTGCAGTGCCAGCCTTCTGGTTAACGGAGTTGCTGCTTCGACAGCGGGAATCGACTTCACTTTTACAAAGAACCCTGTTCTGACCGTCACGAAACCAGGACTGGGGTCGGGCACAGTATCGAGCACGATCATTAACCAAGTGCAGGGGATCAACTGTGGTACTAACTGCTTGCAGCAGTATCCGGTCGACACCAAGGTCACGCTGACGGCGGTGGCCTCTCTCGGTTCGACCTTTGACGGGTGGGTGAATGCGCCGGGGTGTCTGGGCTTGACCAGTTGCGAGGTCACCATGAGCCAGGACCGGTCGGTGTCGGCCGTCTTCGTGCAGGATGGAAAGACCCAGATCAGCGCGGAGCTCTATGGACATGGTCATGGAACGGTCGTCAGCAGCCCTGCTGGAGTCGACTGTCCGGGCACATGCTCCAGCGCCTTCTTCCTGGGCGCACCGGTCACGCTGACAGCCACGCCCGATAGCGACTCGCTCTTCGTGAAGTGGCTCGGGGACTGCTCCGGTACAACGACAACCTGCAACGTGACGATGGACAGCAACCAGAGCGTCGGGGCTGTCTTCAGCCTCAAACCGGTTCCGACTGACCTCTCGGTGACCAAGAACGGCACTGGGGCCGGTTCGGTTGCGAGTGCGCCTGCTGGCATCGACTGCGGAACGACATGTACCCATGCTTTTGACTCGGGAACGACCGTGGATCTCACGGCGGCTGCAGATGCCGGATCGACTTTCTCTGGATGGTCGGGGCCATGTTCGGGAACGGGGTCTTGCTCGATCGAACTCAATTCGGCGGTGGAGGTCTTTGCAACGTTCGCGCTGAAGGCGTATCAGCCGGATGGCCGAGTGGCAGTGGGATCGGGAGCTGTGGCGGGTGACGGCGTGTACAACAAGACGGGTAAGGGTCAGACGAAGAGCGCCAAAGCCGCGCGTGGCAAGAGCGTGATGTTCACGTGGTCGGTGCAGAACGATGGAAACGCCGCCGACACGGTCAAGTTGAAGCAGTCGGCAAACAGCTTGGGCGGCTTCAACGTCAAGTATTTCGTGGGCAAGACCAATGTGACTAAGAAGATCAAGGCAGGGGAGTACTCCAAGCAACTCCCAGTCGCCGCCTCGGTCACTGTGAAGGTCAAAGCAACAGTGCTGACATCCGCTGACTTGCAGTCCACCAAGAAGTTGCTCCTTACCGCCACGTCCACCAAGGACGGCACCAAGAAGGACGCAGTTCGCGTGAACATCACGGCAGTGAGATAGCCACGGGCAAGCATGTCCGAAGTGCGGACCACCACGGTCGCCCGGGTCTAAGGCGACACGTCTTGACCCGGGCGACCGTGGTGGCTCGATGACGAGGGAGATATGTCGTGAGGACTCAGTTTTGCTGACCGAATCCAAGGTCTGGAGAGTTCGTAGGCGAGCCGGTTGTCTAGTTGTGGCCTTTGCCGCAGTGCTGACGCTCAGCCCGGTTCCGGCCGCTGTGTCTGCGGCAGCACTCACCGCATCGTCGGTCGTGCAAGTGGCTGCAGGTGAGCGACACACCTGCGCGCTCACCGTCTCCCAGAGCGTCTGGTGCTGGGGGGCTAACAGCCGAGGCCAGTTAGGGCGCGACGATGTTGTTCAGAGTGCGGAACCGATGCTCATCGAATCCGTCACTGGCGTGACCAGCATGGACGCCGGAGGTGAGCACACCTGTGCGGTGGCAGGGGTCGGCAACATCTGGTGCTGGGGCGCCAACGGATCTGGACAGCTGGGCGATGGGACGACCCAAGATCGTTTCCGCGCAGTGCGCTCCTTGGTATCCGGGGCGACATCGGTGTCTGCGGGGCGTTCGCACACTTGTGCATTCTCACAAGGCGGAGTCAACGAAGTCCAGCAACTGCGTGTTGTGGCCTCCTCAGGATCCTTTTCTCTTTCATTTGAAGACCTCTCCACTCAGCCTCCGACTCCGATGGTCACCACGCCGGCTCTTCCATGGGACGCAAAGCCATCGGAAGTCCAGAAAGCTCTCAACGGACTTTCACCTCTGTGGGATGTCTCAGTGTGGACCGGAGGCGATCCACATCTGTTCGGCATCGCTTTCGAAGTGGGTGCCGCTGCGGCGACAGATGTCCCGCCGTTGGGCATCGACGGAGGTGGCCTGCGGGGATCCGGTGCGGGTGGGCAAGTCGCCGAAGTGGTCAACGGTGGGCAAAAGCTTCTGTGCTGGGGCTCGGACACTTCCGCGCAACTCGGGCGTGGCGATATCGCCGATGCTGACATCGTTTTTTCCCCGATACAGGGGGAGGCAAGCGCCGATGCGCGCGGGGCCAACTCGATTGCGATCGATCCGGGTGGTGATGACCTCTTCATTTCGGAGAGTAGCCAGAAGCAGATCTGGCGTTTCACTGATGAAGGGCGCTTCGTTGACCTCTTCTCTAACCTCGGGTATGAGCCGTCATCAGTGGGCGTTGCACGTCTGGACGATGGGCTAAACCTCTTCGCCAGCGATTCTGGAACGTCACTGGTAGCTGATGTCCCAGGATCCATCTGGCGATACTCTGTGGGTGACTCTGGTGTGTCCGACAAGGTGGGCTGGGCACCCAGTTATCCGGAACTGGGTATCCCCTCCGGTAGCCAGTGCGACTGTGTTGTCAGCGCCATGGCTGTTAACTCCGCCGACGGTTCGGTTCTCGCGGTCATCAGTGGCTCCGTGGGGGCAAGCCCGTATCTCACATTGGTTCGGATCTCTCGAGACCTGAGTTCAACTGTTCGTGTCGTTGATTTCGCGTCCAGTTTCCCGGCCGTCGACGACATCACTGATGTCGTGGTTGGCTCCGACGCTTCCGGTGCCCCCGTGCTCTATGCCCTTGAGAAGCCTGTAACCGAGGGCGATTGGCGGATCTCCCTTTGGGATATTGGAGCGAGCAAGTTAGCTCTTCGGACCTCTTTCTTCGTGGACCCAACCAAGCGTGGGGCCAATGATCCCGCGGCCGGTGCCGACTGCCCCACTCGCATCACGACGGACCCGGAGAAGGTCAACGGAGAGTGGTCCAAGACGATTCGATTCGCGACCTACGACTTCGGTCGGCTCGGTTCGGCTTTCGATGGCGACGTAGGCGTCCTGACGAAGTACCGGCTCGACTCCATGCAGGTCCAGCACTTTGTGAAACTGACACCTCGAACAGATGATGGCGACGCGACTGAACCAGCTGAACTAGGGATCGACAGCGACGGATTCTGGCAAGACAAAGGGCAAGAAACGATCATTGATAACCCCGACAAGACCGCATGTGTCAACGTCTTCGCGGCAGGGTCTCAATCTGGCTATGGCAAGTTCGTGGACAGTTATCGTGGTGACGACTCGGACCAGACGAGTCTTGGCGGCACGCCCACCGACTCCGTGGCGACGAAGGATGGTCGACTGCTGGTTGTTGACCCTGAGAATCTGAGGGTGCAACCCTTCGCTGCTGCGGGGCAAGGCCTGCGGGGGTGGCCCAGCGATGAGTACTCGGCTGTTCCCGTCTCGAGTAATCCTGCTCGATTCGTGGTCGGGAAGTTGGGGAGTCAGATTACCGGAGTCAGCGCCGGTGATGGACATACCTGCGTCTCGTCGAGTCGAGGCGCCGCAGATCCGGAAGGACCGGTCCTTTGCTGGGGATCGAACTCCGCCGGGCAACTCGGGTACCTCGGCGCCCCGTCATGGATTCCTTTCCGCTCGCCGAACAAGACTGACGATCGGACGAGTTTTCCGGTGGTTGTCACCGACCCAAGCGCGAGCGACCCGCCAACATCGGCCCCTTCCCTGGAGGCTGGCCTCGTGGCCGCCGGGGGAGAGCAAACATGTGCCAGCAATGCTCTTCCTTTCCAATCCCCACCGTCACTAGTGGGGGACGCGGTTTACTGCTGGGGGAGCAACACCTTCGGCCAACTGCTGGTTCCGTCCACGGACAAGCCGGAGGGGACGGCCATAAAAAGTGACATTGCGAATCGGCTGCTCCAGACGGGTGGGAGCGCAACCTGTCTGGTCCAGGTGGTCGATGATGAGGTGCGATGTGACGGCCCCACCATCACCGACGTAAACGGGCTGCAGGGAGCTTCGTCGCTCTCAGTTGGCGCGCGGCACGTATGTGCGGTCGTGGACGGCGAGGTCTACTGCTGGGGAAGCAACGAAACCGGCCAGTCCGGACCCGAGGGCACAGGTCTGGCAATCTCGGCTTTGGTGCACATCACGCCTCGGTATGAGGTGTTGGCCCCATCGGATCTGGGTTCCACGATTGACGTGGTCTTTGAGGATGGGGTGAGCAATGTAACCCCATCAAGGCTTGTGGTGCGCGACTCTGAGACGGCACTGGTACCCACGAAACTGAGCTGCCGAGACTCATCAGGTGTCGCAGTGTCGTGCGTAGATGGTGTAGTGCGTACGGCGCGCCTGCGCTTGGAGGACGGGGTGACGGCTGGGGAGACCTACTTCGTACATGTCAACGCTACCGACGAGTTGGCTTCCGGGGGCGTCTCGGTGCCGAGTTCGATCGTCGAGGTTCTGGCGCCGACTGACCTCGCCGAGAACGAATTGGGACCTGCCTATTCGTGGGATCGGAAAAAGACCTCGTCGGCGATCGGTGGCTCACTGATTCGCGAGAGCGCCCGGGGTTCTTCCTCGACGTTCAGTTTCACCGGAAGCTCAGTCACTTGGTACACAGTTAAAGGTCCGAGCGAGGGTCTCGCAGAGGTCGCGATTGACGGGCAGACCATTCGAACAGTGGATAACTCCGCATCGAGGAACTCGTTCCGTGTCCCCCGAGCCTTTACGTCGCTGGGCGCGGGAAGCCATGAGCTCAGGATCACAGTTCTCGGCAGGCCGGGCGCGAACGGGCGTGGCTCGTCCATTGCCGTGGATGCATTTGAGACGAAGACTTCACTTGAGCGCACGCCGAAGACCTCGATGTCCTGGGGCCAGCGTTCTCTGGAGTCAGGTGTTGCTGGCACCACGATCGACTACGCCGCGGGAGCCACGAAAGGGTCGTCGGTGGCTTTCCGGTTTCGCGCTGATACGCAGCTTGAGTGGCAGACAGTAGTCGGGAAAGACCAAGGTCGAGCCAACGTGTACATCGACGGCACGTTTGTCGCGACGATCGACAACTACAAGTCCTTCTCGCAGGGGTCAGCGACCCGCCCCACGACCCTGACGTTCCCCGTCCGCGGGCGTGTTGTTCACCGCGTGAAGATTGTCGCTCTGGGAAGTGGGAAGGGACGAATGCATTTGGTCTCCATCGATGGGATGAGCGTGTCTTGAGGACCATGGCGGATGGCACTGCAATCAGACGATGGATCGTCTTCGTGGTCGCTGCGGGCTTGGTCCTGGCGTTACTGCAGTGGATGCCTGGGGGTTCTGGGGTTTCTGCTTCTGCGTCGACGTTGGTGGATTGTGTGTCGACGGGTGGGGTTCCTTTGCCGGCTGGGTGTGAGGTGGGGTTGGAGCCGACTCCGTTGCCGTCGCGGAAGGTGGTGGGTGAGTTTGAGTTGGGGGTTGTGAGTCGTTCGGTGGGTGGGCCGGTGTCGTCGGTGGGTGATGTGTCAGCTGGTGGTATCGATGGTTCGTGTGATCCGCAGGTTGAGGTGTGTTCGTTAAAGAGTGCGATTGATTTGAGTGATCCTGCTGATCCTTCGTCGGGGTTTCCGACTTCGGTGGTTGATGATGGGTTTGGTTCTGAGAAGGGTGATAGTGCGGCGGTTTCGGTTGATGTGAATGGGGATGGTCGTCAGGAGTTGGTGCGTGCGGGGCGGTGTGCTGCGTCGGCGACTGTGTGTCTTTCGTATTTCACTCCGGGTGAGCCTTCTGGGGGTCCTTCGTATTCGTCGGAGTTTTCGACTGGTTTGAGTGTGGACACGTCGGGGGTCGGGCGGGTTGAGCTTGCGGCTGGGCCGGTGGGGCTGGCGTCGGCGACGGTGACGGGGGCGTCGTTCGCTGTTGATGCTCGTCAGGAGACGACGGTGGCCACGTTTACTACGGCGGGAAGGCATCGGTTCCATGTGGGGGATCCGGTGCGGTTGGGTAATGATCCGTCGTTGCAGGCGTCGTTGTGTGTGGACTCTTCGTTGTCGAAGGATGGTTTCCAGTGCATTGGGGGGGATCTGCTTTCTTACCATCCGGTTTCTGCGGTGACGGCTGACACGTTCTCTGTTGACCTCGGTGTTCTGGTGGTGGCCAGGGGTGGTGTTGGGGGGGTGGTGACTCCTCCGGCGTGGTCGGCTGGGTGTTCTGGTTGTGGGGTGCGGGCTGAGGCGGTTTCGACTGGTCTGGTGTTGGGGTGGACGGCGCCGACGATGTCGCTGAAGGTGGCGACTTTCTCGGTGGTGCCTGGTGCGGTCCAGCCGTTCGGTCTGCTGGATGTGCGTCCGGTGGGGAGGTTGTTCCAGGAGTCTGTGGCGACGGCGCCGGCGCGGGAGGCGTTCTCGTTGGTGGTTGATGATTTTGAGGTGGGGGGTCCGGCTGAGATCGCGGTCGCCTGGGGTGCCGATTGTGGTGATGCCCAGGTGCATCTGCCTTGTTCACGGTTGTCGTTCTTTGCGATGGACGACGCGGAACGTCTGGCTTTGCGTTCGTCGGTTCCGTGGGGCGCTGATGCGTGGTGTAACAACACCGCGTCGGGGGTGGATCCGAGCCAGCGTGGGGTTTTCTCCATTGCGATGGCGTCGGGTCATTTCCAGCATGCATCTGGGGTTAAGGCTTCACCGGGTGCTGATTTGGCGATCGGGTGGGTGGCTGCGGCTGACCCCGGGTCGAATGAGACTGGAGATGTTTACCACTTGTTCCAGGCATTCGACGTGACGTCACAGCTCACGTTGGCTCCGACGGTGCCGTTGGACGTGTCTGACCCGACCCGCGATCCGGGCCCTTGTGCGACCGTGACTGCGCACCATGACCCCGCCAGCGACCCGTTCGCGCTCCGGTCCAATCTTCAGATCGCTGCCGGCGACGTTGATGGTGCTCAAGGTGATGAGATCGTCGTCGCCGAGACGTTGCCGAACAGTGGTGATTTCGCTCCGGTCAGTGTGAGCCTTTGGGGGCAGAACATCAGCGGCCAAGGCGGTGCGGGGTGGCGTCCTCAGGTAAGGCGCCAACCGGTTCAGGCTGGATGGGATCAACCCTTCACACCAGGTACGGCTTCGACTGACCTGATTCCTGCAGGGGGCTATGTGGCTGTCGGTGATGGCGGTAGCGGTCAGGTGTCGTTGGCGATGGGGCGTTTGGCGCGGCGGCAAGCTGACGCCAGCGACGATCTTGCTTACCCGAACGCGGTCAACCCGGACATCGTTGTGGGGTGGACGTGCAACGACTCCAATACGTGCGGGGCGTCGACAACGGGTGACAGTGTGGCCGTCGATGCGTTCGCGGTCAGTGTCGATGTGGGGGGCAAGGCAACCTTTGCCAAGCAGAGTTCTAAGACGATGTCGGTGCGTCTGGCGGCGATTCCGGCCGACCCGAACAAGTCGCCGACAGTTCTGGATCGAAGTTACGTCCAGGTGGTGACAGCCGATTTCAACGGTGACAGTTCCACTCTCGGTGACCCGATCCGGTCGTTCGCGGTTGGGGAGATCAACCCGTTGATGGTGTTGCGGGCCCCACCGGTGGAGTTCGCCGCGATCGACGGTTCCCATCCCGGCTACGACAAGGACGGTTGGATCGCCTCAGCAGAGGTCTACGACTTATCGGACTGCTACGCAGCTAACGGTGCCGACACCGACCAGGGCGAGTGCCCGATGCGCACCACCTACGAAACCGACACCACCAGCGAGACCAGCCTCGCCGTCTCCATGGAACAAGCCTGGGGCCTCGACACCGCCCTCAAAGGCGGCCTTTCGGGTGGCACGCACGCACCCGGCGGCGACTGTGAACTCGTCTGTTACGAGGCGACGTTGGAGTTGGCGTATGCACACTCGGAGGAGCAGCAGACCGAGGCGCAGCAGGCTAAGTCGTTCCGTTACACCGCTGAGCAGTCGTTGGCGCCGATGCAGGACCGGGCGTTTGTGGCCACCTCCGACATCGAGATGAGTCAGGTTCCGGTTTACTTCGGGACGTTCACCGGTGGTTCGTTGCCGCCTGAACCGGATCTGTGGACCTACTCGGCGACCCCGCTGGACACGGTCTTTTCGTGGGTTTCGGTCAACGACCCGCAGTACGGATCGGTCTTCGCCGGCCCCACCCCGGGCAACATTTTGTCCTACCCGTCCTCGACGGCGCAGGTCCCGACCTTCCGGAATCAGATCGTTTCGATCCGAAAAGTTGGCCCCGCACAAGTCACCGTGGTGACAGCGGGCAACCACGGCTACCTGTGTGCGCTGCCCGATAACCAACAGGTGCAGACCGCCTTTCCCTCCTCGATCGGTACCGACTGTGCCGGGCAAGGAGAACCGGTGCGGATCCGCGGTGCCGGAGCGTTCGACGGGACCGACTACGTGGTGTCGACCATCCGCACCCCCACCCAGGTGGTGCTGCAAAAGCTGGGCTCGCAGGTCCCGACCAGCTCTGACCCGTGCGCAGCCGGTGGGTGCACCCTCAGCCGGCAACCCAGCGCCCTGCCCGTCCAAACCCAAGAGATCGGCCCCGGAACCTCAGGCAAGGTCAGCTTCGAGTTCGGCCAAATCCAAGGCTACGAAGAACGCTACGCCGTCTCCAACGGCGCCAGCGCCGAAGCCGCCACTTCGGGAGAGACCGGCTGCGGGTCGATGTTCCTCGACTGCTCAGAGCGGGAGATCTTCGCTCCCGGCGCCCCTGGGGCGGTGTGGGCTGCGCATGTGAAGGGGGAGTTTGAGCACAACGACTCGAGCATGATGAACATGGTGTTGGAGTCGGCCACGACGTGGACGTTTGAGTACGACGATGCGAGTCGTCCCGGTAGTTATCGGATCACCCCGTATCTAGCTGATGACCCCAACAGCGGTGCCTTGACGTTGACGTGGACGGCTAGTCCGGTGGGGTCTAGTGGATTGTGGGGTAACCCGGAGTGGGGTTACGGCGCCAAGGGAGACCCGGACTTGCCGGCCCGCCCCGACGCCGCCTTCTCCCTGCCCAAACTCATGGAGCCTTATCGATTGCACACTGGCCTGGACGACAGTCTTGATGTGTTGTTGGCGTCGCCGGACTTTGTGACGTGGGCTTGTGGGGACGGTGATGTGTGTCGACCGCAGGCTGCGGTGGAGGTGGGTCAGCCGTTGCAGATCAGCACGACGGTGCACAACTATGCGTTGACGGATCTGCCGGCCAGTGTGTCCAAACCGTTGGTGGTGCGGTTCTATCTCGGTGACCCGGCTCGTGGTGGGTATGCGATCACCGAGGAGAAGATCACCGAGCCGATCCCGGTGCGTGGACAGGTCCCGGTGCAGACCGAGTGGACGCCGCCGGTCGGGTTCGCCGGTCAGCCGGGCCAGCCGATCTATGCGGTGATTGACCCGAACGACTCCTTCGAGGAGGTCTTCGACTGGGGTTCACCGGTGGTGTTGTGGAACCGGACCCTCGGGGGCAAGGTTGTTTCCGCCAGCTCGCAGAACAGTGGTGGGTCGTCGACGTTTGTGTTCCGCACTGATGTTGACCACGGTCTGGCGTTGGGTGACCCGGTGGTGATCACCGAGATGGGTGATTACAACCGGGCCAAGGCGAAGGTGATCGCGACCACCCCCACCTCGTTCACAGTGGTTGCCAAGAAATCCTTCCGGTCGGTGACCAAGACCGGCAAATGGGTCTCAGACCAGTCCGAGAACTGTGTCTCCAACAACCCCTGGTACGGCGATGCGAGGTACGACTTCTACAACTTCGGTACGGGTCCCGAGGAGTTTCAGTCGAGTTGCCCGACGACGAACAACGAGGGGTACTTCCTGACCCCCCGGATCAAAGGCAACCGCGGTGGTGTCGAGCGCACCGACCTCAGCGTCCGCCCCGACGGCATCCACGTCACCAAAGACGGCCGTGCCGTCACCGTCGACGTCCGGTCCTCGCAGACGGTCTACGATGCCAAGATCGCCGTGCAAGTGTGGGTATGCGGCAGCCAGGCACAGTCCTGCACTCCGCAACTGGCCGCCACCCGCCCCTACCAGGCGACCCCCTCGGTCACCATCAGTGCCGGGACCACCACCCGGGTCAAGGTTCCCCTCACCAACACCAAACTCACCCCAGGCAGCTACCGCATCTCCACCCAAGTGATCCCTGTCTCAGTCTGGGAACGACCACCCGGCCCCGGCCTCTACGACGTCGCCATGGGCCAATACGCCAACAACCACACCATCACCCACGTAACAGTTCGCTAGGTCGTCTGTGAGCCCGCGTGGCGCTGGGCCGTCGCCTACCAGGCGTATGCCTCCGGAGCAGTGCCCCCCGGCCCTGGCCAGATCTCGTCGAGCTTGGCGAGAGCGTCGTCATCGAGGGTGACGTCCAGAGCATGCAGGTTGCCGTCCAACTGGGACGCGGTACGCGGGCCGATGATCGGTGCGGTGACTCCGGGCTGGGATAGCAGCCAGGCGAGACCCACATCAGCTGGGTGCTCGCCGAGGTCGCGGCAGAGTGCCTCGTACTGCTCTACCTGTGGCTGGTACTTGGTGAGGCGCTCCTGCGTTCCTTCGCCTACCGCCCGTCCCTCTTCGGCCTTCTGCAGAATGCCCCCGAGGACGCCGCCGTAGAGCGGTGACCACGGGATCACGCCAATCCCGTACTCACGGGCGGCGGGAAGCACTTCGAGCTCGATGGTTCGGACGGCCAGGTTGTAGATCGACTGTTCGCTGGCCAGACCGAGCATGCCGAGTCTGCGCGCCGCCTCCTGGGCCTGCGCAAGATGCCACCCGGCGAAGTTCGACGACCCGAAGTAGAGCACCTTGCCTTGCTGCCGTAGGACGCTGAATGCCTCCCAGATCTCTTCCCACGGCGTGTTCCGGTCGACATGGTGCATTTGGTAAAGGTCAATCCAGTCGGTCTGCATGCGCTTCAGAGATGCGTCACAGGCGCGGCGGATGTTCCGCGCTGACACGAAGGTGTCGTTGGGCCACTCGGTCATCGAGCCGTAGAGCTTGGTGGCGATGACGACTTTGTCGCGGCGTTCGCCTCCTTGGGCGAACCAGTTCCCAATGATCGTTTCGGTGGTCCCGCGGCCAATCTCCCAGCCGTAGACGTTGGCGGTGTCGAAGAAGTTGATCCCGGCTTCGAGCGCGTGGTCCATGACATGGTGCGACTCAGGCTCGGGCGTTTGCGGCCCGAAGTTCATGGTCCCGAGGCAGAGTCGCGAGACCTCCAGTCCAGTGCGTCCGAGGTGTGTGTATTCCATGGTGAGACAGTAGGCGGGTGCCCACCGACCTCGCCACCGCACGCCAGGACGTGATGCGGCACCTTCTGGACGCCAACCGGCTGGTCCGGGCAACGGCTGGAGGAGCACTCCGCGGTCAGCGGCCCCGATGGCGCCGGCTCGAGCTTCGACCGGTCGAGCTGAAGAGCGGCCAGCATCTGCAGGTCGTCGCCTATGACGAGCGCCAGTCGTTCACCAGCAACTACCTGTGGGGCGCCGACGCCGAGCATGCCGTCGATGAGCTTCTCAGCGAGCCGTTCGGGCACTGGAACGTGGCCAGCACCGACGGCGAACTTGGCTTCCGGGTCTCCAAGAGTGAGCGGGTTCTGGTGACTCGGTCGTCGGCCGGGCATGCCCGCGATGTCTCGCACGACAGGGTGAAGAACCGTCTGGTTGATCCGGCCGCGCCCTTCTTGCGTGAGCTCGGCGTCAGCGATCCCTCCGGAGTCGTCAAGAAGTCGCGAGCTGACAAGTACCACCAGGTTGAAGAGTTCGTCCGATTGCTTGACGCTGCAGTCCGTGAGGCCCGTTCTGCCGGCCGGCTGCGGCGCGAGCGGCTGCGGGTTGTTGACCTGGGGTGCGGGAACGCCTATCTGACATTCGCGGCGTACCAGCACCTCACGGTGGGGCTCGGCCTGTCGGTGGAAGTCATCGGAGTGGACGTCAAGGACCAGGCACGGCGGCACAACATTGAGGTCGCCGGAAAGCTCGGTTGGTCGACCGACGTCCACTTCGTCGAAGGCGCCATCGAGAACGCCGACGTCGCGACGCCGGTCGACGTGACGCTGGCGCTGCACGCCTGCGACACAGCGACGGACGACGCCTTGGCACGTGGCGTCCGATGGGGAAGTGAACTGATCCTTGCGGCGCCGTGCTGCCACCACGACATCCAGCGGCAACTCCGTACATCGTCCCCGCCGCCACCCTACGGACTGGTCACGCGCCACGGTTTGCTGCAGGAACACTGGGGTGACCTCCTCACCGACGCGCTACGCGTGCACTTGCTGCGTCGAGGGGGCTATCGCACCGACCTGGTGGAGTTCGTCGACAGCCAGCACACGCCTCGGAACGTGCTGCTCAGGGCGCACCTCACGGGGTCTCCGGCGACCTCTGAGCAGGAGGTGGAGTACCAAGCGCTGGTCCTTGCGTGGGAATTGCGGCCCCGTCTTGAGGCGCTCCTGGCCGAGGTGTCGGGCGCTCGGCGCCTCGAAGCTGCGCCGGCTCCGCCATCCCCTGCTCGCGCAGCTCGACAGCTTCGGTACGAGACTTAGCCCCGGTTCCAGGCTCGTAGACTCAGAAATTTCCGGCTGACCCTCGTACGGAGCCAAGACGAGGAGTTTCGTTAGCAAAGGTAATGAGGTATGCTAACGACATGCCAATCGCCACCGCGAAGACTTCCGCCACGGATTCGTCCTCAGGAGAGGGCGCCCTGCCGCTCGCGGGCGACCTACGAATCGCCGTCATGCGATTGGCCCGCCGGCTGCGCCACGAGCGCGAAGACGTCGACCTGACGCTTACCCAGCTGTCGGCTCTGGCCGCCCTGGAGTGCTGCGGACCGACCACCCCTGGCCACCTCGCTGCTGTCGAGCGGGTTCGCCCGCCGTCGATGACCCGGGTGCTGGCCGGCCTCAACGACCGCGGGCTCATCGCTCGCACTGCCCACCCCAGCGACGGCCGTCAAGTGCTGGTTGCCGTCACCGACGACGCGCGCGTCATGCTGCGCGCTGACCGCGAACGCCGTGAGGCGTGGCTCGCCCAGCGCCTCGCGACCCTGGACGCCGACCAGCGCCGCGCGCTCCGCGATGTCGTCCCGATTCTGGAGTCACTGGTTAGCGAGTGAGTCCCACCTTCCGCTCCCTGCGCGTCCGCAACTACCGGCTGTACGCCACCGGTCAGTTGCTGGCCAACACCGGCGTGTGGATGCAGCGCGTCGCCCAGGACTGGCTCGTCCTTGAGCTCACCGACGGTTCGGCCACAGCGCTCGGCATCACCGTCGGCCTGCAGTTCCTCCCCATGCTCCTCTTCAGTCTCTGGGGCGGCGGCCTCGCCGACCGCTTCCGCAGGCGTCAACTCCTGGTCGTCACGACCGCGCTGCTGGGCGTGGCGGCCTTCAGCCTGGGAGTCCTCGTACTCACCGGTGTCGCATCGGTGTCGATCGTGATGGCGATGGCGTTCCTCGTTGGGTCAATCGCAGCGTTCGATGGCCCCGCCCGGCAGGCCTTCGTCTCTGAGATGGTCGACGTCGAGGACCTCCCGAATGCGGTGGCGCTCAACACCGCGTCCTTCAATCTCGGCCGGGTCTTCGGTCCTGCCGTTGCCGGTCTGCTCATCGCCGCGGTCGGCTCCGGTTGGGTCTTCATCCTCAACACGATCGGCTACCTTGCGGTGCTCGTCGCGCTGTCGCGCATCCGGCCCGATGATCTGGCTGAGCCGGTCCGTCCTGCTGGCGACTCCGGTGGGCTTGCTGAAGGGATCAGGTATGTACGGGCGCGCCCCGATCTGGTTCTTGTGCTCATCATCGCCTTCTTCGTCGGCACCTTCGGCTTGAACTTTCAGCTGACGATTGCGGCCATGGTCACCGGCGAGTTCGGGCTCGGTCCGGCAGCCTTCGGCGTCGCATCGACCGTGCTGGCAGTGGGGTCGCTGTCCGGATCGCTGGCCGCCGCGCGACGTGGTGCGCCGCGAATCCGGCTGGTCGTTCTGGCCGCGCTCGCGTTCGGCGTCGCTGCCGTCGTGGTGGCGCTGATGCCGACCTACCTGATGTTCCTGGTGGCGCTGCCACTGGTTGGCATGGGCGCACTGACGCTCATCAACGCCACGCAGTCATTCCTGCAGCTGAACTCTGAGCCAGAGCTACGCGGACGCGTCATGGGCATCTACACGCTGCTCTTCCTCGGGGGAACTCCGATCGGGTCACCGCTGGTCGGTTGGGTCGCCGAGACAGCCGGACCGCGGTGGTCGATCGCACTGGGAGGGATCGTGTCGGCACTGGCCGCACTCACAGTTGCGGTCCTGCACGTTCGTCGCGCTGGTTTGGAAGTGCGCGCCCATGCCCACCCACGCCCACACCTGCACATCGCTGAGCCCGATGACCTCGACGCGGTTCGCCCCGGCTGGCGACTCACGCCCTCAGCCGCGCCGGTAGCGGCCTCGAGTCGAGCGATTGCGCTGCCTGCGATTGCCGTGTTAGTAGCGCTCAGTGCCTTCGGTGCGGCTCCGCGTTCGACCGAACCCACACCAGGTGAAGCCGAACGGCTCACCTCAACCCGCCTTGCCGACGTCCAGGACCCGCGGATCGACGAAGCGAGCGGCATGTCCGTCAGCCGCCTGCACCCTGGCGTCGTCTGGCTGGTCAACGACAGCAAAGGTGGCGAGATCGTCTACGGCGTCGATGAGTCTGGTGAGACGGTCGCCGAGCTCACGCTGCGGAACATCTACAACCGTGACTGGGAGGCAATGGCCCCGGGAGTGGACGACAGTGAAGACCCGGCCCTCTGGATTGCCGACATCGGTGACAACGACGCGCAGTGGCCATCGGTCCGGGTCTATCGCATCCCCGAGCCGGCCAAGCTCGGGAAGCAGGACATCCCCTGGCGCCGCGTCGAGCTGCGCTACCCCGACGGAGCACACAACGCCGAGACGTTGATGGTCGACGAGTCCGGTCGTATCGTCATCGTGACGAAAGAGGCGCTTGGCGCAGGCGTCTACGCCACGCCGAAAGCGCCGGGGCTGGGCACCACCGTTGAGCTTGAGCGGGTCGGGCCAGCTCCAATGTTGCTCACCGACGGCGCCATCTCACCCGACGGCACGCAGGTGGCTCTGCGCAGCTACACCTCGTTCTACCTCTACGACGCCAAGGCGTTCCTCAGCCGAGGCACCGATGGTGATGCGGGCACGGTCTACCCGCTACCGCTCCAGCCTCAAGGTGAGACCCTCGCCTACGAGTTGGACGGGGCGGGCGTCCTGGTCGGCAGCGAAGGAGTCGAGCAACCGATCTACGCGATCGGCCTGCCTGACGCAGCCGACGGTAGGACTGCCCCGACGAAGTCCGCGAGCGAGGACTCCAGCGGTGCGCTCTGGGCGTTGGGGCTGGCTGTGATTCTTCTGGTGAGCGGTGCAGCGGCACTCGTCATGCGCAAGCGCGGCCGCGTCCTTCAGCCGAGCTCACCGATCACGTAGTCGATACAAGCCGTCAGCGCCTCGACGTCAGTGGGGTCGATCGCCGGGAACATCGCGACACGCAACTGGTTGCGTCCGAGTTTGCGGTAGGGCTCGGTATCGACGATCCCGTTGCCGCGTAGCACCTTGGCCAGCGCAGTGGCATCGATGGTCTCAGCGAAGTCGATGGTGCCGATGACTGCCGATCGCTTCTCGGGGTCGCTCACGTAGGGAGACGCGTAGTCGGCCTTGTCGGCCCAGCCGTAGAGCGCCTCTGCCGACGAGGCCGATCGACCAGTCGCGAACGAGAGTCCACCGTTGGCGTTGAACCAGTCGACCTGCTCGGCCATCATCACGATCGTCGCCAGGGCCGGGGTGTTGTAGGTCTGGTCCTTGACGGAGTTGTCGATCGCGGTCTGCAGATCGAGGAACGGCGGGATGTAGCGACCGCTCTCTTTGATCTCGCTGGCGCGTTGCAGGGCGGCCGGTGACATGAGTGCCAACCACAGACCACCGTCGGAGCCGAACGACTTCTGCGGTGCGAAGTAGTAGGTGTCGAACTCAGCGGCGTCGACGGGCAATCCGCCGGCACCGGAGGTGGCGTCGATCACGGTGAGGGCGCCGGGGTCTCCATTGACCCGCTTGACCGGAATGGCGACACCCGTGGACGTCTCGTTCTGCGCCGCCGCGTAGACGTCGATGCCCGCCGTTGGGTTGAAAGTTCCTGCGTCGCCCGGCTCGCTGGTGATGACGTCGGGATCGCCCAGGTGCGGTGCCTTCTTCACCGAGGTGACGAACTTGGCACCGAACTCACCGAACGACAGGTGTTGGCTGCGGTCGCGAATGAGCCCGAACGTGGCGACCTCCCAGAAGCAAGTGGCGCCACCGTTGCCCAGGATGACCTCGTAGCCGTCCGGCAGGGCGAAGAGCGCAGCGACGCCGCGGCGCAGGCGGCCGACCTCGTCCTTGACCGTCGCCTGGCGGTGCGAGGTGCCGAGCAGCGACTGCCAGCGCTCGGCGACGGCAGCTGCTTGCTCCTTGCGCACCTTGCTCGGACCGGCGCCGAAGCGTCCGTCGGAGGGCTTGAGGGAGTCGGGGATTGTCACTGTCGATGCCATGCATCCAGCCTACGAGTCCATCAACCGGCTTCGCCCAGGGGGCGGCATACATTTCCGCTGGGTGAAACATCTTCGTGTCAAGCAATCCAAGCCAACAACGGCGGAGGGGACCAGCTAGATCGCGTAGGAGGGCTTGACCTCGCGGTCCCACCCCTCGACTGCCTCTGGCTTGCGCGGCGGCGGCCCCACATAGCGCGCGGACGGACGGATCAGGCGTCCGGTCTCCTTCTGCTCGAGGATGTGCGCGCTCCACCCGGCGGTGCGGGCGCAGGTGAACATCGGCGTGAACATGTGTGCGGGAACCTCGGCGTAGTCCAGAACGACGGCTGACCAGAACTCGACGTTGGTGGCAATCACTCGATCCGGCTTACGCTCGGCGAGGATCTTTAAGGCTGCGCGCTCGAGCTCTTCGGCGACCTCATAGCGAGGCGCGGCGAGGTCACGGGCGGTGCGACGCAGTACGCGAGCCCGTGGATCTTCGGCGCGGTAGACCCGGTGGCCGAACCCCATCAGTCGTTGCTTGGTGTCCAAGATGTTGCGCACGAAGCCCTCGGCGTCACCGGTGTGCTCGACCTGCTCGAGCATGTGCAGGACGCGCGATGGTGCGCCACCGTGCAGTGGCCCAGACATCGCGCCAACGGCACCGGAGAGGGCCGCAGCAACATCAGCGCCGGTGGACGCGATCACCCGCGCGGTGAAAGTCGAGGCGTTCATTCCGTGCTCAGCGGCACTGACGAAGTAGGCGTCGACGGCCTTAACGTGCTGCGGGTCGGGCTCGCCGCGCCAGCGGACCATGAAGCGCTGGACGACGCTGGTGGACTTGTCGATCTCGCGCTGGGGCACCATCGGCAGCCCGAGCCCACGCGCGGACTGCGCGACATAGGACAGGGCCATCACGCTGGCCCTGGCGAGATCGTCGCGGGTCTGGTCGTGGTCGATGTCGAGCAGCGGACGCAGCCCCCAGGACGGCGACAACATCGCGAGCGCGCTCTGCACGTCGACGCGTACGTCACCGGAGTGCACGGGCAGTGGGAACGGCTCGGCGGGGGGTAGCCCGGGGTTGAACTCGTTGTCGACCAACAAGCCCCACACGTTGCCGAATGTGACGCGTCCAACCAGGTCTTCGATGTCAACGCCTCGGTAGCGCAGAGCGCTGCCTTCTTTGTCGGGTTCGGCAATCTGGGTCTCGAAGGCGATCACGCCTTCAAGGCCGGGCACGAAGTCCGAGTTCGCCATGGTGGGCACTCCTCGACGCGGTGGGTCTGGGGCGGCAGGGTCGCTGCTCACCGCTATCTAACCCGACTCGCCTGCAGTCGGTATGCCGGGCCCGGGCGGGGGCGCCAGAATGGGCCAATGAACCCTGCCGCCCTCGCCGCACTGCGTAGAAGCTATGAGCTCGCCGGCCTCGTCGTCGCCGACGTCGACCCTGACCCCGTTGCCCAGTTCCTTCGCTGGCTGGGGGACGCCGTTGCTGCCGAACTGATGGAGCCGAACGCCATGGTGTTGGCGACGGCAAGCGCTTCCGGGCGCCCGCGGGCGCGAACATTGCTGCTCAAGGTCGCTGACTCCCAGGGCTTCAGCTTCTTCACCAATTATGGGTCGACCAAGGGCGAACACCTGGCCGAGAACCCTCAAGCCTCGCTCTGCTTCCCCTGGCTTGCGCTCGAGCGGCAGGTGACCGTGACTGGTGACGTCCACAAGGTGAGTACCCAAGAGACGGCCGACTACTTCCACTCTCGCCCGCACGGTAGCCGGCTGGGTGCCTGGACCTCCCGACAGAGCGAGGTGATCGCCTCCCGCGACGTGCTCAGTGAGCGCTACCTCGAGCTGAGCGAGCAGTACCCCGATGGCACGTCGGTCCCGGTTCCGGAGTTTTGGGGTGGCTACCGTCTCGTCCCCGACGAGGTGGAGTTCTGGCAGGGACGCCCCAATCGGCTGCACGACCGAGTCCGGTATCGAAGGGTCGGCGACTCCTGGACGATCGAGCGGCTCTCGCCGTGAAGCGTGGAGCGTCAGCCACCCCAGAGGGCCAACGCTCCACCCCTTAAACCTTCCGAAACTGCTGGGCCACGGCTTCGAGCCGGTCGTGGTACTTCACCCATGCTCGGTCGTCGAGGTCGGGGAGGTTGGAGTTGCCATCACGCCACCCAACGGAACCGTCGATGAGCTCACGCACAATGTCGGCGTGCCCAGCGTGCCGGAATGTTTCGGCCGTCATGTGCACGAGCAACGTGTGCAGTGTCGGGGTGTTCTTGCCCTCCGGCCACCACGAGACGTTCGCTGTGGCATCGAGGGGAAGCGCCTCAATCGTAGCGTCGGCATGCGCCCATGCGCGTCCATAGAACCTAACGATGAAGTCTCGCGACTCTTCGGTCTTCGCCCATAGGTCGGCATTTGGTTCGGCGTCGTCGGCGAACCAAGGGAGCGGTTCGGGGAACGGGCGCCCGAAGCACTCGCCGAAGTAGCCGGCGGCAACGCTGCCGACGTGCTTGACGACGCCCAGCAGGTTTGTGCCCGTGGGCACCAACGGACGCCGGACGTCATAGTCGGAGAGACCGTCGAGCTTCCAGAGCAGCGCCTTGCGAGCTCTCGTGAGGTAGCCGTGTAGATCATCCTTGTGTTCAGTTTCTGCCATGGCCGCCAGCCTGCCACGATGGCGCGATGAGCACAGCAGGTCAGCCGATCGCGCTGGACGGCATATGCGCGGCGGCCAACACCATCGGTCCACTCCTCCGACTGACTCCCTGCGTGGAGGTCGAGCTGGCGACGGCTGAGCGGCATCTGCCTGTTGTGTTCAAGCTCGAGTCGCTCCAGGTCACCGGGTCGTTCAAGCCGCGTGGCGCCGTGAACTCGCTGCTGCAGTCGGACGCCACCGAGGTGATCGCCTGCTCGGGCGGCAACCACGGACTCGCAGTGGCGTGGGCTGCCCACCAGCTCGGGCGACGGGCCACGGTGGTCGTGCCGGAGTCGGCAGCCCGCACGAAGGTTGCCGTGATGCGTCAGCTTGGCGCACAGGTCATCGAGCACGGTGACACGCCCGGCGAGGCCTTCGAACATGCCGACGCCCTAGCGGCCAGCAGCGGTCACCCGCTGATTCACCCCTACGACCAAGTGGCGACCGTTGAAGGGCAGGGAACGCTCGGGCTCGAGCTCGTCGAGCAGGCGCCGGACGTCACGCACTGGCTCATCGCAGTTGGCGGCGGTGGTCTGGCAGCAGGCGTGGTCGTCGGTCTTCAGGAAACGGCTGAGGTCGTGGCGGTTGAGCCAGCCGGTTGCCCGACCCTGTTCATGGCTCAGCAAGCCGGAATGCCCGTTCCCAGTCCCGCAACCGGGATGGCGCGCACCTCGCTGGGCGCGCCATCGCTCGGCGCGATTCCGTGGCAGGTGCTGGCCGGCTCTGTGAGTATGAGCACACTCGTGGGCAACGACATCATTGCTCGTGCCCAGGTGTGGCTGTGGGAGAACGTTCGCCTGCTCGTGGAGCCCGGTGGTGCTACAGCGCTCGCGGCGCTTTTGGCCGGAGCGTGGCGGCCGCCGGAGGGAGCCCGCGTTGGCGTCGTCGTCTGCGGCGGCAACGCCGACGCCATCCCGGCTGCGCCTTCCTAGGCCCTTCTCCCCGGTCGACCGACTGTCACGGGGCAGGATGTGCCAAGTGCCCCGTCGCCTGATGCTCGATCTGCGCCCCTTGCGGGTGAGCCCCGAGTACCGGCGCATGTGGGTCGGATGGACGGTCGCGCAGGTGGGCCAGTCGATGGCCGCCGTCGCCGTTGGCATCCAGGTCTACGCGATCACCGGCTCCAGCTTCGCGGTCGGCATGATCGGGCTCGCCGCGTTCTTCCCCTTGGTGGTCTTCGGCCTCTACGGAGGTTCGATCTCCGACACCCACGACCGGCGTCAGGTCGCGCTGTGGTCGTCGGCCGGGCTCTGGCTCTGTTCCTTGGTGCTGGTCGCTCAGGCGTGGCTTGCTTGGGACCGGGTCTGGTTGCTCTATGTGGTGATCGCAGCGGAGTCCGCCTTCTTCGCCGTCAACACCCCGGCACGGTCGGCTATCGTGCCTCGGTTGATCGAGCCCAGCCTGCTTCCGGCTGCCAACGCCCTGACCACCATGACCTTCAGCGCGGGATTCATGCTCGGACCACTGCTGGGCGGGCTGGTCATCGACGCCTACAGCCTCACAGCGGCGTACGCGATCGACGCCCTACTCTTCGCCGCTGCGATGTACGGCCTCTTTCGACTGCCGGCCATCGCCCCGGAGGCCGAGGCTCATCGCACCGGTTGGGCTGCAGTGTGGGAGGGGCTCCGGTTCCTGTCGACCCGTCGCAATCTGCTGATGACCTTCATGGTCGACCTCTGCGCGATGGTGTTGGCGCAACCACGAGCGCTATTCCCTGCGCTCGCAGCGACCACCTTCGGTGGCGGCGCCAGGACCGTTGGATTCTTGGCGGCGGCCCCCGCCGTCGGTTCGGTTCTTGCTGGCCTGTTGTCCGGTTGGCTGGGGACGGTGCGCCGCCAGGGGCTCATGGTGGTGGTGATGGTCTGCGGCTACGGCGCGTCCGTCGCCTTCTTCGGTCTGACCGACATCCTCACGTGGGCGCTCTTCTTCTTGGCGCTCACCGGAGCTGCCGACATGGTGAGCGCAGTCTTCCGCTCCACGATCTTGCAGGTGGCCACTCCCGACGAGCTCAGAGGACGCCTGCAGGGGGTCTTCGTTGTTGTCGTAGCAGGTGGCCCGCGCCTTGGTGATGCGGTGATCGGGACCACCGCCGGCCTGTTCGGCGAGCACGCCGCGATAGTGACCGGCGGCGTCGCCTGCATCGCGGCGACGCTCTTCTTCGCACTGCGCAACCGTGGGTTCGTCCGCTACGACGCTCGTGATCCGGTGGCCTAGGGACCGGCACTGACCAACAATCTGAAGAAGAGCGTTCCAACCCGTGACCCAGCACCGTCTTCGGCCATAGCCTGTGGATGTGCACATTCCGTTTCAGCCGTCGGAGCGTTCGAGCCTGGGTATCGAGTGGGAGCTCGAGCTCATCGATCGTGACACGCGCGAGCTGACGAGTGGTGCCACCGAGATCTTGACCGAGATCTCCCCGGTGCCGGGCGAAGAGCATCCGAAGGCCAAGCACGAGCTGCTCGAGTCGACGATCGAGATCATCACCGGGATCTGCTCAACAGTTGCCGAGGCTCGTGAGGACCTCGCCGGCACGCTCAAGGAAGTCCAGGTCGCTGCTGCCAAGCGCAATCTCGGTGTGATGTGTTCGGGTACTCATCCCTTCACCGACTGGTCGACGCAGAAGATCAGCCCGAACCCGCGGTATGCCCAGCTCGTCGAGCAGATGCAGTGGCTCGCACGCCGGTTGCAGATCTTTGGCGTTCACGTTCACGTCGGTGTACGCGCACCGGAGAAGGCCATACCGATCAACAACGCCTTGATGATGTACATCCCGCACTTCCTCGCGCTCTCGGCGTCCTCGCCGTACTGGATGGGATCAGACACCGGGCTTGCATCGGCGCGGAGCAAGGTGTTCGAAGGCCTGCCGACAGCCGGCCTGCCCTACTCCCTGTCGGGGTGGGACGCGTTCGAGGAGTACATGGACACCCTGATCTCGTCGAAGACCATCGAGTCCATCCGCGAGGTCTGGTGGGACATCCGTCCGCATCCCAACTTTGGGACCGTTGAACTTCGCATCTGTGACGGCTTACCGACCCTTGATGAGATCTCGGTGATTGCCGCGATGGCGCAGTCGCTGGTCGAGTCGTTCGATCGTCAGCTTGACAAGGGCTACACCCTGCCGAAGCCGCGCATGTGGTTGGTGCGCGAGAACAAGTGGCGGGCCGCTCGCTATGGCCTCGACGCCGAGATCGTCGTGGACGATCTGGGACAGAGCGTCAAGCCGATCAAAGAAGCCATTCTCGACCTGGCCGAGGACCTCGAGCCGACCGCGCGCAAGCTTGGCTGTGCCGAAGAGCTGATGAAGGTCGAGCAGTTGATGCAGATTGGCGCTAGCTACCAGCGCCAACGCGCGGCCGCGGCTGCTGCGGACGGTGATCTGCGTGTTGTGGTCGACGGGTTGCTGAACGAGATGGATCAGGGCGTCTTCTGACGGAGCCCGACGATCAGCGGCGACCGGCGACGAAGCGCGTCAGGGCTTCGACGACCACCGTGTCGATCGGGATCCCGGCCTTGTCGGCTGCCTTGCGCGCCTGTTTGCGAAGGTCCTTGGGAACGACAACGGTCAGCTCGACCGCCTTGCCTTCGTACGTCGGTAGTGGCGCTGGTGGCTCGGCGTCGCGGGCGATGGTGTCATCGGCTCGGTCGATGGGCTTGATGCCCTTGTTTTTCTTGGGCTGCTTGGCTGCCGAGGGTGCGTGGGGCACCGGGTGGATGTGCTGCTCGGCAACGACCCGGGGGGCGGCTGGGTGAACAGACCCGTCGCCTGATCGCTGCAACGCGGGACGTGGATCGGGACGACTCACGGCTTTGTCCTCTCCGTCCGGTTGCTTCTTCTGTGCACTATGCCACTCGGGGTTTGCCCGCGGAGCACAATCGGGCTGGGCGCTATGACACTGGTCGGAGCGGTTTGGGCTCGACATGGGGTGCCAATACGAGGTCGAGGTAGGTGTCAAAGATGCGGGCAACCTCGCGCCCGGCCTGCGTACGCCAGGCGTGGACGGGGGTGCAGGCCCCGGCGGCTTGCTGCAGCACCGCGCGATCGGGGAGCGGGGGCTGCAAGAGGAGGTCTCCGTACGCGAGCGCAAGCTCGGCCATCCGGTAGCGGTGTTCGGATGAAGTGGGTCGGACGCGGTTGACGACGATTCCGGCCACCTGAAGGCGGAGGTTGGTGTCGCGTACAACGCCCATGGCGTCCAATGCCTGCTGTGCACCCTGGAGCGCGAACAGGCTCGGCTCGGTGACAACGAGCCCAAGGTCGCTGGCCGTCAGGGCGTTACGGGTGAGCTCGCCGAGGGCGGGAGGCGTGTCGATCAAGATCAGGTCGTACTTGTCGAGCCCCTGCATCGTCACCCGCAGGCGCACGTTGCCGGCGCCCTCAGGGACGGCACGGTGCTCGAGGGCCCGCTCGCTTGCCACCAGGTCGATGTTCTCGCCCCAGCCACTGGCAACGACCGCCTGCTCCATGATCCCCGACCGACCATCGGCGAGGACATCGTTGGTGGTGAACTGCACCCGCGGGGGGTCGAGGACGACGGAGCTGTTGGCTTGCGGATCGAGGTCGACCACGAGCGTGTGCAGGCCGCGTGCGTGCGCGGCACTGGCCAGGCCCAGGGTGACCGATGTCTTGCCGACGCCGCCCTTCAGGCTCAGCACGCTGAGAACTCGCATGGGGTGAGGGTACGGGGGAGGCTTTGGGCGGCGCGGTGGGACGGTCTTCTTCGCCCTGAACGGGTGAGGCGCGGTCGCTGACCGTCATCGAGTCGTCACTCTGGGGTGGAGGCAGAGTCGCGTCCACATCCCTGGGCCGATCGCTTGAAGCTGCTGGAGGTTCGGGCTGGAATCGAACACACGTTCGAAGTTGGCCGATGCTCGGGAACCCGCTGGTGTCTTTCCGTTGATCTTTCTCCGCGGATACCGCCCGTTGAAATCGGTCAGCTGAAGGTTCGGTGCCGCCGCCGCGGATGACCGGGCCAGTTGATGAGAGCCACTCTTGCCATCCGCTGCTCGATGAGCGAAGGCCCGGTTCTCCCTCGGTGAACGCGTCGACGGCCGACGCAGCGCTTGTTCCGTCACCACCTAACCCGAGGGATGCCTGATGGGTCACGACCACACCGATGGGGACGGCGGCCAGTCGCCGGAACCGGCGTGGTCGGCGCCTGGACAGCGGAGCACGAACCCGTTTCCTCCAGGTTCGTACGTGATCGATGAGGCGCGTTCGGTCTTCGGTGAGTTCGTCGATGCTGCCTCCGACCTGGACGCTGTCGAGCAGCTGGTGCGAAGCGACAGGTGATCGAGCGGTTGGAAGGGTTGTGGCTGGCTGCCGCCGCTGACTTCCCCGAGTTCGGTGCGCTAGCCGAGACCGGGCACCGGTCATTGGCGTCCTGGATGCGGCACCGTTGCCACCTCGCACCTGGCGAAGCCGCAGCCCGTTCCCGGGTGGCCTTTGCCGTGACCGAGTCGCAACCGGCAACCGGCGAAGCCATGCGCGACGGATCCTTGTCGTGGCGCCATGCGCAGGTGATTGGTGGCGCTGTGCACCAGGTTCCTGCAGAGCTTCGCGAGGAAGCGGAGTTGGCGTTGGTCGCCGAAGCGGGATCACTGCACCCCGGACAACTGCGCCAGGTCGCTGACCGATTGGTGCACTGCATGGACCGAAAGCGTCCAGATGACGTCGCGATTCGACGCTCGGACCGACGAGGGCTCAGCGTGGCCGAGACGATCGACGGAATGGTCGCTGTCTCGAGTCTGCTCGACCCGGTGAACGGGGCGCTGCTCCTGGCTGCGCTCAACAGCCAGGTGCAATCGTCGTCGGCGGGCCTTTGACCGGAGACAACCGCTCGTGGCCGCAGCGTCGCGCTGATGCGTTGGGAGAGATCTGCTCGGCATGGTTAGGGAACGTCAACGACGGGGTGGTCGGTGGGGTGCGCCCGCATCTGTCGGTGATCGTCGACCATGCAACGCTGACCGCCCCTGGCGACCTACTGCCGGCCGCACAACATGATCGGATCGGACCCGCCCAGCTGGCGTGGGTCGGTCCGATCACCGCCAGCGAGGCACAAATTTTCGGGTGTGACTCGACCGTCTCGCGAATCTTGACGGATGGACCGTCACAGGTCATCGATGTGGAGCGGGCGACGCGCACCATCCCACCCGCACTGCGCCGTGCGGTCTCTGCGCGAGACTGCAGGTGTGTTGGCACCGGCTGTCACCGTCCCCCCGAGCAGTGCGACGTCCATCACATCGTCTTCTGGGAGCACGGGGCGAGACCTCACAGGCGAACACCGTGCTCCTCTGCCGTCACCACCACCGTCTCGTCCACCTCAAACAGTGGCGTGTTGTCGTCGAATCCGACGGCACCCGAAGACTCACTCCGCCGTGACACCACGGTGGCATCGCGCCACCTGCCCCCCCAACTCCTGCCACCAAGCCATCCGGTGTCGACGCCTGGCCCGCTCTCCGATGCTGCCACCATGGGCACATGTCCGAGCTCACCTACCCCGCGAGGCTGCAGGGTCGCTCGATTCCTCTTGCTGGGGGTGCGACCTACGCTGCCGGCCCGTGGCACGTCTTGGTGCAGATGCAGGTGATCGGAGCAGGTGAACTCGACTTCGAGCGTGCGGCGCAGCGGATCACTGCCTGGCAGATGCATCGCGACGCTGGCGTTCACATTGATGCGGACTCGGCCGCCGCAGTGGGTGTGGAGGTCGCGATGGGGATCGGCGCTGGCTTGCTACGGATCACCGCCGAGTGTCGAGTCGTCGCCGTTGTCGACGAGCCGCGGCAGTCAGGATTCGCTTACGGAACCCTGGCGCGACATCCGGAGTGCGGTGAGGAGGCCTTCCTGGTCAACTGGCGCGAGGACGACGCTGTGGTGGGGTCAGTCGCCGCCTTCTCCCAACCGGCCCGGTGGTACACCAAGGCAGGCGGTCCCGTGACGCGCGCGATGCAGGCCGTCGCCGCGCGCAGGTACCTTGGCGCGATGCTGCCGTAGCGATGGCGTCTAACGGTTCTTGATCGCTCCGTAGCGCTCCAGTGACTCTCGGCGTTCCACCGCGTGATCGACGATGCGCTGGGCGTACCCAGCCATGTAGCCGTCGGCTACGTTCCACGGCTCATGGGCCGTCGGCCCAGACACATGTCTCAGTTCGGGGACGTAGCGGCGCACGTAGTCACCGGCTGGGTCAAAGCGCTGGCCCTGGGTGATCGGGTTGAAGATCCGGAAGTAGGGCGAGGCGTCGGTTCCACATCCGGCGGTCCACTGCCAGCCGTGCGCGTTCGACGCGATATCTCCGTCGACGAGGTGACGCATGAACCATCTGGCGCCGAGCTGCCACTCCAGGTGAAGATCCTTCACCAGAAAGGACGCAACGATCATTCGGACGCGATTGTGCATCCAGCCCTCGTGCAGTAGTTGACGCATTCCGGCGTCGACGATGGGGTAGCCGGTCCGTCCCTGCTGCCAGGCAAGCAGGTGAGTTTCTGCGTTGGGGCCTGAGTCGTAGAGCATGTGCGCAAACTCTGGCCTTAGGTATTCGCGGGCAGTATCTGGCGCGTGATGCAGAACGTCGGCGTAGAACTCGCGCCACGCGAGTTCCTTGCGGAACACCTCATGATCGACTGAGTCACCGAGGTCGGCGAGCAGCGTTCGTGGATGGATCTCGCCGTACTTCAGGTGCACAGAGAGGCGCGATGATCCCTCTACATCGGGGCGGTTGCGATCCTGTGCGTAGTGGGCCAGGGCTTCGCCGCGGAACTGGTGCCAACGGTCGAGCGCTGCAGCCTCACCCGAAGGTGGCAGGTGAAGTGTGCTGCTGAGCGATCCGACCTGACGTTCCGTAGGCGCCGGGTCGCTCGAGATACCCATGGCCCACCGCGTGGTTTTCGGTTGGGTGTTTGGCTGGGTGTTCGGCGGCGCAGCAGGGGCGCGCCAACCGTGGGAGAGCCAGGCTCGGTAGAACGGCGAGTAGACGCGGTAAGGCGTCCCGTCACCCTTGACCACGCGACCTGGCGCGACGGCGTAGGGCGACCCAGTGCGGACCAGGTCGACGCCAATGTCGGAGAGCGCCCGCTCGACCGCTGCGTCGCGAGCTGCTCCGTAGGGTCCGTAGTCGGCCGAGATGTGCACGCTGGATGCCCCGACCGCACGGGCCAGTGTCACGACCGTCTCTACCGGGTTCCCGCTACGCCGGACCAGAGCGCCGTCCATGCTGTGGTCGAGCGCCGCAAGTGAGCCAAGAAGGTACCGGCGTCGGGCCGAACCGGCCGGACGCCAAAGGCTCGGGTCGACAACGAAGAGTGGGACGACCTCGTCGGCGGATCTGGCAGCTTCGCCGAGTGCTGGGTGGTCGGACAGCCGAAGGTCGCGCCGGAACCACATCACCGACCGGGTGGAAGTCACGGCCCTGACGCTAGAGGGCTGACGAGGAATCTGCTCGGGGGAGATCGAACCCGCCTCTTGAGTGCGGCAGGATGCACCCGTGACCGAACTCGCCGCTGATGCCCCCGTCGTCTATCGCAACGCCAAGGCCTTCACCGCTGATCCTGACCGACCATGGGCTCCCGCTTTCGCTGTGCACGGTGGCAGGTTCTTGGTGGCCGGCTGCCTTGAGGAGGTCCAGGCGGTGGCCGCCAAGGCGGCGGCGAGCGGCGCAGTCGCCGGAAGCGGCGGCGGGGTCGTCGAAGAGGTCGACCTCAAGGGCAACTTGGTCCTTCCCGGCGTCATCGATGCGCACTTTCACCTCATGGGTATGGGGGAGTCCCTGCAGCGGGTCGACCTCGTCCGGGCGCGGTCACTGGAGGAGATCCAGCGTCTCGTCCGAGAGCACGCGGTGAGTCACTCACAGAGTCACTGGGTCCTCGGAAAGAGCTGGCTCTTCGACGCCATCCCTGGTGGCGAACCGACGGTGGCGATGCTCGACGCGGTGGTTCCCATTCGTCCCGTCCTTCTAGATGCCAACGACTATCACTCGACGTGGGTGAACTCGCTCGGGCTGGATGCGCTGGGGATCACCGACTCGACCCCCGACCCGGCGGGGGGCCGGATTGCTCGGGACGCATCCGGCCGCGCGACCGGGTTCCTCGAGGAGACGGCCGCCGAGTTGGCGTGGGCACATCTGGATCGGGTGACCACCGGTGAAGGTCATCGGCAACATCTTCGGGGCGCCATCGCTGCCTTGCACGCGGCTGGGGTGACGACGGTGATCGACATGGGGCTCGGCGCGACGTCACTGCAGACCATCGTCGCAGCCGAGGCCGATGGTGAGCTCGACCTACGCGTGGTTGGCCACTGGCTGATGTCGCGTGAGGGATCGTCCGCCACCCACCTCGCGCAGGTCTCCGAGGCAGTCGAACTGACGCGCGTCCACACCTCCGACCGGTTCCGGATGACGGGTATCAAGTTCATCGTCGATGGCGTCATCGACGGTTGCACCGCGCATGTGTCAGAGCCTTACACCACGGGCGCGATGCCCGACCCAATCTGGGACTACGAAGCCTTGGTGCCGGTGGTCGCGGCTGCCGACAAGGCCGGGATCCAGGTGGCACTGCACGCCATCGGTGACGCTGCTGTGCGAGCCGCCCTCGACGCCATCGAGAACGCCTACCGCGAGAACGGGACAGGGCCTGATCGAATCGGGCCCAGCGGCTCAGCTGAGCGCCGCCACCGGATCGAGCACATCGAGTACTGCGACCCAGCCGACATCTCTCGCTTTGCCGCGCTTGGGGTGACAGCGTCCATGCAACCGGTCCACGCCGACCCAGCGATCCAGGACAACTGGCGGGCCATGCTGGGGCCGGAACGCTCGCCCGCGGGGTTCCCGGCCGCCGCGCTGGTCGCGTCCGGTGCCCGTCTGGTGCTGGGAACCGATGCTCCAACCGCTCCGTACGCACCGCTGCCCAACCTGTTCATCGCAACGACCCGCCGCTCGGCAATGGACCCATCGCTGCCGGCGAATCAGCCCAAGAACGCTTTGCCGTTGCACGACGCCATCACGTACGCGACGGCAAACGCGGCATGGTCCTGCTTCGCTGAAGACCGGCTCGGATCGATCGCACCTGGCCGCCACGCAGACTTCTTCGTCGTTGACCCCGATGTCACCGATTCCGATCCCGACCGGCTTCTCGACGCGTCGGTGTTGCAGACGCTCGTGGGTGGCCGAACCGTGCATAGGAAGGGATGATCAAAGCGTGAGCGATCTCATTGACACCACTGAGATGTACCTCCGCACCATCTTCGAGCTCGAGGAGGAGGGCGTCGTCCCTCTGCGCGCCCGCATCGCCGAGCGGCTGCAGCAGTCGGGGCCGACGGTGAGCCAGACGGTTGCCCGGATGGCGCGCGATGAGCTTCTGACGGTTGAGGGTGACCGGCATCTTGAGCTCTCTCCGCGTGGACGCGACATGGCGATGCGGGTCATGCGTAAGCACCGTCTCGCCGAATGCTTGCTCGTCGAGGTGATCGGGCTCCCGTGGGAAGAGGTGCATGCCGAGGCGTGCCGCTGGGAGCACGTGATGAGCGAGACGGTGGAGCGACGCATTCTCGAGCTGCTCAATCAGCCGACCCACTCCCCGTTCGGCAACCCGATCCCTGGCCTCGATGAGTTGGGCGAGCCGCTGGTGACTGACTCAGGTCAGCTCGAGGGGCTCGACTCGGTGGCCCAGGCTGAGGCGCGACGAGTCACCGTGCGGCGGATCGGTGAGCCGATTCAAGACGACCACGACTTGATGGCGTCGCTGAGCCGAGCAGGGGTGCTGCCCGGTCAGGTGGTCAAGGTGCATCGCACCGAGGCCGGGGTGATGGTGGGCAGCGGCATGGAGTTCGCCGAGCTCAGCGACGCGATGGCGTCACACGTATTTGTCGCGGTTGGCTGACTCGACGCGCTGGGTGCGCTTGTCACGGGTACCCCCAGGGGTATACGATCAAGTATCGCCAACGAGCAGGAGACGGGTATGCAGATCGACGGCTCGGTATCGCAGGAGGTCGTAAACCGGCTGCGCCGCGCTCAAGGCCAGATCGGCGGAATCATCGCGATGATCGAGGACGGTCGCAACTGTTCTGACATCGTCACCCAGCTTGCCGCCGCGTCCCGTGCCATCGATCGCGCTGGCTTCAAGATCGTCGCCAGTGGTATCCGGCAGTGCCAGGACGCCGAGTTGCGCGGCGAGCAGCCCGCTCTCACCCGTGAGCAGATGGAGAAGCTCTTCCTCGCTCTCGCCTAGGCGAGGGACCCCCTTCGCGGGGCGGCGTCACGCCCCAGACTCGACCCAGAACGACTAGCCCAGAAATCTGAAGCGCGAATACCCCCCAGGGTATAAGAAGGGAACGACCGGAATGGTGCCTCAAGCCGATGTTCGCCAGCTCTCGACGGCTCTGGACGATGGAGCGTTGGTCATCGACGTCCGTGAGCCCTTCGAGTACGCATCCGGACATGTGCCAGGAGCCGTCCCGATGGCGATGCACCTCGTTCCGCTGCATGTCGGCGAGATCCCGGTCGACCGTGCCGTGTTCGTCATCTGTGCGACTGGCAACCGCAGCTGGCAGGTGTGCCAGTACCTCACGGAACGCGGAATCACGGCGACCAATGTTCATGGAGGGACCATGGCCTGGGCGTCGGCCGGATTCGCGATGGAGACCTCGTCAGCTGACGCGGGCGTCGAACCAATCGGGGGAGCCCACCAATGACGTACACCAGCGCCCCACATGTTCTCGTGATCGAGACGCCCGGGCTCGGCAATCGTGGCTACATCGCCCACGATGGCCAGTACGCGGTCGTGGTCGACCCGCAACGTGACATTGACCGCGTCGAGCACCTGCTGGCCGATCACGGCTTGGAGGTGACTCACGTCGTCGAAACGCACGTGCACAACGACTACGTCACCGGAGGGCTGGAGTTGGCGCGCCGACACGGTGCCGCCTACCTTGTCCCGGCTGATGCACAAGTTCCCTTCGAACACACTCCCGTTCGCGATGGCGAGATGTTCACCGTCGGCGGCCTCGTGCTGGCGGTGTTGGCCACCCCAGGTCACACGCCGCACCACGTCGCATACTCGGTGCAACGCTCCGGTGTACCCGGTGTCCACCAAGGGGCGATCTTCACCGGTGGTTCCATGCTCTACGGAGCGGTAGGAAGACCCGACCTCGTCGGCCCTGAGCTCACCGAGGGCCTGGCGCATGAGCAATGGCATTCGGTGCAGCGGCTGGCTGACGAGTTCGCCGACGACACGCAGGTGTTCCCAACGCACGGCTTCGGGTCGTTCTGTGCCGCAACCCAGAATGAGGGCGCGGCGGGCACCGTCGCTGATGAGCGAAGCAACAACCCCGCGTTGACCAGCGATGAGTGGACTTTCGTCGAGGAGACGCTTGCTGGCCTCGACGTCTTCCCTGCGTACTACGCACACGTGGGGCCGGCAAATGCCGCCGGGCCGGTACCTGTCGACCTTTCGTTGCCCTCGCCAGCCGATCCGGCAGAGCTGCTGGAACGCATCGAGCGAGGCGAGTGGGTGATCGATCTCCGCTCGCGCGAGCTGTTCGCTGCTGGGCATCTTCGCGGTTCACTCTCATTCGACCTTGATGGTCCGTTCATCGCCTACGTCGGGTGGCTCATTCCGTGGGGTTCACCGGTGACATTGCTCGGGGAGACCACCGAACAGGTGCACGCAGCGCATCGCGAGCTGGTGCGAATCGGCATCGACTGCCCGGTAGCACAGTCCGTTGGCGGTCCGGATTTCTGGACCGACGATGCAACGGCCCTCACCACGACCGAGCGAGTCGACTTCGGCGACCTCGCCGCGATCGTTGCCGAGCGCCCGGACACCTACGTCCTCGACGTTCGCCAGCACCTTGAATGGGAAGAGAGCCACATCGTCGGCGCCCACCACATGCCGTTCTACCAAGTGCCGGACCGTTTTGCGGATATCCCAGCTGACCGACCGGTGTACGTATCGTGCGGCTCGGGATACCGTGCGGCGGCCGTGATCTCACTGCTTCGTAGCGCTGTGTTCTCCAGCCATGATTCCTTCGAGAACCTGGTGCACGTCGATGATGATTGGGCCAATGCGCCCCGAACGTCGCTGCCTACCGTGCGGGGACTCACGCCAGAACGCCAGGTGGGTTGGACCTGGGTGGAGTCGCGTGGCACGGCGCGCAAGTTTGCGGCGGATCCGGGAGGTGACCTCACCATGGGACCGGCGAACCCAGTCATCGCATGAGCTTCCTCGGTCGGCTCTTTGGCGGTGTTCCATCGGTCTCGGCCGGTGACGCGCGCGAGCTGATGGACGCCGGTGCCGTAATGGTCGATGTGCGCACGAGCGGAGAGTGGAATGCGGGGCACTGCGCCTTCGCTCTGCACATAGCGCTGGACCAACTGAGTGAGAAGCAACGACGGATCCCGAAGAACAAGAAGGTCGTTGTCGTATGTCGTAGCGGCAACCGCTCAAGGGGCGCCGCCAAACAACTCATTGCATCCGGCTTTGCCGCCGTCAACCTCTCCGGCGGTATGAACGCGTGGCAACGGTCCGGAGAAAGCCTGGTCGACCGATCGGGCAAGCCGGGCCGGGTTGCCTGACGATGCTCGTTGCTGAGCTGATTGTCGCTGGTGCATTCATCGGACTGCTGCTCGGCGTGCTGGGGGCAGGCGGCGCGATCTTCACTGCTCCGCTGCTCATGTTTGGCTTCGATGTTCCACCGCGGGAGGCCACGACGGTGTCACTGGTCGTGGTCCTGTTAGCAGCCATGAGCGGGCTTCTCGGTCACCGCGGCACGCGCAATGTGCAATGGCGCG
The DNA here is from genome assembly GCA_027118455.1 of Actinomycetes bacterium. Lineage (GTDB taxonomy): Bacteria > Actinomycetota > Actinomycetes > JAHEKZ01 > JAHEKZ01 > JAHEKZ01. The sequence continues at coordinate 50,895 of JAJAYZ010000059.1, forward strand.
AGGGAGCCCTCTTCGGGGCTGTCGGCACCGTCTCGGCCGTCGTCGGATCCTGGTTAGCGACCATCTTGCCCGAGCGTGTCCTCACCGGAGGATTTGCCATCCTGCTTCTCGTCGCTGCCGTCGCAATGGTCCGTGAGCCGAAGGGGCATGAGGGGAGGCGTCCACGGCGGTCGTTGGGGATCGTGGCCGCCGCAGCGCTTGGGGTCGGCCTCGTCACCGGCTTCTTCGGAGTTGGGGGAGGCTTCGTCATCGTCCCCGCGCTCGTGCTCGTGCTCGGCTTCGGTATCAGGGAAGCCACCGCTACCGGGTTGCTCGTGATCTCGCTCAACTCCGTTGCCGCGCTTACCGTCCGAGGCCCGGAGTACCTCGACTGGTCCATCGCGCTACCGATGGCAGTCGGAGCTGTCGCTGGGTCGTTCGCCGGAGCCAAGCTCGCACCACGCATGCCCCGCGAGCGTCTGCGCCAAGCTTTCGCCGTACTCATGGTCGGCGCCGCGGTGCTGCTCGGCCTACAGACCGCCTTGGCCTAGCCTTGGCGGCTGTGACGCACCTTTGGCACCCCTTTGCTGACATGTCGGCCGTCGAGCGAGACGGCGAGCTCGTCCTGACCCGTGGCGTGCAGGCTTCGGTCTTCGATAGCGAGGGGACCGAGTACCTCGATCTCACTGCTGGTCTGTGGTTTGCCAACGTCGGGCATGGTCGCACGGAGATTGCCGACGCGATGGCTGCGCAGGCTGGCCGGCTGGCTGCCTACTCCACCTTCGGCGACATGGCGAACGAACCGGTACTGGCGCTCGCCGATCGGTTGGCCGCGATTGCCCCGGTCGCCGACAGCAAGGTCTTCTTCACCTCGGGCGGCTCCGACGCCGTCGACACTGCAGCGAAGCTCGTACGCCGCTACTGGAGCCTGCGCGGCCATCCTCAGCGCACGACGATCATCACCAGGGAGCGTGCGTACCACGGCATGCACTGGGGTGGAACTGCGATGGGTGGCATCGAACCGAATCGCAGCGGCTACGGAGATTGGGGCGCCGACATTGCGCATGTGGAGTGGGACTCGGTAGCAGACCTGGAGCAGGTGATCGACGAGCGAGTTGCTGGCACGGTGGCCGCCTTCTTCTGTGAGCCGGTGATGGGAGCGGGCGGTGTTCACTTTGCAGGCGAGCAGTACCTCCAGCAAGCGCGCGAGCTGTGCCGTGACCGCGGGGTGCTCTGGGTCAGCGACGAGGTCATCACCGGCTTCGGACGCACCGGGGAGTGGTTCGCCAGCAGCCGGTTCGGGCTGGAGCCAGACCTGGTGCTGAGCGCGAAGGGTCTTACCAGTGGCTACGCGCCGATGGGCGCTGTGCTTGTGGCACCGTCAGTGACCGAGCCGTTCTGGGACGGCACGGCAGGTGCTTGGCGGCACGGTTACACCTACTCAGGTCACGCGGTGTCGGCCGCCGCTGGCCTGGCCAACCTCGACATCATCGAGCGCGAGGGGCTGGTGGCCCGGGTACGCGACCTCGAACCGGTGCTCACCGAGACGCTCGCTAGCTTGGTTGACCACCCCCTCGTCGCTGAAGTGCGATCGGGCGTTGGCCTGCTGGCCGCGGTCCAGGTGGACCCGAACGTCGTGAAGCGCGATGTATCCGCTGTTCCAACGATCGTTTCTGCGCTGCGATCGCGCGGTGTGCTGACCAGACCCCTTGTCGATGGGTCGCTGCAGGTGTCACCGCCATTCGTCGTCACACCTGAAGAGCTGAAGAGGTTCGTTGTTTCGTGCTGGGAGGCGCTGGACACAGTTCTTACGACTCGGTGACCGAACCGGTTTTTGAGACCTTCTTGGTTCGCGGGCGGACCCCACCGCAACGACCTTCAGAAAGAGGATGCCAGCGCACTTCTCGTCGTGCTCACCGCAGGTATGGTGACCGCGTTCAACCCGTGTGGTTTCGCGCTTCTTCCGGGCTACCTTGCGCTCTTCCTCGGTGACCAAGCCGGTGCGCGATCAACGTCGTCTGTCATGCGGGCGCTTGCCGTCGGCGCTGCCGTCACGGCCGGTTTCGTGGCAGTCTTCGGCCTGGCCTGGATTCTCATCTCAGGGTTCGCCGTCCAGGCGTCGGCGTGGACTCCCTACGCCACAGTCGTGGTGGGTCCGTTCCTGGTCGGGCTCGGCATCTGGCTGGTCAGCTGTCACGACTTCCCGGCTGCCCTGCCGCGTTGATCGCGATCCACCGACCAGGGGCTCATCGGCATGTTCACCTACGGCGTGATCTACGAGACGGTCTCGCTCTCGTGCACGATTTCGGTGTTCCTTGTCGCCGTGGTCGAAACCTTCCGCGCTGATGACTTTGTCGCGGGGGTAGCGGTACTGCTGGAGCGCGCAGTCGGGATGGGTCTGGTCCTCACCGCACTGGCGGTCGCGCTCGCTCTGGTGAAGGACGATGTCGTGAGGCGGTGTCGATCGGTTCTGCCATGGCTCAACCCGATCTCCGGTGTGCTGCTGATCGTCGCCGGCGCGTACGTGTCGTGGTACGGCTACGTGGAGATCCGAGTGCTCAACGGTGACTTGATCGGGCGCGGACCGGTTGACGCAGATGCCCGGTCGAGCGGGGAGATCTCCACATTCGTTGAAGCTCAGCGCAATCCGCTGGGCCTGGCTGCCGCACTCGCTGGAGCGGAATCCTCATCAAGCTCCCCAACAGCGTTCCATCAGTCGGACGTCTGCTCACTCTTGCGGTGGGCAGCTTGACGGTGTGACTGGTCATCGCCGCGTGTGGCGTCGAACCTGAATCAGCTGCGCCGGCACCAAGTCCGTCGATCCAGAAGCCAGAGCCAGACCTGACCAAGGATGGATCTGGGCAGCAGAACGACACTGACGCCGCTGCCGACAAGGAGTCGGGCGCTGTGGCCGACATCTCGAACAGCGTCCTTCCTGCCGTGCAGGTCAAGGATGTCGCCGGCGGCGATGTCAACCTCGCTAACTTGGTGCCTCGCCAAAACCCAATCCTGCTGGGGGCATGGGCGCCGCACTGCCCGATCTGCGCCGACGAAGCGCCCGCAGTCGAGGCCTTTGCGAAGCAGAACGCTGGTGAGGTGACGGTCGTGGGGATCGGCACTCCTCAGATGCTGTTGGACCCAGGTGTCGAGTCCTGGCAGGCACTGGAGATCACCGGGCAGCCCACCTGGGTGCTCCTCTCTCCGGGTGGTGAAGAGATCGGCCGTTGGCAGGACGGTCTACCGGCGGACGAGATCCTCGCCAAGGTGTGAGGGGCCATGACGGCACCGTGGCACCGACGTTCCGCGCCTCAGGGTCGTAGCGAAGCGGGAGAAGTGAGCAGGTCCTAGGCTCTGGGCATGGCACAGAGCAGTCGTTCGGGCAGCGGGTCGGCTGGCGGATTGATCCGTCGGCCCAACATCATCGGCGGTGCCGAGGTCACCGGTGGCTCCTGGACGCCGAACATCAACCCCAGCGACACCAGCGATGTCATTGGCGAGTACGCGCATGCCAGTGCGGCCGACGCAGGCGCTGCCGTTGCAGCCGCACATGAAGCGTTTCCGCGGTGGGCGTTCGCGACGCCCCAGGAGCGCGCCGACGTTCTCGACCGAGCCGGTGACGAGGTGCTGCGTCGCGCTGACGAGCTGGGCGACCTGCTGGCTCGGGAGGAAGGGAAGACCCTTGCGGAGGGACGCGGCGAGGTCGCGCGTGCTGGGCAGATCCTGAAGTTCCACGGCGGGCAGGCGTTACGCAACCACGGTGAAGTCGTCGACTCCATTCGGCCTGGTCTCGAAGTGACGATAACCAGAGAGCCGCTTGGCGTGGTGAGCATCATCACCCCGTGGAACTTCCCGATCGCGATCCCGGCATGGAAGATCGCGCCAGCGCTTGCCTACGGCAACACGGTGGTGTTCAAGCCGGCTGAGCTGGTGCCAGGGTGTGCGTGGGAGCTGGTTGACATCTTGGGTCGGGCCGGTCTGCCCGACGGGGTGCTCAATCTGGTGATGGGGTCAGGGCGCGAAGTCGGCCCCGTTCTCACTGGTAGCACGCAGGTGGACGGCGTCTCCTTTACCGGATCGGTCCTCACCGGCGAGCACATCCTGGCGACTGCAGCCCCTCAGCGCACCCGCGTTCAGCTGGAGATGGGCGGCAAGAACCCACTGGTGGTGCTCGACGACGCTGATCTCGATATCGCGGTCGACGTTGCGCTTCAGGGTGCCTTTGGGTCAACCGGCCAACGCTGCACGGCCTCCAGCCGCTTGGTCGTGACTCGGGGGATTCACGACCGCTTCGTTGCAGCCCTCGCCGAGCGCATGCGGGCGTGGCAGGTGGGCGATGCCCGCGCGAGCGGAACCGACATGGGCCCAGTCGTCGACGCCACCCAGCTGGCTCAGGACGAGAGATACCTCGCCATCGCCAGGGATGAGGGCGGCCAGGTCCTGGGTGGCGAACGCTTCGAGCGGCAGACGTCTGGCCACTACTTGTCTCCGGCGTTGGTGGTGGGCACCGACAACACCATGACGGTCAACCGCGAAGAGGTATTCGGGCCGGTTGCCTCGGTCGTCGAGGTCGCTGACTACGACGAGGCACTGGCGGTGGCCAACGACACCGAGTTCGGCCTCTCCAGCGGCATCGTCACGACGTCGCTGGCAGCGGCGTCCCACTTCCGTCGCCACTCAGGCGCCGGCATGGTGATGGTGAACGTCCCAACGGCAGGAGTCGACTATCACGTCCCGTTCGGTGGACGCCGGGCGTCTTCCTATGGACCTCGCGAGCAAGGGACGTATGCCCGGGAGTTCTACACCGTGGTCAAGACGACATATCTAAAGGCGTGACTTTCAGGTCAAGACCACGCAGGTCCAGGGTTGGGCACCGCCCTGCGAGCAGAGGATGCTGGCGCTGAGGTCTTGTTCTGCTGGCGACACCTGATGTAGGTACCAGCTCCCGAGCGCCACGGTAGCCGCTAGGCGTGGGCTCGGCCGCCCGGCATCAGCTGGCCCGACCACGCTACCGATGCCCGCGCGGTCACCAGCCTCTCAGCCGTCGCCCAGTCGCGGTGCGGGGCTTCGAGTTGCGGGCCCGTCGCTTCCGCGGGACGGTTTAGGCGCAGAAGGACTAGTCTCGTAAATGAGGAGCACGTCCGCGCAACTTCAGGAGGTTGTCAGCATGGTCGGGATTCCCGAACTTACCAAGGGACAGTTTGACATTGTCTACAACACCACGTCCTTTGCACTGGCAGCGATGCTTTTTGCGTCGATCTTCCTGCTCGTTTCCCAGGGCCGGGTTCTCCCC
>JAJAYZ010000060.1 GCA_027118455.1 Actinomycetes bacterium
GCTAAGGGGAGGAACACGCCCGCGGGGGGGGGCCCCGCGGGGGGGGGGGCCCCCGGGGGGGGGCGAGGGGGCGGGGGGGGGGCCCGTGAGAGGGGGCCGGGGGGGGGGGGGGGGGGGGGGGGCCCGGGGGGTTCCCCCCCCCCCCCCCCCCGCCCCCCCCCCGGCCGCCCCCCCCCCCGCCCCCCCCCCCCCCGCCGCCCCCCCCCCCGGGGGGCCCCGGCCCCGCGCCCCCCCCCCGCGACGGTGACGCTCGCGTGCGGGAAGTTCTCATCACCGCAGATGCAGCCGACCGCCACCACGAGCTCGTCGCACTGGCGAAGGCCGCCGAGGTACCGGTCGCCTTCGCGTCGGAGGCCGTACTCGATGTCGTATCCGAGACGGTGACCCCGCAAGGGCTGGTGGCCGTCGTCGACTTCCTTGACGTGCCACTGAGCAGTGTGGCTGAGGGCCGCCCGCGGCTGGTCGCAGTTCTGGCCGACGTCCGCGATCCTGGCAATGCCGGATCGGTGATCCGTGCGGCCGATGCGGCAGGCGCTGACGCCGTTGTCTTCGCTGGTGAATCGGTCGATCCCTACAACGGCAAGGCGGTGCGGGCATCGGTTGGCGGGCTCTTCCACCTTCGGATCGTCACGGGGGTGAGCGTCGCCGCAGCGATCGATGAACTGCGTGGGGCGGGGCTCCAGGTACTGATGGCCGATGGGGCGGGCGAGCGCGGTCTTGACACCGCCGACGGGCTCGACCGTCCCACGGCGTGGGTCTTCGGGAACGAGGCGTGGGGGGTCGCTGACGAGGTTGCTGCGCTGGCGGACGCCGCCCTGCGGATCCCGATCTACGGACGGGCCGAGAGCCTCAACCTGGCGACCGCCGCCGCCCTCTGCTTGTACGCGAGTGCTAGCGCTCAACGACGCTGAGGCATCTCAGGTTTCCGAGAAAGCCCCGCATCATTGGTTGGTGACCGTCAGGGCGCCAGTGCACATGATGAGAGGTGCCAATGTCGAGGAACGGGTGTGCCACGGTTGCATCTGCCGAGTCAAACTCGCGTCCGGACGAGTGTGCGTGACACTCATGGGGCACGGTCCACGGTCGACAGTCGCTGCCCAGCGGGGCCTCTCAGCACCAGCTGAGGGGACCCGTCGATGGCGTCACCCATACCTTCGATCAGCCAACCTCCCTCATGAACCAGCCGGTGGTGGTAGCGGCAGAGCAGCAAGGCATTGGCCAGGTCGCTGGCTCCGCCTTCGGACCACGGCACGATGTGGTGCGCGTCGGTGAACCTCGGTGGACGCGTGCACCCGGGGAAGCGGCATCCGCCGTCCCGGATCGCGAGGGCGCGTCGTTGCGACGGTGAGAAGAGGCGCTGACTGCGGCCGAGATCGAGCGGAACGCCGTCGGGGCCGAACACCAGCCGCGCGATCGCGGCGCCACACCCCAGCCGCTCTGCGGCATCGTGCGATAGTGGGACGGCCTCTCGGGGCGACTGACCGAGCAGCGCCATACCCTGGGTGGCTGCGTGTGGGCCAGTCGCTGGGGTCTGGCGGGTCAGTACCTGCCACGGGACAAGCACCTGCATCTGGACCGGCTGTCCACCTAGCGTCTCGGCTCGGTCGTCGCTCATCACCGACCGAGCAACGTCTACCAAGCCATCTGCGCGCCGCTGTCCGGTGGTACGCACGTCGTGGTGGCCGGCGGGTACCAGGAAGGGAGCCAGAGCGGCGTCGAGGACAGCAGCGCCCTCAGGGTCGAGCAGCCCATCAACGGCGACCATGCCGTCGAGCAATGGCGAGAGCTGCAGGTACCTGCGCTCGAACTGCTTCTCGCATTCGCGCAAGCCGCCGTCTGGGTCGACGGCATGCTGCAGCGCTCGTCCCGCCGTTCGCAGCCGACCAACGTCGACTCGTTTGGCCAGCTCGCCAAGAAGCTCGACGGCTTCGGGCGCTGCCGCGGGAGGAAGGTGGCGGATGGACCGCTCGAGCGCAGCTAGGTGTCCTGACGTGACCAACCCGCCCCGAAGGTCGGTGAGCGGCTCGCTGAGCGGTCCGCGCGCAGCTCGTGCCACCCTCGCGTGGCTACTCGCCTCGCCAGGGGCGAGGTGGAGGGCGCCCTGCAACCAGGACGAGGTGCTTCGTGCTCCGTGCAGAACCACGGCGTCGCCGTTCGCGTCGACGTCACCGAGCATCTGCAGGTAGACCGACTCGGCAGCATCGATGAGTTGGCGAAGACCTGCCACCCAGGCCACACGCTCCTCTGCGCCGTCCGCTGACGCAGTGTCGCCCCACAAGCGAACCTCTTGCAGCACCGACTGCAGCGGATCGGGGAGCGCTGGTCTGAACATGGGAGCCTTCCGACTGTGACGAGGGGATGGGACCGGATCGCCGTGGCTCAGAAGGTGCGCGCAAATTCGAACGTGTGTATCACGGTAGCTGCCGGCACTGACAAGAGTGTGAAACCGTGCTGGGCCGGCATCTTTGGGCTCAGATCCCACTCAACGAAGCCAAGCGAAGCACCGCCCGTGCGGCTCTACGGAACAGCACTCAAGTCCTGACACAATCGGACAATGTCCACTGCGCCGGAGTCCACTGCGCCAGAGCCTGCGCGTGCGGCTCCTGGCGTCACAGGCTACGACGAACTCCCTGATGCGATCGTCGTTGTCGGCGCAGACGGCCACGTCCGCGCGTGCAACGCGGCGGCTCAACGAATCCTCGGGGTGGCGCGCCAGGAGCTGATCGGACTGCCGCTGGCCGATGCGCTGCCGCTGGCCGACGCTGCTGGCCGAGACTGGTGGCAGGTCACCAACCCCTTCGGTGGTTTGTCGACGCGCACCCGCCAGGTTGAGCGGGTGCTCCAGCTTCCGGACGGGCGATACGTATTGGCGACGGCGTCCTACGTTCGCGCAGAACGTGGCGCGCCGGTCGACCGCCTCGTCGTCTGCCTACGCGGTACCGAGGCCCGCGACCGCGCCGAGCGAGAGCACGCCGACCTGATCGCCACCGTGGCGCACGAGCTGCGTTCACCGCTGACCGGGATCAAAGGATTTACCGCAACGCTTCTGTCGAAATGGGACCGTTTCACCGAAGATCAGCGGCGGCTAATGCTGGAGGCAGTCGACAGTGACGCCGATCGCCTGACCCGGCTGATTGCTGAGCTGCTCGACGTCGCCCGGATCGACGCCGGACGCCTTGAGCTTCGACGCGTTCCCACCGACCTCGCCGCCTTGGTCCGCAAGCGAGTCGAAGCCAGGGTGGTCGCAGGAGTGGACCATGAACGATTCGTCGTCGAGGCAGCCGATGACCTGCCTGAGGTGTGGGTCGATCCGGACAAGATGGGCCAGGTGCTCGACAACCTCATCGAGAACGCGCTACGCCATGGTGACGGGACGATCACGGTGACCCTCCGGCAAGACCCCGACGGTCTGGTGATGGCCGTGACCGACCAAGGGCCGGGTATACCGCCAGGCAAGGCGCACCGGATCTTCGGTCGGTTCTGGAAGGGATCGGACAGGGGCGGAACCGGTCTGGGGCTCTACGTCGTGAATGGGATCGTGGAGGGCCACGGTGGGCGGATCGCGCTGGTTCCACCACCAGAAGGCGGAGCGCGCTTCGTGGTCGTCCTGCCGGTCGACGACCCAACCGCCGATATCCTGTGAGCGCTGATCAGCTCCACGACTAGACTCGCCGCCATCCCAGCAAGAGGAGTCGCAAGCGCGCATGTCCGCCCCTAACTCGTCGTTTGACCCTGTCGAGGTGACCCCGCTCCATCCTGAGCAGGTGCAGATTGCCGTCGACGACGCACTCGCGGCCGTCGCTGCCGCCGACGACCTCGAGGTGCTCAAAGAGGTTCGGTTGGCACATGCTGGAGACCGGTCGCCCCTAGCGCTGGCCAACCGCGAGATCGGGGCACTGCCCCCTCAGGCGCGGGCGGAGGCCGGTCAGCGGATCGGGGCCGCCCGTAGTCAGGTACGAGCCGCTCTCGAGGCCCGCCAGGAGACGCTGCACCGTCAGCGAGATGCCCGAGTGCTGGTCGAGGAGCGAGTCGACGTCACGGCACCGTGGGATGTTCGCCCACGCGGCGCACGCCATCCACTGACGACGCTCCAGGACCGCATCGCCGACCTCTTCATCGGAATGGGCTACGAGGTGGCTGAGGGGCCAGAGGTCGAGGCGGAGTGGTTCAACTTCGACGCCCTCAACATGCCGCCGGCGCACCCGGCGCGTGAGATGACCGACACGTTTTTTATCGACTCGCCCGACTCCGGGGTCGTGATGCGGACGCACACCTCGCCCGTGCAGGTCCGCACCATGCTCACCGAGACCCCGCCGATCTGCGTCATCTGCCCTGGGCGGACATTCCGCACCGACGAGCTGGACGCAACGCACACCCCGGTCTTCAGCCAGGTTGAGGGCCTTGTCGTCGACCGGGGTATCACGATGGCTCACCTCAAGGGGACGCTCGACCACTTTGCATCGGCGATGTTTGGTGAGGGGATCGGTACGCGCCTTCGTCCGTCCTACTTTCCGTTCACGGAACCCAGCGCCGAGCTCGATCTTGAGTGCTTCGTCTGCCGGGGCGACTCGGTGGGCAACCCGGACCGACCATGCCGAACCTGTTCGTCGGAGGGATGGATCGAGTGGGGTGGATGCGGCATGGTTAATCCCAAGGTGCTGATCGCCTGCGGAATCGACCCCGATCAGTTCTCCGGCTTTGCCTTCGGCATGGGGATCGAACGCACGCTGATGTTCCGGCACGGCGTCGAGGACATGCGTGACATGGTCGAAGGTGACGTGCGTTTCACCGTGCCATTCGGGCTGGAGGTCTGATGCGCGTCCCCATGTCGTGGCTGCGCGACATCGTTGACCTCCCTGCCGGGGTGTCCGCACGTGAAGTCGCCGAGCGGCTTGTCTCCGTCGGGCTTGAGGTCGAGACCGTCGACCACGTCGGCGGTGACCTCGCGGGGCCGCTCGTCATCGGCCGGGTTCTCACCTTCGTTGAAGAAGAGCACTCCAACGGCAAGACCGTTCGCTGGTGCCGGATCGACGTAGGTGAACACAACGAGAGCGGCGCAGACGGTGTTCCTGACGGACGCGGCATCGTCTGTGGTGCACGCAACTTTGCCCAAGGTGACCTCGTCGTTGTGGCCTTGCCCGGCGCTGTTCTTCCTGGCGGTTTCGCCATCGCAGCGCGGAAGACGTATGGCCACGTCTCGGACGGCATGATCTGCTCGCCCAGTGAGCTTGGTGTCGGCGACGACCACGACGGCATTTGGATCCTTCCCAAGGACGTTGGCACACCAGGTGCGGACGCGGTTGGTGCGCTGGGGCTGCGCGATGACGTGCTCGACATCGCCGTAACACCCGACCGTGGCTACGCCCTCTCGATGCGCGGCGTCGCGCGCGAGACTGCTGCTGCCTTCGGGCTCGGGTTCGTCGACCTCGCGCAGCGACCAGAGGCGGAGGCTTCGGACTCTTGGCCAGTCGAGGTCCACGATGGGCTTGGGTGCGACCGCTTCGTCATGCGTGCAGTGTCGGGTCTGGACACGACGGCTGTCTCGCCACTCTGGATGCAGCAGCGGCTGCGCTTGGCTGGCATGCGTCCCATCTCCCTTGCTGTCGACATCACCAACTACGTGATGCTCGAGACCGGTCAGCCGCTCCACGCTTACGACCGCACGCGGTTGACCGGCCCCATCGTGGTGCGTCGCGCGAGACCGGGTGAGAAGCTCAGAACGCTGGACGACTCGGTGCGCCACGTCGACGTTGACGACCTGCTGATCACTGACGGTTCAGGGCCGATTGGTATCGCAGGTGTCATGGGTGGTGCCTCCACGGAGATCGACCAGGACAGCACCGAGATCGTGATCGAAGCCGCGCACTTTGACCCACCGACGATCGCTCGCAGCGCCCGGCGTCACAAGCTGCCCAGCGAGGCCTCGCGCCGGTTCGCGCGTGGAGTCGACGACGCACTGCAGGAGGCGGCCGCCGAGCGAGCCGTGACGCTACTGGCCGATCTCGGCGGCGCCGCAATTGTAGCGGGCCGCACGGTCGTCGCGCAGCCTAGCGCTTCAACGGTGATCGACTTCGACCCGCAGACTGCCTCCCGGTTGGTTGGCGTCGACTTCTCCGACGCTGAGGTGGTCGGCTATCTGCAGCAGATCGGTTGCAACGTCGCCACGGGCCTGGCTGGTCTGGTCGAGGTGAGCGTGCCATCTTGGCGGCCCGATCTCGCCGTTCCCGCTGACCTGGTCGAAGAGGTTGTCCGGCTGCACGGATATCAACACATTCCTTCCGAGCTGCCCCCGGCCCCGGTCAGCTCGGGCCTGACGCTCGGTCAACGACTGCGGCGACGTGTCGGTGTGGTCCTTGCGGGGTCCGGATACGTTGAGGTGCAGAGTTACCCCTTCCTTTCGCCACAGGTGCACGATGCGATGGGACTGCCAGTTAATGACCCACGACGCAACGCACTCGTACTGGCGAATCCGCTCTCGGACCAAGAGCCAGAGCTGCGCACCTCGCTGCTGCCGGGACTCTTCGCCACCATGCGGCGCAACGTGGGTCGGGGCGCTGAGCACCTCGCCCTGTTCGAGATGGGTCTCGTCTATCGCCCAGAGCCTGGCGATCGACATCCGCATCCACCGCGTCCGGTGGTCGACCGCCGCCCGACCGAAGACGAGTTGGAAGCCATCGCTGGGCTGCTGCCGCGTCAGCCGCAACGCGTGGCCGTTGTGTTGTCGGGCGAGCGTGAGCGGTCCGGTTGGTGGGGCACTGGGCGCCTGGCGACCTGGGGCGACGCGATCGAAGCTGCTCACGCTGTTGCCGGCGCGTGCGGAGCTGAGCTGACGGTTGTCGCTGACGATCACGCTCCTTGGCATCCGGGGCGCTGCGCTGCGCTGGTGGTCGACGGCACGCTCGTCGGTCACGCCGGTGAGCTGCATCCAGAGGTCGTCTCAGGGTTTGGGCTGCCGGAGCGTGCAGCAGCCATGGAGCTCGATCTTGACCTCCTCGCCCCGGCAGTCGAGGTACGGACGGCAGGGCCTCGGTTCTCGACGTACCCGGTGGCCAAAGAAGACCTCGCACTGGTGGTTGACGAGGCCGTGCCTTCTGCGGATGTCGCAGCTGCGCTGCTTCGGGGCGGTGGGGAGCTCGTTGAGTCGGTGCGGCTCTTCGACGTTTACAGCGGCCAACAGGTTGGTACCGGAAAGCGTTCGCTCGCCTTTGCGCTGCGCCTGCGGGCCCCCGACCACACGCTCACCCCCGATGAGGTGGCCGTGGCCAGGGACGGGGCGGTTGCCGAGGCTGGACGAGAAATGGGGGCGACGCTGCGCGCCTAGAGCGCCCGACCGGCGCCTGGGCCCGAATTGATGATCTATTCATGATTCTGTATAGTTCTGCAGTGTGACCCAGGTTGCTGCAGTGATGGGCGCCTCCGGCTACGCCGGGGGAGAGCTGCTTCGTCTGCTCTGTGGTCACCCCACTCTGAGCGTTGGCCCTTTGTTCGGGGCTTCTTCGGCCGGCCGCCGGATTAGCGAGACCCACCGACACCTGCCCACTTTGGCGGGCCGCATGATCGAGCCGATCGAGTCTGGTCTCTGGTCGGGCGCGCTCGCCGAGGCAGATGTGGTCTTCCTCGCACTCCCGCAGGGGCACTCAGGTGCCGTGGCAGCGCAGATCTCCCAGGAGCGTGGCCCGGTCGTGATCGACCTCGGCGCCGACCATCGGCTCGCCGACCCCGACGCATGGGTGACCTATTACGGGTCGGATACGCCTTATACCGGCGAGTGGACCTACGGACTGCCCGAGCTGCCAGGCGCCAGAGCCCTGATCGCCAAGTCTCGTCAGATCGCGAACCCCGGTTGCTACCCGACGGGGGTCGCTCTGGGGATGGCGCCGCTACTCGTTGACGGCCTAGCCGTGCCGCGCGATGTCGTTGTGGTGGCGGCGTCCGGGACGTCGGGTGCCGGACGCAGCGCGTCAGCCACCATGCTGGGCTCTGAAGTCATGGGGTCGCTGTCGGCGTACAAAGTAGGCGGATCCCACCAACACACACCTGAGATGGCGCAGACGTTGAGCCGCGCAGCCGGAACGCCGCTACCGGTCTCGTTCACTCCCGTTCTCGCCCCGATGCCGCGGGGGATCCTGGCGACGACCTCGGCTCCCTGCGCGTCGGGCGTCACGACCGACGACGTTCGCCAGTGTCTACTCGACAACTACCAGCATGAGCTGTTCGTCCGCGTTCTGGACGATGACCAATGGCCGCGCACTGCCGACGTACTCGGCAGCAACTCGGTGCACCTGCAGGTCGCCGTAGACACCGTCGCCGAGCGAGTCGTCGTGGTCAGCGCCATCGACAACCTAGTCAAGGGCGCGGCTGGTCAGGCCGTCCAGAACGCCAACATTGTGCTCGGCCTCGACGAAGGGGCCGGGCTCGTCGCCGAGGGGGTGGCGCCGTGACGGGGGACGCCACGTCAGGTGGAGTCACCACCTCGCGAGGGTTTCGCGCGTCCGGGGTCGCCGCTCTCGTCGTCAACGACGGTCCAGAGTTAAACGCTGCTGCTGTTCTCACCCGAAACCGCGTCAGGGCTGCACCGGTGACGTGGACGCAACGGGTCGTGGCCGACGGCCTCGGCTGCGACGTCGACGAGGTTGCCGTCTGCTCGACCGGGTTGATTGCTGTGCGACTACCGATGGACAAGCTCACCAGCGGCGTCCATTCAGCGGTTGCGCATCTGGGCCGAGCTGGTGGTGCAGACGCCACACCGCGCACAGCAACGTCACGAACGTTCGACCGACTTGACTCCGACGGCTGCATGTTGACGAACGACACCGGGATCGTGATGGCTAGCGGGGCGTCCGGTGTGATGATTGGGCGTGACCTGGACGAGGAGAGCTTCGTCGGACTGCTGACCGATGTCTGTCGCCACCTCGCTCTCCAACTGCTGGCCGACGCCGAAGGGGCCAGCAAACAGATCGAAATCACTGTCACGGGCGCAGCATCAGAGGGCGAAGACGTGGCCGTTGCTCGATCGGTAGCGCGCAGCAACCTGTTCAAGTGTGCGATTCACGGCGAGGACCCGAACTGGGGACGTGTGCTTGCCGCCGCTAGCACGACCGACGCGGCCTTTGAGCCCGGGGCACTCTCGGTCGTCATGAATGGCGTACCCGTTGCAGCGAAGGGAGCAGCGGTGACCGAGAGCCTGGTGATCGATCTGTCCGCCGCCAGGGCTAGCGTCGAGATCGACCTCGGTGCCGGATCGGCACAGGGATCGGTGTGGACCAACGACCTCACGACTGCATACGTCCACGAGAACTCGGCCCACTGCACATGACCATCTCAGTGACGCCTCCGGTTTTCACTCACCTCACTCACGCCGCTGACTCCGCCGATGGGGGAGCAACAATGAAGGCGGCAACACTCGCCGAGGCGCTGCCCTGGCTCGAAGAGTTCAGCGGTGCGACCGTTGTCGTGAAGTACGGCGGCAACGCCATGGTTGACGAAGACCTTCAAGAGTCGTTCGCGTCCGACATCGTATTCCTCCGGCGAGTCGGACTACGTCCCGTTGTCGTTCACGGTGGTGGCCCGCAGATCTCGCAGATGCTCGACCGGCTCGGCGTCGAGTCTGAGTTTGTCGGCGGTCTGCGGGTGACCACCCCGGAGGCGATGGATGTAGTCCGCATGGTGCTCACCGGACAGGTCCAGCGCCAGGTGGTCAGTCACATCAACCAGCATGGCGCGCTAGCCGTCGGGCTGTCGGGGGAGGACGCACGCCTCTTCATCGCTCGGCGACGCACCGCACTTCACGACGGATCGCAGGTTGAACTCGGGCAGGTCGGCGACCTCGTATCAGTCGACGCAGACTTCGTCCGCACCGTTCTCGGCGACGGGTTGGTCCCGGTGATCTCGAGCGTGGCACGTGGACTCGACGGCGCGACGTACAACATCAATGCCGACACCGCGGCCGCGGCGCTTGCCGTCGAGCTAAGTGCCCGCAAGCTGGTGATGCTGACCGACGTGCCTGGCGTCTATGCGAACTGGCCGGACACGACCGAGATCATCAGCCAGATCACCGCTGAACAGCTCAGGGCCTTGGTCCCCACATTGAGCGGGGGGATGATTCCCAAGCTCACGGCATGCCTGGCGGCTGTCGATGGGGGAGTACGACAGGCGCACGTCCTCGACGGCCGGTTACCCCACGCGCTTCTCCTAGAGGTCTTTACCGACGCTGGCGTCGGCACGCTGGTCGTGCCCGACGACGTCGTCGAGCCCGCGGCTAAGCACGAGGAGGTCATCTGATGACCGTCCCGAAGACCAAAGCTGCACGCCAACAGCGGATCATCGATCTCCTGACGGCCCACGAGGTCAGGTCGCAGGCCGACCTGGCGCGGCTGCTGGCCGGCGACGACGTTGACGTGACGCAGGCGACGCTGTCTCGCGACCTCGACGAGCTTGGGGCTGTTCGGGTCCGCACTGCCGATGGTCACCTGGTGTACGCCGTCGCCCCCGAGGGTGGATCACGCGTGCTGGTCCCCGCAGGCGAGGACCACGCCGCGATGGAGCGCTTGACTCGACGGCTCGGCGAGCTGCTGGTCTCGGCCGATCACTCAGCGAACCTCGTTGTGCTGCGGACGCCTCCTGGTGGGGCGCACTTTCTTGCCTCGGCCATCGACCACAGCCTGCTGACCAGCGTGATCGGGACCATCGCCGGAGACGACACCGTCATGTTGGTCGCCAAGAGCCCCGACGGCGGTGCCGTCGTCGCAGCAGAGCTGCTTGCCGCTGCCGAGAGCGCGCGAACCGAGTCCCTACCCAGTCCATCACCAGCCAGCCCATCATCACGCAACAGGAGATCGTCATGAAGGAACGCATTGTTCTGGCCTACAGCGGTGGGCTCGACACATCAGTGGCGATCGGCTGGATCGCCGAGGAGCGTAATGCCGACATCATCGCCGTCGCCGGTGATGTGGGCCAGGGTGGCGAGGACATGGAGGTCATTCGGGAGCGCGCGCTGGCCTGTGGCGCTGCCGAGTCTGTTGTTCTCGATCTGAAGGAGGAGTTCGCCAACGACTTTTGCCTCCCTGCATTGCAGGCGAATGCTCTCTACATGGACCGCTACCCGGTGGTGTCAGCGCTCTCGCGTCCGGTGCTTGCTAAGCACCTGGTCTGGGCGGCGCAGGAGTACGGCGCGACCACGGTGGCGCACGGCTGCACGGGCAAGGGCAACGACCAGGTGCGCTTTGAGGTGGGAATCGGTGCGTTGGCGCCAGACTTGGACGTCATCGCGCCGGTCCGTGACTCAGGGATGACCCGTGACAAGGCGATCGAGTTTGCTGAGCGCCGCGGGCTCCCGATCGACGTCAACAAGAAGTCGCCCTACTCGATCGACCAGAACGTCTGGGGTCGTGCTTGCGAGACGGGGTTCCTCGAGGACATTTGGAACGGACCGATCGAGGATGTGTACGGGTACACGTCCGACCCTGGCATCGAGCGCGACCCGGACGAGGTCGTCATCGGCTTCGAGCACGGTGTCCCGATCACCATCGACGGAAGTCAAGTCACGATGCTCAAGGCCATCCAGCAGCTCAATGCCCGTGCCGGTGCTCAAGGCATCGGCCGGATCGACATGGTGGAAGACCGCCTCGTTGGGATTAAGAGCCGCGAGGTCTACGAAGCACCTGGCGCGATGGCGCTGATTACCGCCCATATGGAGCTCGAGAACGTCACGATGGAGCGAGACCTCGCCAGGTTCAAGCGGCAGACCGACCAAAGATGGGGCGAGCTCGTCTACGACGGACTTTGGTTCTCACCGCTCAAGCGGTCGCTGGACGCCTTCGTGCAGGAATCCCAGAAGCATGTGACGGGCGAAATCCGGATGACGCTTCATGGAGGTCGAGCTGTCGTCACTGGTCGCCGCAGCAACGAGAGTCTGTACGACTTCGAACTGGCGACTTACGACACCGGCGACACCTACGATCAGACCTTGGCCAAAGGCTTCGTCTCGATCTGGGGCATGTCCAGCCGAATCGCGGCTCGACGCGACCAGCACTCGGAGGAGATCATTGATGACTGATGCCGCGCCAGCAGGCGACGGTGCCCCGCTGCGGCTCTGGGGCGGGGCGTTCAGCGCGGGGCCATCCGATGCTCTGCAAGCGCTCAGCGTCAGCATTCACTTCGACTGGCGGCTGGCCCCATACGACCTGCAGAGTTCACGGGCACACGCCCGCGTCCTCCATCGCGCCGGGCTGCTCAGCGAGAGCGAGCTCACCGAGATGCTCGGGGCGTTGGACGCCTTGGAGAAGGACGTCCGGTCGGGTGCCTTCGTCGTAACGGTTGCCGATGAGGACGTTCATACAGCTCTTGAACGGGGTCTCGTCGAGCGGCTCGGCGTCCTCGGCGGCAAGCTGCGAGCCGGCCGAAGCCGCAACGACCAGATCGCCACCGATCTGCGGCTCTACCTCCGCGCCCAAGCCCGCGAGCTCACCGAGCTTCTGGCCGACCTCCAAGCGGCTTTGCTCGAGCAGGCCGAACGTCATGTCGAGAGCGCCGCACCAGGGTTCACCCACCTACAGCGGGCGCAGCCGGTGTCGTTCGCCCATGAGTTACTCAAGCATGTGCATGCCCTGAGCCGCGACGTCAGCCGACTTCAAGACTGGGACAGGCGGTCCGCGTACTCACCCTTGGGTGCCGGCGCGCTTGCCGGTTCGACGTTGCCGCTCGATCCGCAGGAGACAGCGCGCGAACTGGGCTTTGACGATGCCTGCGCCAACTCCATCGACGCCGTCAGCGATCGTGACTTCGTCGCCGAATTCGGTTTCTCGACTGCGTTGATCGGCATCCACCTGTCACGACTTGGCGAAGAAGTGGTGTTGTGGACGTCCAAAGAGTTCGGTTGGGCGACACTCAACGATGCGTATGCGACCGGGTCCTCGATCATGCCGCAGAAGCGCAACCCTGACATTGCCGAGCTGGCCCGAGCCAAGTCGGGGCGGTTGGTCGGCAACCTCGTGACGGTCCTCACGGTCCTCAAGGGTCTGCCGTTCGCCTATAACCGCGACCTCCAAGAAGACAAGGAACCCGTCTTCGACAGTATTGACACGTTGACCGTCCTGCTGCCAGCAGTGAGCGGCATGATCGCCACGCTCACCTTCGACGTGAAGCGCATGGCCGAAGCGGCGCCCGCCGGACATGCTCTCGCTACAGACGTTGCTGAGTGGTTGGTGCGCCAAGGCGTCCCGTTCCGCAAGGCCCATGAACTCTCCGGGTCGTGCGTCCGGCTTTGTGATGAGCGAGGTGTCGAGCTCTGGGAGCTCACCGATGCTGACCTGGCTGGAGTGTCCCCACTCCTGACCCCAGATGTGCGCGAGGTTCTCACCGTCCGGGGCGCCCTCGATGCCCGCTCATCATTCGGGGGGACCGCTCCTGCGCGCGTGCAGGAGCAGCTCGAGGCGGCCCGCGACGAGGTGGCCGACAGCACAGCGTGGGCCATCCTGCGGGGGCGCTGACGTCGCAGCGTCTGGCCGATCATCGTGAAGTTCAAGCGCACCGATCTCGATAGGCCGGCGGAGGATGTCGCTCCGACTCTGCTCGGGGACCTGCTCACCCACCGAACCGCCGCCGGTGCTGTCTGCGTGCGGATCAACGAGGTGGAGGCCTACAGAGGCGTGGGCAGTGAGCCGGCCTCTCATGCGCATCGTGGCTGCACGCAGCGGAACGCAGCGATGTTCGCTGCACCAGGGAGGCTCTACGTGTATTTCGTCTACGGCATGCGCTGGTGCGCGAACGTCGTGTGTGGACCAGGCGGAGAGGCATCTGCCGTCCTGCTGCGAGCCGGTGAGGTGGTGGAGGGAGACGCCATCGCGGGCGAGCGCCGGCCCGCTGCGCGAAGCGACAGCGAGTTGGCCAGGGGACCGGCCAACCTGACCGCGAGCCTGCGCATCACCTGATCAGCCAACGGTCGCGATCTGATCGCCGACGGCCCTGAGCTCCTACTGTCCAGGCCGAAGGGCGGGAGATTGACACCTTCTGACGTCGGCACTGGACCTCGGGTGGGTATACGCCGGGCGACGGATCGACAGTGGCGATGGTGGATCAAGAATGACTCAACGGTCAGTCGCTATCGGGGGCTTTCGATCGATACGCCAAGATGATCGAGTGATCTCCGACATCATCGACGACCTGGCCTGGCGTGGACTCATCGCGCAGAGCACCGACCAAGGTGCCCTTGCTGAGCACTTCCGCACTGGATCTCGCACCCTCTACAGCGGGTTCGACCCGACGGCGCCCAGCCTGCATGTCGGACACCTCCTCCAGGTCTTGACCCTCCGCCGTTTTCAGGAGGCCGGCCACCGTCCGCTCGCCCTGGTGGGTGGTGCGACCGGGTTGATTGGGGATCCGCGTACCAGTGGCGAACGCCAGTTGCACGACCCGCCGCTCGTCGCCAGCTGGGTCGACCGCATTCGTGGGCAGCTCTCGCAGTTCCTCGACTTCTCTGCCCAGCACGATGCGTCGGCCGAGCTGGTGAACAACCTCGACTGGACGCAGTCCATGTCAGCCATCGAACTGCTCCGCGACATCGGAAAGCATTTTTCGGTGAACCGCATGCTCGACCGAGAGGCGGTCGCCGCGCGCCTGGCGTCCAGCGGGATCAGCTACACCGAGTTCAGCTACCAACTGCTCCAGTCAAATGACTATCTCGAACTCTTCCGCCGAAACGACTGCACGCTCCAGATCGGTGGCTCGGACCAGTGGGGCAACATCACGGCCGGTGTTGACCTGATCAGGCGGGTTACCGGTGGGCATGTCCACGCGCTGACGACTCCTTTGCTGACGAAGTCAGACGGCCAGAAGTTCGGCAAGAGTGAAGGGGGAGCCGTCTGGCTCGATCCGGCTCTCACATCGCCCTACTCCTTTTACCAGTTCTGGATCAACACCGAGGACACGATGGTGCCCTCGTTGTTGCGCCGGGTGACCTTTCGCGACCGTGAAGAGATCCAAGCCATCGAGGCTGACACCTCCGAGCGTCCGCAGCTGCGCTCCGGGCAGCGTGCCCTGGCCGAAGACGTCACCACCTTGGTACACGGCGTCGAGCACACGGCAAGCGTGCAGGCGGCGAGCGCTGCACTCTTCGGCAAGGGCGAGCTCGCCTCGCTTGACTCAGGAACGCTGGGAGCTGCCCTCACGGAGGCTCCGCACGTCAGAGTCCCCGCCGGAGAGTTGCCGCTCGTTGTCGACCTGTTGGTGGCCACCGAGCTGTCCGCGAGCAAATCAGCGGCACGCCGGGCGATCGACGAGGGTGGTGCCTACGTCAACAACGTGCGGTTGACCGATGCCGAATGGCGTCCGGGGGCTGACGATCTTGTCCATGGGCGCTGGCTCATCCTCAGGCGGGGCAAGCGCGCCATCGCCGGTGTCGAGGTGGTCTAACCGCGTCTTCGCGCGCTGGCGCGGCTGTCCTGTGTCGATTTGACCTCGTTCAAGTTCCCGCCATAGTGTCTGCGACGCACTCCACGAGGAACAGATGTTATGGCTGGTCGTGGGGCGCTCCGACTCCGGACAGCGGCCCTCGGCCAACCTACGAAGTCGGTCACAGCGACCATCTCGGTTTGCAGGAATGGTCTGACCCCGCGTAATGAGCCCAGCACACACCGTGCTAGCTTTTGCAGCCTGGAACCACGGACCGCACCGGCAACGGGATCGGCCCCAGCCAGAAACCAGAATCACCGGTTTGGACCGCACCGTCGGGCGTGATAGCCTGACCGGGTTGCCCTGAAAACGGCCGGAAACGGCCCGCTTCACTGCGCGCTCGAACCTTGAGAACTCAACAGTGTGTCAAACA
Organism: Actinomycetes bacterium; assembly: GCA_027118455.1. Taxonomy (GTDB): domain Bacteria; phylum Actinomycetota; class Actinomycetes; order JAHEKZ01; family JAHEKZ01; genus JAHEKZ01. The sequence continues at coordinate 15,821 of JAJAYZ010000060.1, forward strand.
GCAATGCCAAGCATTTGGCGCTTGTGACGCCAGACCCCGTCTGGTGGACACGAGCAAAACGAGAACCAACTTTCCCTTCGGGGTGAGTTGTGGGATCACTGTTGTCAGTCATTGACTGGCTGCAGAAACTCAAAGTTTTTTCACGGAGAGTTTGATCCTGGCTCAGGACGAACGCTGGCGGCGTGCTTAACACATGCAAGTCGAACGATGAACCAGGGCTTGCCCTGGGGATTAGTGGCGAACGGGTGAGTAACACGTGGGCAACCTGCCCCTGACTCTGGGATAACTCCGGGAAACCGGGGCTAATACCGGATACGAACCTCGACGACATCGTTGAGGTTGTAAAGTTTTTCGGTCAGGGATGGGCCCGCGGCCTATCAGCTAGTTGGTGGGGTAATGGCCCACCAAGGCGACGACGGGTAGCCGGCCTGAGAGGGCGACCGGCCACACTGGGACTGAGACACGGCCCAGACTCCTACGGGAGGCAGCAGTGGGGAATATTGCGCA
>JAJAYZ010000061.1 GCA_027118455.1 Actinomycetes bacterium
ACTTTGTGTCCGCAGCGGGGGGCGCGCTATATGTGCGGGTTGTCCCCGCCGAGGTAAGCCTCAACTTCTTCGAAGACACACCACACCACACTAAACGCGACCGCAAACCCGACGGCACCTGGACGTTCTACGCTCGACACACCTTGACCTGCCGCTCGAGCGAGACGGTGCACGACTGGTGGGAGCCACTCACCCCGACCGCAACTGACCGGACGCACAAGTTCAACCGCAGCGACTACCTCCGCGTCCTCCCCCGACGGACCCCGACTACTCCCGTGTGTACGGGATGCGAGCCGACACCGAATCGCTGAATGCGCAGTTCGAGCGCGCCTTCTATAACCAGCGCCTCCCCGCCTGGGGACTGCACAACCAGACCGTCGTAGTTCTGCTGGCTGCGCTCGCCCAGAACGCCTAGGCCCGCCACACCTGGAAACGGGCGATCGACCGACAACAATCACCGCCCCAAGTCGCCGCCTGACTCCCCCACCGCACACTCCACACAAGCTCCTCAGATCAAACACGCCCGAAAACCGGCCGAAGACCACGAACGGGCACGCGAACCACCGCCAGAGCACCAAATCGACCGATGATCACCCCCGTAGACTTGACCGGCCAACGCCCGCAAGGGCCGCGGCAGGGTCCAGCAGGATTCCCCCACAAGGAATCCCGCACGTCCCGCCCCCGTAGGACGTGCGGAAAACTCCAGGTGAAGCGCCCGACCTGCAGGATGACGAGGGTAAAAGCGAGCCGTGGAAGTAGATAGGCCAGTATCTGGAAGTTGTTTCCGCGAGACGGGACGTTTCACGCCAAAGGCCTCCTCGCCATGGGAGCCGGTCAGCGACCCGCTAAGCCGGCTGAAGCTTCGGCTCCTGCAGGTGGCCGCCTGCATTGAGCGGGTCATGCGCCACAATACCGGGCAGCTGGTCGTGGAAGAACACCTGCTAGCTCAGTAGCTTAGGCTGGGCTGGTGAGCAAGAGCGACGCCCAGCGGGCATTGAGAGAAGCCAACTACGCCCGTCGTAACGCGGCCGAGACAGAGCAGCTTCCCAAGCGAACGGCAGAGGCGAAACATACCCCCGCCTGCGAACCCGAGAGAGCACAGACCACTAGGCCGTCAGCGGTCAAGACGCCATCGACAAGCGCGACCGAACCCCTTTGCGGTCACCGCAACATGGGGGGCAAGAAATGTAGTCGCCCCGCTGGCCACGCGGAGAAGAACCATCGCTACAAATAGCGACGTCCCAACAACAGTCCGGGCCAAGAGTCGGGGGTCGGGGCGGTAAACTATTTGGCACATCGCCCCCGCTCGCCGCAAGAGCAAAGAGCGTGGAGGCATCGTGATCGGCAAGTACGGCCACGCCGCGGCCCAGCTCCCACCCAGCCGAGCACGAACAGCGTGGACAGAACAGTGCGGTGGGCACGCCCTGTACGCGGCTGGTGGCGCGATCTACGAACGGGTCGTGACCGCAGACGGAAGCCTCGACTTCGTCGAAGTCCCACGCCACCAGACCAAACGAGACCGCAAACCCGACGGCAGCTGGACGTTCTACGCTCGCCACACCCTGACCTGTCGATCCCACGACACCGTGCACGACTGGTGGGAACCGCTCACCCCGACCGCGACCGACAAGGCGCACAAGTTCAACCGCAGCGACTACCTCCGCGTCCTACCTCCAACGGACCCCGACTACTCCCGCGTCTACGGCATGCGCGCCGACACCGAATCGCTCAATGCGCAGTTCGAACGCGCCTTCTACAACCGGCGACTCCCCGCCTGGGGATTGCACAACCAGACCGTCGTAGTTCTGCTGGCTGCGCTCGCGCAGAACGCCTGGGCACGTCACACCTGGCAACGGGCGATCGACCGACAACAGGCGCCGCCCCAAGTGGCTGCCTGACTCCCCCGCCTCACACTCCACGCAGGCTCCTCAGATCAAGCACGCCCGAAAGCCAGCCGAAGACCACGAACGTGTGCGCGAACCACCGCCAGAGCTCCAAATCGGCCGTTGATCCCTCCCCTAGACTTGATCCGCCCCGATCACAACCAATCGCGGCAGGGTCTCAAGGGTTTCCCACAAGGAATTCCGCACGTCCCGCCCCCGTAGCTCAGTGGATAGAGCAGCTGCCTTCTAAGCAGTTGGCCGCACGTTCGAATCGTGCCGGGGGCGCGTTTTGATGTCTTGAGGCCATCGGCGACAGCCGAACCGGCATCTCCGGTGACTTTCGCCGGTCCTACTCGGGACCAACGTCCCTGCCAGCAGCCGCCCCCGGCCGTGATCCTGAAGATGTCCCCATTGGAGGAATGCCATGTCAAACCGTCCTGCCGTTGCCGTTGGTGTCGATGGCTCAGAACAGGCGTTCACCGCTGCCGCGTGGGCCCTAGACGTCGCCGCCCGCCGCCACGCGCCCCTCGAAGTCATACACAGTTGGTCGATCCCACTGCCGCCCGTGGGCCTGGGGCCGGCTCCCGTCGGGCTCTCCGACGACCGCATCCGGGACGCAGCGCAGGCCGTTCTCGACGACGCGGTCACCCGGCTCCAGGCAAGGGCTCCCGACGTGTCCGTCAACGGGTCGCTCTATCCCGGTACTCCGGCTGCGGCGCTACTCGACGCCGCCGAGCACGCCACTCTCGTTGTCGTCGGAAGTTCGGGCCTCGACCGGGTCACGGAGTTCATCCTCGGTTCGGTCACCCAGCAGATCGTCACGCATGCTCCTTGCCCCGTTGCAGTCGTGCCCTCGCATCAAGCCGATGAACCCGGCCTCGAAGCGGGACGCGTCGTGGTTGGTATCGACGGCTCAGAACTGTCGGTGGACGCCACGCACTTGGCGTTCGAAGAGGCTTCGCTGCGTCGCGCGGGGCTGACCCTTCTGCACGTCTGGAACGCTCCCTCCTATGACACCGCCGGCGTCGTGATGCCCGACGTCCTGCTCCTCGAAGAGGTGCACTCCGATGAGCTCCGCGCAATGGCCGAGACAGTAGTTGGCCTTGGCGAGAAGTACCCGGACGTGCAGGTGGAGCAGCGGCTGCGTCGGGGACGTCCTGCCAAAGTTCTGGCGGATGCCTCCCGCGGGGCTGCGCTGGTCGTCGTCGGATCCCGTGGCCACGGCGGCTTCGCCAGCATGCTCCTCGGATCGACGAGCAGATCGCTCTTGCACCACGCGCAGTGCCCCGTGCTGGTGGTGCGACCAGGGACTGGGCCGTCATGATCGCGTCGACGTCGAGCTTGACCCCTGCTTTGCTGCGGCAGCTCATCGCCGCAGCGGTCGCAGCGCCATCGGTGCACAACACTCAACCCTGGCTTTTCCGAATTGACGATGACGTCATCCACCTGTACGGAGACGCGAGCAGGCAGCTTCAGGCGCAAGATCCAGACGGCCGCGCCTTGCTGATGTCATGCGGTGCTGCGTTACTCAACCTGCGACTGGCCGCCGAACACTTTGGACACACCAGCACGACGACGATCTTTCCGAACGCGGACGACCCCCTCCACGTCGCGGTCATCGACTTGCACGGCCAGGCGTCCTCCACCGGGATGGTCGACGAGCTCTTTGCCGCTATCCCGCACCGGCACACCAACCGCCTCCCCTACGAGGACCGTCCCGTGCCACCAGCCGTGCTCGAAGCACTGGCTGAGGCCGCAAGCCAAGAGGGTGCGATCTTCTACCCGGTCACTGATGCAGCCGAGCGACGCCGACTCGTCGACCTGATCCATGATGCCGACGCCACGACCGATCCAGAAGTGATGGCCGAGGCGCGGAAGTGGACGGGCGTTGATGACAGCCGGCCGGACGGCGTGCCAGCCGACGCCCTCGGCCCCATCCCGCAGAGCCCGTCCACCCCTCACCGCGACCTGGCCCCCGGCCGCGTGATCTCCGGCCGCGGCTTTGCTGTCTTCGAGAGCGACCCAACCCTCGCCGTCCTCACGACCGGCCGTGATGACCGCGCAAGCTGGGTGGCGGCCGGGCAGGCGATTCAGCGGGTACTGCTGGTCGCCACCGTCGAAGGCCTGGTGGCCACGTACGCCAACCAGCCGCTCGAGGCACCCGGGCTTCGCTGGCTGGTGCGCGACCCCGACCAGCCGATCAGCTTCCCGCAGATGCTCTTCCGGATCGGCTACGCCCCGGCCGCCCCAGCCACGCCGCGCCGCCCCGTCGAGGACGTCATCATCGAGGCATGAGCCGGCTGTCGGAGCGGCCCGCTAGCCTTCGTCCCCATGAGCGCTACACACATGGTCTGGGTCGACTGCGAGATGACTGGGCTCGACCTCGTCCACGATGCCCTGATCGAGTTGGCCGTCCTCGTCACCGATGACGAGCTCAACGTGCTGGGCGAAGGCGTCGACGTCGTGATCAAGCCACCCGATGCTGCCCTTGACCAGATGGACGACTTCGTCCGCAACATGCACACCAAGTCGGCACTCCTCGACGAGCTCGCAGCCGGCATCACACTGGCTGAGGCCGAAGAGCAGGCACTCGACTACATCCACCAGTACGTCACCGAGCCCCGCAAGGCCCCGATGGCCGGCAACTCGATCGCTACCGACCGCAACTTCATCGCCCGCGACATGGCGTCGCTCGACGGTTTCTTGCATTACCGAATGATCGACGTCTCGTCGGTCAAGGAGCTGTCCCGACGTTGGTACCCCCGCGCCTACTTCCAGGCCCCGGCCAAGCATGGCGGACACCGGGCCTTGGCCGACATCACCGAGTCGATCAACGAGCTTGCCTACTACCGGGCAGCCGTCTTCGTCCCGCCGCCTGGGCCCGACTCCGCCACAGCCAAGGCGATCGCGGCCACATTCTCTGAGCCGGCCGAGGCAGCGCCGGAGCCTCCTCCGGCCTGAGCCGATTCGGAGCCGATCGCCGGCGCCGCTAGACTCTGCCTCGGCCAATACGGCCGTGGTGGGTGTAGCTCAGCTGGTAGAGCACCTGGTTGTGGTCCAGGGGGCCGCGGGTTCAAGTCCCGTCACTCACCCCACAGATGTACAGCAGGTCGCCGGTCAGTCCGATAGCCGCTTACGCGCGGCCCGGACAGCGAACCGGCGCTGCCTCTCACGCTTGAGCCGCTTCAGCGGGTCGGCATCGTCATCGAGCTGAGCTGGTCCAAAGAAGACCAAACCGAGCCAGCGCATTCGATAACTCACCCGCCACGGGATGTCCTCAAACCACCGAGGAGCCCCTGACTTACGGGCCATTACCCCTCCCTGATCGGGTCACTGTTGTGCCTATCTGTGGCTGACCCTAAGGCGAGGTTAATGACCTAAGCGGGGGGCGCCAACTGCGCGATGGTGGATCTGTCCCACCAAAGGAGTAGCCATGAGCCGCACCCGCCGCATCGCCACCATCCTCACCGTTGCCACGGTCACCCTCGCTGGAGCCGGGTTCGCCCTCTTTCCGTGTCGGGCACTCATCCACTGAGGCGGAGGCAGCCGCCCCAGCGGCGTCTACCGACGCCACCACCGACCCGACAGCCGTTCGGGCCCTCACCCGTCAGCTCTCCCGGCTCGACTCACGTTCGAACCAGCCTCGCAAGCTGCTCGACGGCATCTGCGGCAAGCCGCAGCAGGTCAGCCAGAGCACAGTCAGCGTGAGCACCACGGGGTCTGGCTCGGACGACGCATCAGCTCCCGCTCCCGCATCGGCTCCGGCTCCGGCACCGGCCAACAACCCTCCGGCATCGAACACGAGCACGGGCGGAGACCCTGTTTGGACAGGTGCAGCGCTCCTGCACCGGTTCGACGAGGGGAGCGGCCTGACGCGGGTCAACGCCGACCCGGCAAGCTCACACGAGGTGACCCCGGAGTGTGCGGCGATCGTCGGGGCCGCACACCAGGCGTACCGGGCTACGGGTGGTCTCTTCGACCCCCGCATCCTCGACCGCCTGCTGGCGGTGGGCTATGACAGCACCTTTGCTGAGGTCGAAACCGCTGGCGCCGTTGAACCGCTGCCCCGCGCGGACGTCCTGCCCGGCGGCAGATGGCGACCGACGATCGACTCCAACAACAGAGCCATCAGCCTCGGCGCTGCTCCCATCGACCCTGGGTGGCATCGGTAAGGGCTGGAACGTCGACGGACCGCGCGACCCCACTGTCACCCTGGCCGTCTTGCAGCTCCGATCGGGAAGCTGCAGCGACGTCGTCGACCGGACGGCGGAGGTGGATCCAGGGCAACCAGGAACGTCGCCACCTCATCGACTCACGAACCGGACGTCCGGCCGCTGGTGGCCTTCAGTCCGTAACGATCGTCGCCGACGACCTTCAGGCACACCGGCGCAACCAGAGCTGCGCTCGACGAAACGACATCCCCGTTCCGGGGCATGAGGCAGCGTGATGAACAAGGCAGCCCTAACACTCGATGCCGCGCAGTGTGAGGGTGTCGGCATGCGCGCTCGTTGCGCCCGACCTCGTCACCCTCGATCGCCGGGGCTTCAAGGTGATCGACGAAGGCGCTGATACGTCACTGGTTCGACAAGCACGCGCTGCCGCAAGCTGACCGAGGGTTAGGCGGCCGGCTCGTTGGTGCAGTTGACCTGGCCGGCGTCGAGGACGTTCCCCGACACCGTGACAAACGCGTGCCGGTAGGTGCCATCACTGGACAGATCGAGGCGCAGAACGCCGTAGCGGTCGTTGACGCGTTTCCGGCTGCCGGGCGCCTTGGTGGTGATGTCGTAATGGTTCTTTCCACCCGTGCCAACGACGAACTGTTGGATGTCGCTGCGCTTGGCGAAACGTTCGTAGATGTGGTCGTGGCCGTTGAGCACGAGGTCGACGCCACCGGCGTTGGCCATCTTCCAGAGCTTGAGGGCGCGGGAACGGGTGTCCTCATTGCCGGCGTACTCACCTGACGTCTGCAGCGGGTGGTGCCACATCGCCACGGTGCAGGTTCGGCTGCTGTTTGCCAGCATGTTGCGCAGCCACTTGCCCTGACGCGACTTCGGCCCACAGCCACCGACGTGCTCGCAGTTGGAGTCAAGGAGTACCACGCGCCAACCGGGGACCGGCGTGAAGGTTCGCCACGGGTGCTTGCGGGTGCCAGCATGCTTGCCCCAGTAGCGGAAGTGCCCGCGCGCATTCTTGGTGTAGTACTCGTGATTGCCGGCGACAGCCCACGTCACCGGACGCACCGCGCGAAACGCTGGGTCGAACTCGGCCATGAAGGCGCGATACTTCGCGTACTCGTACTGGGCATCGCCGAGCGTGACGAACTCGTCGGCTCCCCGCCGAACCATCCTCTTGACCAGCGAACCGACCCGGGCCTGCTGGCACTGCCCGCGGGTGTCGATGTAGGGGCTGTTGGGGTCGCAGGCGATGTCGCCGACGGCCACGAGGCGGGACACCTTTGGTTCAGCCCTGGCCGTCGAGTCCGATCCGGTGGCCGGAACCGTCATGGCGCCGCTCACGCCCAAGAGGAAGGCCGAGCCGACGACGACTGCAACACCGGAGATTCGAAGACGCATGGGTACCAGTGTCCACGACGGCGACTGTGGCACGATCACGGACATGCCAGACCTCTCGTTCGGTGTCTACGTACTCCCCCGCGACCCTGAGCATGGCCAGGATCTTGCGCTCCGGATGGAGGACACCGAGTTCGACACCGCCTGGATCGGCGACACCCTGGGCGACTGGCGCCAGCGCAGCGCTCCACTGCTCGACCCTTGGGTCACGCTCGGGGCGCTGGCGACCGAGACTGAGAATCTCGAGCTGGGGATGATGGTCACCAACCTCACGTGGCGCGACCCGGTGCAGATCGCCCGCTTCGCCATGACTGTTGACCAGCTGAGCAACGGTCGCTTCGTGCTGGGTCTGGGGTGTGGGCAGGTGGACGACCAGCTGATGGTGGGGCGTCCGACCTTTGAGATGTCGGCCAAGGAGCGCGTCGACCGGCTCGAAGAGGGCACGCACGTCATCGACCGACTGCTGCGCCAGGACGTCAGCGATTTCAGCGGCACGTTCACGCAGTACGAGAACGCCGCCATGGCTCCGGGCTGCGTCCAGAAGCCACGGCTTCCCATCGCACTGGCCGGCAACGGTCCGCGCATCACCAAGATGGCAGCGCGGATGGCCGACACGTGGAACGCGTGGATCGACATCACCGACGTCGACGAGTTCCACCGCCAGATCAGCGAGCGCACCGCGATGCTGGACGACTACCTGGCCGAGATTGGCCGCGACCCTGAGTCGTTGACGCGGTCGCTGCTCGCCCTCGACGAGGCGTTCGATGCCTGGAGTGACCCAGGTGCCGTCCCAGCTCTCGTCGAGAAGTTCGCGCCGCTTGGGTTCACCGAGTTCATCTTCTACCCGCCAGAACCGCGCAACTGGAAGAATTTCTTGAGGGTCGGCGTCGACGTTCTAGGATCCCTCCGCAGCTAACCCCACCGCCCGCCGCCTGTCAGTTGAGGGTGCCACCTCAGCGCGTCGAGTGTCCGAGCCGAGCCATGACTCGCTCGTAGGTGACGTCGGCATCGCCATCAGGACTCGTGACGAGCACGGCACCTGGACGATCGGCGAGCCCGTCGAGCAGGTCGTCGTAGAGACACTGGAGGTGTGCGTCCCCACCATCGTCGACAACGATTTGCTGAATCTCCTGTCGCCATTCATCGTCTGTGCAGCGGAGGAATCGCGCGATCGACTCATCACGGTCAGCCATCAGAACGATCTCGACGAATGTGGCGCCAGCGCTGTTGGCTAATCGCTCAAACTCGCCGACTTCGGCGGTAGAGCCAAGGTACTGCGGCATCACGACGCTGCGATTTCCTGCGAGATGCGCTTGGAGCATCGCCTCTGCGACTGGGCGGACGATCGCGCCAACGCCGACGAAGTCTGTGCGCCAGCCACCGATCAGGTGTCGCACTCGGTCCACGTCCAGGTTGAGCGTTCCCGGATGCTCATCTGCGTACCGGGCGGCAACGGTGGACTTGCCGATCCCCGGCGGGCCGTTGAGCAGGACCAGTCGCGCCATGTCGTGAACGTTAGCGCTGCGCTTCACACTCGACGCCCGAAAGTGGCACTCAAGGGGGACGGCCGTCGGGCTAGCGGACCCTGATGGGGGTGCCGCCGGTTGCGGTCACCAGAGCCAAGTAGGTCAGGCCGACGATGCTGTCCGGGGTCCCGCCCGCGGCCCAGATCTCCGGGAAGTGCTCGAGGTCGACGTCGATCCACGTCGGCAGCGGTCCAGGGTGTCCGACGGGTGCCACTCCCCCGATCGGGAACCCGGTCGCAGCACGTACCTCCTCAGGCGTGGCCTTGCGCACCTCAGTCACACTGATGACCTCGGCCAGCAGGTGGGTGTCTACCTTCGCTGCACCACTGGCCATCACCAAGACTGGGGAATGGTCGGCCATGAAGACGAGGCTGTTCGCGATCGCCCCGATCTCGCACCCCAGCACCTCAGCGGCGGCAGCAGCAGTGTGCGTTGATTCCGGCAGCCGGCGGACGTCGGCAGTGACGCCAGCCGCGTCCAGCGCCGCTTGGACTCGAACATTGCTCGGGTGCATCGCCCTCCTCGACCTGCAGCATCGCCCAGAGATCGGCATCCTGGACCGATGAGCAGTCTGCCCCTCCTGACCACCGCAGGCGACGTCGTCCGTCGCACGTTCCGGACCATCTTGTCTGGCGACCCCAACGGCGAGCCCCCGTGGGTCAAGGCGATCGGAGCGCCGGGGGACGCCGGATGGTTCGGGCCGGACAGCGCCGCCTGGCAGGTGAACGGTTCGCTGGCCACGCTCGTCGGCGGCCCCCGGGCGCTCTTGCTTCAGGCCTGCCACCCGCTGGCCCTCGCCGGTGTCGAGCAGCACTCCACCTACCGCACCGACCCCCTAGGTCGCCTGCAGCGCACCAACCTCTACGTCACCACGTCCACCTTCGGCTCCAGCACTCAAGCCGAGCAGACCGCAGCCATGGTGAGCCGCGTTCATGAGCGGGTCTCGGGCACCGCACCCGACGGACGTCCCTATTCGGCCCAGGACCCCCGACTGCTGCTGTGGGTGCACATCGGTCTGACCGACTCGATGCTCGTCGCCTACCAGCGGTTCGGACGCGGCACGGTGGACGTCGACCAGTACGTCGCTGAGATGGCCCAACTTGCGCGAGCCCTCGGTGTCGAAGACCCACCAACGACCGTGAGCGAGCTGGCTGAAGCGTTCGACTCATTCAGAGACGAGGTCGGTGGCGGGCCCGACGCCAGGGCAGTCGCACGGTTCCTGCGCTTCCCCGGCCGCGTCCTTCCGGTCGGAGGCTGGGGCCCTTACGAGGTCCTCGTCCGCGCCGCGACAGACCTGCTCCCGCACTGGGCGCACCAAGCTTTGGGAACCAGCGCCAGGCCGTCGATGGTCGCCGCAGTCGACACCGCCATCTGCGCAACGACGCTTCGGTCGCTGCAGGTGGTGCTCGGCCCGCGTTCGCGCGCCGTCGAACTGGCCTACCGACGGCTCGGCATCGACCCCAACGCTGAGACGTTATCCACCGGATGAACCGGGAGTTTGTTGCACCAGAGCTGGGTGAATGCGTCGTTCTTGGGGTGGATGGGGGAGGGTTAGCGGGCGGTCTCGATGATGACCAGACGCGTCTCGGTCATCTCCTGCACCGAGTAGGCAGGGCCTTCGCGGGTGTTCCCCGAGTCGCGAACGCCGCCGTAAGGCATCTGGTCGGCGCGCCACGTAGGCACCTCGTTAACGAGCACGCCACCGAAGTCGAGGGTACGCACCGCCTCGAACGCCGTCGAGATGTCGTTGGTGAAGATCGCCGCCTGCAGGCCATAGGCCGTATCGTTGGCAATCTTCAGACCCTCGTCGACAGAGTCGATCGCCTGGATGGCAACGACCGGGCCGAAGACCTCATTGATGCAGACCTGCATCTCTGGCTTGGCGTTCGCAATCACGGTGGGGACGAGGACGCCGTTGGCGTCGATGTCGCCGCCGGTCACGATGCGACCGCCTTGAGCGACGGCCTCGTCGACCCAGCCCTTGACGCGGTCACGCTCGTTCGGCGAGATCAGCGCCGACACATCGGTGTCGTCGCGCATCGGGTCGCCTACGACGAGCGACGCGACCAGCGACCCGAGGTACTCGGTGAACTCATCGGCGACCGACTGGTGCACGAGGATGCGCTGGGTCGAGATACACGACTGACCGGCGTGTGAGAAGCCAGCAATCTTGATCTTGTCGGCCGCCTTCTTCCAGTCACCGTCCTCAGCAATGATGACCGGCGCGTTGTTGCCGAGCTCGAGCCCGACGTGTTTGCGCGGTGCCCGTGACTTGATCCCCCAACCGACCTCAGGCGATCCAGTGAACGTGATGAGCGCAATGTCTGGGTGGTCGACAATCGCGTTGCCGACGACCGAGCCGGGGCCGGTGACGACCGAAAGATAGGACGCCGGAAGGCCGCACTCCTCGATCAGCAGCCAGGCCAAGGCGATCGCGCTGAACGGCGTCTGCCCGGCTGGCTTGAGGACGACGGGGCAACCGGCAGCGATCGCCGGCGCAAGCTTGTGGGCCACCAGGTTGAGCGGGAAGTTGAATGGGCTGATCGCACCGACGACGCCGATCGGCACCCGCATGGTGTAGGCCACCTTGGTGTCAGCGCCAGGCGCTGCGGCGAGCGGGATCACCTCACCGGCAAGCTTGCGCGCCTCGACGGCAGCGAAGGCGAAGGTGCCGGCTGCGCGGTCGGCCTCGACGCGCGCGGTTTTGATCGGCTTGGCCGCCTCGTGCGCCACGATCTGGGCGAACTCTTCTTGGCGTTCGCGCAGCAGGGTTGCGGCCTTGTCGAGGATCTCGGCGCGCTGCCAGGGCGCGAGCGGCTGATCGCGCAGCGCCGACTTCGCGGCGGCAACGGCCCTAGCCACCTCTGCATCGCCGAGTAGCGGCACATCTCCGAGGCGGGCGCCGTCAAACGGCGACGACACCTGCGACGAACTCTTACCAGTTACCGCTTCTCCGGCGATCGGGACCGTGGTGATCCCATCCGCGGGAAGCAAGATGCGGTGGCTGTCAGACATGGCCCCTCCGATGCAGTCGTTTCTACGCCCTCTCCCGGCGCACCCTGGAGTCTGCCGTACCTCTCCTAATGGCCGCCACGCGGCCGGGGCGGTGCCTTGCCCGAACTCTTGGCTGGCGACCGGGAACTTGCCTTACCTGACTTTCCTGACGACTTCGCCGAAGAGACCGACGGCGGCTTACCCGACGACCTCGCTGGCGGCCGAGACGACGACGGCTCGTCGCGGTCAGGGCGGACCTGCACCTTCTGACCCTTGATCCGAGTGGCGCGCAGGGCGCCAACGACCTCGTCGACCGAGTCGGCAGGCACCTCGACCAACGAGAAACGGTCAGTGATCTCGATGGCACCGATGTCGCGACCGGTCAGCCGCGTCTCCCCCGCAATGGCGCCGACGAGGTCCTGCGGTCGGACGCCCCCCGTACGGCCAGCTCCGACATAAACCCGGGCGGTACCGCCGGCCGATGATCGTGGTCGCTCCTTCTGCTCCCCGCGCGTGCTCGACGCACCCTTGCCCTTGCCACCCTTGCCCTTGTCGCCCCTGTCCTTCCCTCGCCCCGAGTCACTCTCACTCGACGCAGCAGCCTCAGGGATCTCGTCCTCGTCGGCCGGCCCAGCCACCGCCTCGTGCGCCAGTTTGACGGCAGCCATGGCCACCTCGATGACGTCGTACTCGTCGGTGAGTGACTCAACGACAACACCGACATGGCCGAGGTCACCGGCGATCAGGATGTCTTCGAGCGCAGCCCGGGTAGCCTCGAGCCGGCGGGCGTGCAGGTCGGCGACGGTCGGCACCTTCTGGACGGTGATCTTGTTCTTGGTGACCCGCTCGATCGTCTTCAGCTGACGGTGCTCCCGAGGTTCGGCAAGTGTGATCGCGACGCCCTCGCGCCCACCGCGTCCGATACGACCGATGCGGTGCACATACGACTCAGGCGCCGACGGCACGTCGTAGTTGACGACGTGCGTGAGCTGCTCGACGTGGAGGCCACGCGCCGCAACGTCGGTAGCGACGATGAGGTCGGCCTTCTCCGAACGAAGCCGGCTCATCACTCGGTCACGCTGCTTCTGATCCATGCCACCGTGCAGCGCCTCGGCACGGTAGCCGCGACCGTTGAGTGACTCGGCGAGGAACTCGACCTCGGCGCGCGTGCGGCAGAAGACGAGCGCTGCAGTCGGCGACTCGACATCGAGGATGCGCCCGAGGGCGGCTGGCTTGTGCGAACGCGACACGATGTAAGCGGACTGCTTGACCTTGGGGCTCTCACCAGCGGCCACCTGCTCGCGCTCGATCTCGACCCGAACGGGGTCGGAAAGGTAGGCGCGAGCGATCTTGGAGATGCGCGACGGCATCGTCGCTGAGAAGAGAACGGTCTGCCGCGGCTTCGGTGCCGCCGACAAGATTCCCTCAAGGTCATCGGCGAAGCCCATGTCGAGCATCTCGTCTGCCTCATCGAGGACGACGGTGGCTACCGCGTCGAGCTTGAGCGTGCCGCGCTGCACGTGGTCGAGCGCACGTCCGGGCGTTGCGACAACGACGTCGACACCGTTCTTCAGCTCACGCAGCTGGCGGTAGATGGGTTGGCCGCCATAGATCGGCAGCACCCTGGCATCACGGCCTTTGCCGTAACGGTGCAAAGCTTCGGACACCTGGACGCACAGCTCGCGCGTTGGCACAAGGACGAGCGCAGAGGGACGGTCGCCGCGACGACCCTCAGGGAGCTGGTGCAGGATCGGCAGCGCGAAAGCAGCGGTCTTGCCCGTTCCGGTGGCGGCCTGGCCGAGCACGTCGCGGCCGTCCATCAGCAGCGGAATGGCCTCTCGCTGGATGGGGGTTGGCTCTTCGTAGCCGAGCGCGATCAGCGCGGCGAGGAGCTTGGGATGGAGGCCGAGGTCGGCGAAGGTTTCTGGTGTCGAGGCATTCACGCCCAGCATCCTCCCGCGCAGGAGGGCCTTCCGTCACCTTTGCCTTCTGGGCTGGTCTGTGCCAGCACTCGCCTACTGATCAGCGGGTTGGTACCAGAGCCGTGAGCTGCTCGACGAGTGCATCATCAACGCATTCAAAGAACCCACCAACGACGTCCTCGACGTGGTCAAGGGAGTCTCCACAGAACAGCACCGGCTGATAGTGGGTGATGTCGTACGTCACAGTGCCCATCGACGAGATGTCGAGGGGCCGCAGGTCGGCGTTGACGAACTCTTCGATCTCCCCGTAGCTGGAGAGCAGGCCCGCCCCGTAGGCCTTGGGCGCACCACGCTCACGCAGCACACCGAACTCCAGCGAAAACCAGAACACCTTGCTGATGAACTCCAGGGCTCCCGGTGCCGTGCAGCGTCGCGCGGCACCACCAGCGGCGCGGTAGATAGCGGCCAACCGCGGACTGGCCAGCGTCGTGGCATGGCCGACCACCTCGTGGATGATGTCCGGCTCCGGGGTATACAGCGGGAGTGAGGCGTGGCGGGTGTACTGGGTTGACCAGAAGGCACCGTCGGCCAGCGAGCCATAGAACTCAGCCAACGGCACCAGACCCGCCGCAGGTTGGTACCGAAAACCCGTGTGGGGTGCCAGCAGGTCATTGACCTCGTCAAGCTGTGGGATGTAGTCAGCGGGCAACCGCAGCTGCTCACCAGCATCTACCACCACCTGGGGCGCCAGGCGTTCATGCTTGGCCTTCAACTCGCGGCAGACCACCTGCCAAACGTGGTGCTCGTCGTCGGTGTAGTCGATCAGTGGCAGCGGGTCGCCAAGATGCCAATCAAGTGCTGCGGCCGCGATGGCGTTGCGGCGTTCGCGATACTGGGGGTCGGCCACCCCCGGGTGGTCAGCGGCAAGGTGCACGGTGACGTCGTCGCCCTCCCGGGTGACCGGCGCATACAGCTGTCCTTCTTCAAACATGAGCCCAGGGTGCGGGCGACGTTCGGCGAGCACAACGCTCGCCCGGCACGGCGCACAGGCTGCCCAACAGCCAGGCTCTGCACGCCTCTCAGTTGGTCACTTTGTCCACGGCGTCGAGAATGAACGCGGCCACCTCGGCCTCGTAAGCCAGGTGGGCGTAGCGCCCTGCCGGACCGTGGTGTCCGCCCTCGCCAAGCTCAGCGCGGAACAGCGTTCGCGCGTCGCCCGGCTGCGCCGTCTCCCTGATCCGCGCCACCCACTTGGCCGGTTCGCGAACAAGTACCCGGGGGTCGTGCAACGCACCCGTTGCCAACAAGGCAGGACGCTGGGTCTTCGGCACGTTCTCGTACGGCGAGTAGGACAACATGTAGTCGAACTGCTCTTTGATCCGCGGGTCACCCCACTCGTCGACCTCGTTCGCCGTGAGTGGGACGTGGTGATCGAGCATCGACGTGACAACGTCGACGAAGGGCACCTCGGCCACCACTGCACGCCACCGATCTGGACGCATGCTGTAGACGGCGCCCTGCAGCAAGCCTCCTGCTGAGAGCCCTCGCGAGACGATCCGGGAGCCGTCGATGACACCTTCGGCAGCGAGAGCGTCGGCAACATCGATGAAATCGTTGAACGTGTTGCGCTTGTTCATCATGAAACCGTCGAGGTACCAACGGCGCCCCATGTCTCCCCCGCCGCGAATCATCGCGTGCGCGAACACGACACCACGGTCGAGAAGACTGGGAAGCGATCCGTCGAAGCCTGGCCAGAACGAGCTCTCATAGGCGCCATAGGCGTAGAGCAACATCGGTGCAGAACCGTTGAGCGGGGTGTCCTTGTGGCGAGCAAGCTTGACCGGTACACGTTTCCCGTCTCGTGCGGTGACCCATCGCAGCTCCATGACGTAGTCATCGAGGTCATAGTTCGGGAGCTCGCGACGACCAACCATCGTTCTCTCACCAGAGTTGAGGTCGACCCGCAGCCACTGCCCCGGCTCGGTGTAGGACTCCACCTCGATCAGGATGGAGTCGACGTCAGGTTCTTCGTTGTGCCAGAGAAACAAGAGGCCGCCGGGTATCCCCGCATCAACAGCGAGTGCGTCCACGAGCGCGACCGACTGTCCGGCGGCAATGTCCTTCCGCGGCAGCACGTGCAGCAGTTGCCGACCGTTCGATACCGACGAAAGCACCGCGTGGTCCGCGAACACATCAACGTGGTGGAGCCGGGTGTCTGCACTCTGGGCAACGACTTCGGTCCACTCATCTGGGGACGAGGTGGCTACCGGGCCACGCATGAGCCGGAACTCCTCAGCGCCGTCGTTGGTGACGATGAGCAGTTGGCCGCGACCGTCGCCCGGCATATGCGCGACCGTGTACTCCACTCCCCTGCGTCGCGTCGCAACCACCCAGGCCGGCTCGTCGGGGCGATCCGCGTCGATGAGCCACACCTCAGACGTGTTCCGGTTGAAGGTGGAGATGACGATCAGATCTCCGGCCCGGTCGGCCCAGACCACCACGTCGTACTGGGTGTCGAGGTCCTCGTAGACAAGAACGTCCTCGGCTGCAGCGGCCCCCAGGGTGTGGCGCCACACCTGGAAGGGGCGGTAGACCTCGTCGTGCACGACGTAGAAGAAGGTCGCACTGTCCGCAGACCAGGCACCGCCGTAGTAGGTATGCGCAGCCGTGTCAGGCAGATTCGTCCCGGTTGCGATCTCCCGGAAACGCAGTTCGTAGACCTCATCCCCGGTCTCGTCGACGGAGTAAGCGAGGTAGTTCCCATCGGGGCTCACCGAGCGAACCCCCACCTCGATGTAGTGACCCGGTTCGACCAACGTGTTGTGGTCCAAAACGATCGACTCGTTGCCGTCGCTGTCCACCCGGCACAGCTGCGGGTGCTCCTGACCCTGGGGTTCGCGGGTGAAGTAGTCGAAACCGTGCTCGCGCCATCGCGGTGATTGTTCCGTGACAGGCACCCGTGACGACATCTCCTGCTGGAGCTGTTGAACCAGAGGCTGGAGTGGCGCCATCTCCTCGTCATGGAAGGCCCGTTCAGCCCGAAGGTATGTGAGGGTCTCTTCGCTCGTCTTGTCCTGCAGCCAGGCATAGGGATCGGGTCGATCGACACCGTGCTGGTTGTGGGTGTGTGGGTGCTGCGGCGCTACCGGTGGCTGACTCATGGGTCAGGACGCTACCAACGGGCAGCCATCAGCGCAGCAGTGGCCGGACCACGTCGGCGTCCAGCCCATAGAGGGTGTTCCCGTTTCGCCCCACCACGGTCGGCGCCATCAGCATCGAGTTCAGGACCGACTCTTCGGCGGCGTCCACGACGGCCTCGAAGTAGGGGTCGAGATTGCGCCCCGACACTGGTGCGGTCGAGGGTGCGGTGCCGCGCTGCTGTCGCAGCCCAGTGGCGAACGCCATGAAGATCTCACCGCTGCCGTGGTGTGCCGTTGAGCCAGTGCGCGCCAGCCCGAGCCCGGCCCTGGTGGCGAGCCGCTCGCATCCTGCGTGGTCGATCGGCGCATCAGTGGCAACGATCACGATGCACGAACCCTTCGGCCCAGGGTCAGCCGCGACCTCAGGGGCGGCGTCAGCCGGGTTGGGGATCTGACGTCCCACCGGGACGCCGTCGACGGTCAGCCGACCGAAGTCGCCGAAGTTTGACATGACGAGAACGGCCACGGTGTGTCCTGACGGCAAGACCCGCGACGACGTTCCGATACCCCCCTTGTGGCCGAGGCACGCCATCCCGGTGCCACTGCCGACCGCACCCTCAGCCGGTGGCTCGGTGGAGCCGATCGATGAACGCGCCGCCGCCAGTGCGACAGCGACGTCGGCCTCCTCGACCTGCATCGCGCGCGGCTCATTGACGAACGAGTCATCGCACTCAGCGACGACCGGAATCATGACTTCATTGACTCCGACGGTCGCGTTCTCAGCGATCAGCAACCGGCAGGCAGCGTCATAGACGCGGCCAAGCTGCATCGTCGAGGTCAAGAAGATGGGTGACTCGAGCAGGCCCCATTCACCAGCTGTGAGGAACCCAGTCATCTCGCCGGCACCGTTGAGTACAACGGCACCGAAGGGGATCGGCGCCCCGAACGTGTCGCCCCCCGGGTCAACGACTGTTACCCCGGTGCGAGCCACGCCACGTCCGTCCGGTGGCGCCGGCTCGTCGCGCCACACAGTGGCGTGACCAACGCCGACGCCTGGCACGTCGAGGATCGAGTTGGTTGGTCCGGTAGGCAAAACACCGACCGCTGCATCTAGATCTCGGAATCGAGGCACTGTGACATCATGCCAACCAGGTCATCGCGTACGCCGTTGGTGTGGCCAAAGCGGCCATCGGACGACCCACCGCCACCGTTGCCGATGCCGATGCCGATGGTGCCTATCACCTACCCTCTCTCAAAGGAATGGTGGTCGCCACGATCACCGGATTGGGGACGCGCGGGTGAAGTCATCGTCGGTGATCACGGGGGCCTTGACGGTGGCGATCGCCGCCACGTTGCCGGTACTCCTCCCCTCCGCCGCGTCGGATGACCTGGGTCCCACCGCCACCACCGCCCCCACTGCTACCGCTCGCCAGGCGCCGGGCCACCGACTGGTCATCAAACTCGCCTCTCCCGGGGTCACTGCGCGTGCCACCGCCTCCGCCGAAGCAGCGCGCGTCGCGGGTCAGGAACCTCAGCACCTCGGTGGTGGCTGGTACCTGCTGACCGGCGTCGACGACGTGCCAACCGCACGGGCGACACTCTCAGCCAGCTCGGGACTGCGCGCCGTCCAGGTCGATCATGTGCGTCACGCCTTTGGCGACCCCTACTACAAGCGGTACCAGCCCTACCTGCGCGCCTCCATGGACGTCAACCAAGCGTGGCGGCGCAGCTCAGGGTATGGAGTCAAGGTCGCCATCGTCGACACGGGTGTGGACCCGCGGCATGAGGACCTTCCCAAGCTGCTCAACGGGCACGACTTCGTCTCTGCCGACGGAAACGCTGACGACGGCAACGGTCACGGAACGTTCGTCGCCGGAGTCATCGCCGCCCAGCGCAACAACGGACGCGGCATCGCCGGCATCAGTCGGGCCTCGATCATGCCCGTACGCGTCCTCAACTCACGCGGCTTCGGCCGCGACTCCGACATCGCGCGCGGCATCCGCTGGGCCGCCGACGAGGGCGCCGACATCATCAACATGTCCCTCGGTGGCGGACGCAGCGGACGCCTGCTCAAGGACGCCGTCCGCTATGCCACAAACCACGGAAGCCTTGTGGTCGCCGCCAGCGGGAACAGCGGGGGAACGCAACCGATGTACCCAGCCGCCTATCCGCAGGTCATCGCTGTCGGCGCCACAGACATCCACGACCAGATGACGTGGTTCACCGACCACGGCCCCTGGCTCGATGTGGTGGCCCCTGGCGACGACATCGCCTCGACTGTCCCCGGCAACAGGTACGCCGTTGGTGCCGGCACTTCGTTCTCCTCCCCGTTGGTCGCGGGTTCAGCTGCACTGGTGCTCTCCGAGCACCGCCGTTGGTCAGTCGAGCAGCTCAGGGCAGCGGTGCTGCGCGGTGCTGCAGATGCCGGCCCCGTTGGACCCGACCCGTTCACCGGTCTGGGCGTCCTCGACGTGGACGGCATGGTGGGCGGGTCGGCCAAAATCGCAGTCTCGAGCACCGGGCCGATCACCGGCACCGCGCCCAGCACAGCGCGCCCGCTCCGCAACGACTCGATCGTTGCGGCGTCCAGCCCTGAAGGCACCGACCACTGGTTCCAACTCGACATCACCGCCCCCACCCGGGTGTCGGTCTCCGCAGCCACCCGCACGGCCAAGCGGGGCGTGCTGCGCGGCGATATCGAGTTGAGCCTCTACGACGCCTCGTTCGGCAGGCTCGACGTAGCCAACGCACGCTCAGGTTCGCGCACAGAGACTGTGCGTGCCGTGGTCGACGACGCGGTCTACGTCAGGGTGCGCAACCTCAAAGACACCCGCTGGCCCTCGGCGGTCAACCTTGGCATAGACACATCAACAGCCAGTGCCGGCAACGTCCAGTCCGGTGGTGCGCCCCGGCCAGCACTTCTCGGAGCGACACCAGTCCCTGAGTCGTACGGTGCCATGCGCTCTGCACCGATCGACCTGTTGCTCGGCGCGCAGGTCGCTCCGGGAAGCGTGGACTCTCGTTCGGTCCAGCTGATCGACGGCGAGACCGGTCTGCCTCTGGCCCGAACCGTCAACGTCGCCGGGAACACCTTGACGGTGACTCCCGATGCGGAACTGAGTGCGACGCGCAACTACGCCGCTGTCCTCAACGGGCTTCGGACTACCGGGGGCCGAACCCTCGCCGACGTCCGTTCGGGATTCCGGACCGCCAGCTGACCATCGGCAGCACGTCACCAGGGGATGGGCTGCCGGTCCTCCCACAACCTCCCGGTCTGCGCGCCCACAGCGTCTCGGGTGGCCAGCCAGACGATGGTGTCCGCGCCCTGCTCAGCCGATCGCGGTGCGTCAGGACCGCCCATGTCGGTGCGGCAATGAGCCGGGCACATCGCGTCGACCAACACCCCTCGTCGACCGAAGCCGGTCTCGGCCGCGAAGTTCAGGGTCAGGGCGTTCAACGCGGCCTTGCTCACTCGATAGGGCGCCAGCCCCCCAGCCAGGCCAGGACCGGTGAAGCGCCCCAAGCAAGCTGAGACATTCACCACTCGGCCACGCCGACGTTCGACCATCGCAGGACCGAACTGGCCGATCAGATGGATGGCGCCGAAGAGGTTGACGTCGATCACCCGGCGCCACTCCTCCGGAGACGCACGCAGGGTCTTGGCCATGCGGTCACTCATGACTCCGGCTGAGTTGACGACTAACTCAACCGGGCCGACTGCGGCGATCTCAGCCCCAAGCAGGGCGACGTCCGGGGGATCAGTGACGTCGCAGACCTGGCCGATCACGTCATGGCCGGCACCCACCATCTCCTCGACCGCGCTCGCGACGCGAGAGGCGTCCTGACCAACGATGGCGACAGTGAAGCCCTGCTCGGCCAAGCCCACCGCTGCGGCTCGGCCGATCCCCCTGCTGCCGCCGGTGACGATGGCGATCCCTGAACCATCCATCCCCCCACGGTCGGGGACGAACCTGCGCCGCGCAAACGCGCGGGACGTCCGGCCCGGTGTCTTCGCTGCTGCGGGGATACGCTGACGGACGAGACGACGACGCCAGCGAGGGGTAGCAGCGCGAGGATGACCACCCAGCAGCAGTCAGCAGGAGCACAGTTCGGGCCGAACCAGTGGCTCGTTGACGAGTTGTACCAGCAGTACCTCGCCGACCCAGACGCGGTCGACCCAGCCTGGCACGGGTTCTTCGAGGACTACCGCCCCGGCGACGGCACCGGGGGCCCTGCAGCGGTGCCAGTGCCGCCCGCTGCCCCCGGGGCTATACACCTGGAGCCGGCGCCCGCCTCACCCCCCGCGCCGACTGTCGCCCCCGCACCACCGTCTGGTGTCCCGGCTGCACCGGCACCTGCTCCCGCAGCCCCGCCCACCGCACCCACGACCGTGGCCGAGGACGTCGACACCCAGGTGCTCCGCGGACCGGCAGCGCGCGTGGTCACCAACATGGAGGCATCGCTCGCAGTTCCCACCGCGACGAGTGTCCGGGCAATCCCGGCCAAGCTGCTGATCGACAACCGCACGGTGATCAACAACCACCTGCGTCGTAGCCGGGGCGGTAAGATCTCGTTCACCCATCTCATCGCCTGGGCGGTCGTGCAGGCCCTCAAAGCGATGCCAGCGATGAACGCCAGCTACGCCGAGCTCGACGGCAAGCCGGTGATCGCCCGCCCAGAGCGGATCAACCTCGGCCTGGCCATCGACCTCACCAAGCCCGACGGCACCCGCCAGTTGCTGGTGCCGGCAATCAGGGCTGCCGATGCGATGGACTTCACCGGGTTCTGGTCGGCGTACGAAGACCTGATCCGCAAGGCCCGCGCCGGAAAGCTCAGCGTTGACGACTTCGTCGGCACGACGATCAGCCTCACCAACCCCGGCACGATCGGCACCGTCCACTCGGTGCCTCGCCTCATGCAGGGACAGGGGGCGATCGTCGGCGTCGGGGCACTTGAGTACCCGGCCGAGTACCAAGGGGCTTCCCCCGAGACGCTTGCCAGACTCGCCGTGAGTAAGACGCTGACGCTGACCTCGACCTACGACCACCGGATCATCCAGGGTGCTCAGTCCGGTGAGTTCCTCAAGCGAATCCACGCACTGCTGCTGGGCGATGACGACTTCTACGACGGCGTTTTCGCGGCGTTGCGGATCCCCTACGAGCCGATCCGCTGGGTCAGCGACATCACCGCGTCCCACGAGGACGACATCAACAAGACCGCCCGTGTGCAAGAGCTGATCCACGCCTACCGGGTGCGCGGCCACCTGATGGCAGATACCGACCCCCTCGAGTACGAGCAGCGCCGACACCCCGATCTCGACCTCGTCAACCACGGCCTGACGCTCTGGGACCTCGACAGGGAGTTCGCGACCGGCGGCTTCGGTGGCGAACCGCTGATGTCGTTGCGCGACATCCTTGGAGTGCTGCGCGACTCGTACGCGCGCACCATCGGTATCGAGTACATGCACATCCAAGACCCCGATCAGCGCGCGTGGATCCAGGCGCGATTCGAGCGTGGGCACAGCCGCCCCACTGCGGAGGAGCAGCTGCACATCCTCAGGCGCCTCAACGCCGCCGAAGCCTTCGAGGCGTTCCTGCAGACCAAGTACGTCGGTCAGAAGCGCTTCTCGCTCGAGGGCAGCGAGTCGGTGATCCCGTTGATCGACGAGCTCATCACGTCCGCAGTGCAAGCCGGCCTCCACGAAGTCGCCATCGGCATGCCCCACCGCGGACGTCTGAACGTCTTGGCAAACATCGTCGGCAAGTCATACGGCCAGATCTTTCGCGAGTTCGAGGGCAACCTCGACCTCGAAGCCGTCCAGGGCTCTGGCGACGTCAAGTACCACCTCGGAGCCGAGGGTACGTTCACCGCGCCGGACGGCTCGACGATCAACGTCTCGCTGGTCTCGAACCCCAGCCACCTCGAAGCGGTCAGCCCGGTCCTGGAAGGGTTCGCCCGCGCCAAGCAGGACACCCTCGGTCTCGGCGAGTCCGGGTTCACCGTTTTGCCGGTGCTAATGCACGGGGACGCAGCTTTCGCCGGACAAGGAGTCGTCGCCGAGACGCTCGAGCTCTCGCAGTTGCGCGGATATCGCACCGGCGGAACCGTGCACGTCGTCGTCAACAACCAAGTCGGCTTCACCACGTCGCCAGCTGCCGCACGCTCCAGCGTCTACGCCACCGACGTGGCAAGGGCCGTCCAAGCCCCGATCTTCCACGTCAACGGCGACGACCCCGAAGCGGTCGTCCGCGTGGCGCAAGAGGCGTTTGAGTTCCGCCGTGCCTTCAAGAAGGACGTCGTCATCGACCTCGTCTGCTACCGCCGACGCGGACACAACGAGGCCGACGACCCATCGCTGACCCAGCCGCTCATGTACAACGTGATCGACACCAAGCGCTCAGCCCGCAAGCTGTACACCGAGGCGCTCATCGGGCGCGGTGACATCACCGTCGAAGAGGCCGAGGGCGCCCTGCGCAACTACCAGGAGCAGCTCGAGAAGGTATTCCGCGAGACGCGTGAGGCCGTCGAAAACACCGACGAGACGGTTGAGCCGGCCAGCGAGGTCGAGCAGCGCGGCGAGGTCACGTTGGCACCCCAGACGCCAGAACGGGATGTAATCACCGCCATCACCCGCGAGGCAGTGGACCGCGTCGTCCAGACTCAACTCCAGCTGCCGGACGGCTTCACCGTGCACCCCAGGCTCGCGCCTCAGCTGCAACGGCGTGCGCAGATGGTGCAGGACGACACGATCGACTGGGCCATGGGTGAGACCTTGGCGATCGGCTCGGTGCTCAGCGACGGCATCTCGGTGCGGCTGGCCGGCCAGGACTCTCGTCGCGGCACCTTTGGACAGCGACACATGGTCATCATCGACCGGAAGACCGGTTGGGCCTACAAGCCGCTGAAGCGCTGCTACGAGAGGGGCGCCAAGCTCTACGTCTACGACTCACCGTTGTCGGAGTTTGCGGCGATGGGCTTCGAGTACGGATACAGCGTCGCGCGCCCCGAGGCACTGGTGATGTGGGAGGCGCAGTTCGGCGACTTTGCCAGCGGTGCCCAGACGATCATCGACGAGTTCCTCGCACCAGGTGAGCAGAAGTGGGGCCAGCAGTCCGGCTTGGTGCTGCTACTGCCACATGGCCACGAAGGTCAGGGCCCTGACCACTCATCGGCCAGGATCGAGCGGTTCCTGCAGCTCTGTGCGCAGGACAACATGACCGTTGCCAACCTCACGACGCCGGCTAACTACTTCCACCTGTTGCGCTGGCAGGCGTTGTCGCCAGTGCGGCGTCCGCTTGTGGTCTTCACCCCGAAGTCGATGTTGCGACTCAAGGCGGCAGCCTCAGCCACCTCGGACTTCACCTCGGGGCACTTCAACCCGGTCTACCCAGACACCAACGAGTCGCTCACCGCCGACGGTGTCCGCCGTGTCCTGCTCTGCAGCGGCAAGGTCTACTACGACCTGCTGAAGTACCGCGAAGAGACCGAGCAGGCCGACACAGCGATCGTCCGGGTCGAGCGGCTCTACCCACTGCCGACCAACGAGACGTTCCGCGCCATCGCCAAGTACGGCCAGGCAGAGTTGCGCTGGGTTCAGGAAGAGCCGGCCAACCAGGGCGCCTGGCCCTTCATGGGGTTGGCCCTGACCGAGGCCATCGGCCAGCCGATCCGCCCGGTCTCGCGCCCAGCCAGTTCGGCGCCAGCAACCGGCTCTGCGCATGCCCACGACCGCGAGCAGCGGGCACTCGTCGAGCGCGCCTTCTCCGCTGGTTAAGGAGGACGCCTTGTACTTCACCGACCGCGGTATCGAGGAACTCTCGTCACGGCGCGGCGAAGAACAGGTCAGCCTTGCCTGGCTCGCCGACCAGCTACAGGGCTTCGTCGACGTCAACCCCGACTTCGAGACCGCCATCGAGCGGTTCGCCACCTGGCTCGCCCGGCTCGACGACGAGGACTGACTGCCCTGGCTGGTCCCCCTGCCGAAGTCGCGTGAGATCGTCTATCTTGTAGTGCATGACACCAATCCCGGCCCAGTCGTCCAGCCAGTGGCTGCGCGGCGTCCTCGACCTCTGCCTGTTGGCCGTTGTCGAGTACGAGCCGGCCTACGGCTACGAGATGACGACCCGACTGGCCGAGGCCGGGCTCGCCGTCGTCGCCGACGGCTCGATCTACCCAGCCCTCGGCCGGTTGGAGCGCGATGGCTTGGTGACCAGCTTTCGCGTCCCCAGTGAGGGCGGCCCGCCGCGCAAGTACTACGAGATCAGCACTCCGGGACGGAAGGCCCTCGAACGTGGCCGACTGAACTGGGCTGAGTTCGCCACCGGCGTCGCCGGCGTCCTGCACTCCAAGCCCGCAAGCAAGAAGAGGTGACGTCATGGATGACGTACTACGTCGATGCCGTAAGACGTGGCGACGCCTTGGGGTGTCCACCGACGCCACCGCATCGATGACCGATGAGCTGAGAGGTGACTTGCAGAGCGCCAGGGCAGACGGGATCACTGCGATGACCATGGTGGGCGGCGACCCCGACGGCTTCGCACGCTCATGGGCGGCATCGCGTGGACTGGTCCGGCCCAAGTGGCAGATCGCGTCCACAACGTTGGTCGCTGCGCTGGCGATGGTGCCCGGGGCGGCGATGATGCTGGTCGTGCCGTTGGCGGTGACGAGCAGCTGGTTCATCGAAATCTTCGACCCGACGCGCGCCTACTACCCAGGCTCTCGCGCAGGACGCGGCACGTCCGGGACCACCTACTGGGACTTGCCGATGTGAGTCGTACTTGCCCTCTTCCGGCGTGGCGATAGCCGTCGGTTACACCGGTTGCGTTGCTCGCCACCTCCGCCTGGCTGCGTCGATGGTCTGACCCGGCGCGGCTCAGGACCGTTCGGCTGCTGGGGTGGACCTTGCCGATGGGCGCATTGGTTGCAGGGGTGGCCGCTTGAGCCTTCGACCAGATGTGGGGCCGCGGGATGGTCGACGGCCACACACCGCTATTCACCTCATGGCCCACCGTCTTCGTGGTGATCGTCGTGGCCGCTGTGGCTGGCACCAGAGCATGGGCGGTGCGCAGCGAGCGGCAAAAGCTCAGCGCAGCGCCGGAGCCGGTCGCGGCATTCGCCGATTAGTCGGGCCAAAGGGCTCCTGGCGGGCAATCTTCCGGTCAGATACAATGATCACCGTAGAATCGCCTCTCAGTCGGGCTGCATGAGACTGAATCGCCATCATGCCACAGCATTCTCCAGGGAGTGACCATGTCCGTCGCCCGCCCAGCCTCCGTCCGCGTCCTCGTCGACGAGGCCCACCAGCAGGCATGGTCAATCCGCCCCGAGGTCGCTGCCCAGATGCAGCCAGCACACCCAGGGGACAGTTCGTACGCCAAGGCTGCAGAGCTGCTCCGCTGCCGCGACTTCGTCGTCGACGCACTGACGGAGGGACGCCTCACGTCGGACGCCCTCGCTGACGTCTCGGTTCTGGTCCTGCCGCACGCCAGCTCACCGAAGTTCGAGGCGACAACTGGTGTCGGCTCGGCCCGCTACGACGAGGCTGAGGTCGCCGCGATTCACGCGTTCGTCGCAGCCGGCGGCGGGCTCGTCATCTTGGCTGAGTCCGAGCAGGACAAGTACGACTCCAACCTCGCCGACATCGCCGCAAGCTTCGGCATCACTGTCGAGCACACCACCGTTCAGGACTACCAGCGCCACCACCAGGCACCGAGCTGGGTGGAGTCTGAGATCGGGACCGCCCACCCGCTGCTCACCGACGTCGAGAAACTGGTCTTCTATCGCGCCGGCGCGCTCAGCCCCACCGACGAGGTCACGGTCCTGGCTCGCTCCAGCAAGGCGGCTGCACCCCCGTCGGCCCCGCTGCTGGCAGCAACGACGGCCGGCAAGGGCAGAGTGGTCGTTGCCGCTGACTCCGATCTCTTCGGCGACGACTGCATCGACGCGTTCGACCACGCGCAACTGTGGGTCAACATGGCTTACTGGGCCGCACTGCCAACCTTCGCCTCGCAGGTCGACCACCACGACTCAGCTGGCGCTAGCGACCCGCACTGGACGGCGCTCAAGGCCGCCACCGAGGAACTCCGTAGCCTGCAGGCAGCCGACGCCACCGTCGACCTCGCCACCACACCGATAGAGCAGGTACGCACGATCGCCGGACGCATCGGCGCAGCGATAACTGGACTCACCCCGTACTTCCCCCACCAGACTGCGTACCTCGCACAGGTCGTTGTCGATCTCAGCGCGTGGATCGACGGCGGGTGCGGCAAGCCCAACTTCGGCCCCGCCCTGTCGCTGTTCCGCCCCGAACTACAGCGCGCCGACGGTGTCGAGCACCTCGCGTTCTTCCCGATGTACACCCCCAACGGCTCACTCGACGTCGGTTTCGAGGCGCTCATCGTTCGCGTTCCGTGGCCAGACTGGATCGCCGAATTGGAGAATACCCAGTTCGCAAACGAGAAGTTTGTGCCGGTTCACCTCGTCGACAACACCGCTGGCTACGACAGCGAGTGCGCAGTCTTCTTCCCCGAGACGGTCAGCGTCGTCGGTGAAGCCGCCAACACCTTTGGCGGCATCTTCTGTGACCGTGAGGCAGCCCGCTACCAGCGAGTTGTCGGTGAAGCCGTACAGATCACCGGCCTCGAGCTACCGCCAGCCATCTCAGCGCTGCTCGCCAGTGAGCCGATGACCCGCGACATGTTCGAGCTGTGGGACCTCATTCACGATCGGGCCCACAGCCACGGCGAGCTGCCCTTCGATCCGTTCATGATTCGTCAGCGTCTTCCCTTCTGGATGTACTCCCTCGAAGAGTTGCGTTGCGACCTCACGGCCTTCCACCAGGCCGGCGAGATTTCCGGCGAATTCCCGTTCGCCGAGTATGTGCACTACGGCGTCCTGTTTGACCGGCTCTTCCGCTTCCCGCTCACCGGCGGTCGGGTTCGCAACTACGACGGTCTGGCCGGTCAGGTTCTCTTCGGGCACCTACACAGCAACGGCATTCTCACCTGGCGCAACAACACACTGACCATCGACTGGGCCAGCCTGCCCGAGGGTGTCAACGAACTGCGCCTGGAGATCGAGGCGCTCTACCGCACCGGCATCAACAGCTCGAAGGTGCGTTACTGGATCGCCGCTCACGACCTCGTGAGCAAATACGTCCAGCCGAACCTCGGGTCGCAGTGGACGCCGGAAGCCCGGGCCGGACGCGACGAGGCCGACCACAAAGCCTGGGTCAACCTCGTGAACCCTGACGAGTTTCCGCTGAGCATGTTCTACCAATCACTGCGAGCCAAGCTGCTCCCGACGATCGAGTCAACGCGCAGGGCTGCCGCGTGACGCCGCTGGTTGGTCGCCGCGTCCTCGTCACCGGTGCGGCTGGTGGGCTGGGGCCGTCGGTGGTGGCGGCGGCCGGCGCAGCAGGGGCGCGCCTGGTCCTGGTGGACGTAGCCCAGGACCGTCTGGACGCGCTAGCCGCTGACTTCAGCGACTCCATCGAGAGCACGCACGTCGTCGACCTGCTCGACGATGATGCGGTGGGTTCATTCGCTGCGAACGTCACGGCATCGGCGCCGATCGACGCCGTCTGGCACCTCGTCGGCGGGTGGCGCGGAGGCACACCGCTTCACGAGCAGCCGCTGGAGGACTGGGAGTGGCTGCACAACCTGCTCGTGCGCACCACGGTGCACGTGGCACGTGCCTTCACTGAGCCGCTCGCAGCGTCCGAGCACGGGCGTTTCGCGATCATCTCCGCGAAGGAGGCGCAGGCTCCCACCAGCAAGAACGCCGCCTACGCCACCGCTAAGGCTGCGTCAGAGGCCGTCGTCCTGGCGCTGGCCAACGGCTTCAAGGGCACGGCGGCGACCGCCAACGTCGTCGTAGTCCCCGCGATCCTGACGCCGGCCATGCGCGACAAGAACCCCGACAAGGACTGGGGCGTCTTCGTACCAGCTGAGGAGATCGCCGACGCCCTGGTGTACCTCTCCTCCGATGCAGGGGCGAAAATAAACGGGCAACGCATTCGTCTCTACTCCGGAGGGCCCTCGTGAGCCACCGCGGCTTCGCCAGCGACAACTACGCCGGCGTCCACCCTGACGTCATCGCCAAGATGGCCGAGGTCAACGTCGGACATGTCGTCTCCTACGGCGACGACCCATACACCGCAGCGGCCGTTCAGCATTTTCGTTCCCTACTCGGTGACCAGGTCGAGGTGTTTTTCGTCTTCAACGGCACCGGCGCCAACGTCACCGCTTTACAGTCGCTGCTGCGTCCCTGGCAGAACGTGATCTGTTCGCAGAACGCACACATCAACTGGGACGAGTGCGGAGCGCCTGAGCGCTTCCTCGGCAGCAAGCTCTGGGACGTCCCCACTGCTGACGGCAAGCTCACCCCCGAGATGATCCGGGCTGCGTACATTGGACGCGGCGATGTTCACCACGTCCAGCCGAAGGTCGTCGCTATCACGCAGTCGACCGAGGTGGGCACGCTCTACTCCGTCGACGAGGTCAAGGCGATTGCTGACACCGCGCACGAGCTCGACATGTACCTGCACATGGACGGTGCGCGTATCTCCAACGCCGCCGTCTCGCTCGGCGTCGAGATCCGCGAGACAACGGCAGACGCCGGTGTCGACGTCCTCTCCTTCGGCGGCACCAAGAATGGCCTGATGGGTGGCGAAGCTGTCGTCTTCTTCCGCCCAGAACTGGCCGAGAACACCCCCTTCATTCGCAAACAGGGAATGCAGCTGTCGAGCAAGATGCGCTTTATCTCTGCGCAGTTCCTGGCGCTCTTCGAGAACGACCTCTGGCGTCACAACGCCGGGCACGCAAACGCGATGGCTCAGCGCCTGCACGACGCCGTCGTCGACATCCCCGGAGTGACGATCACCCAGAAGGTGCAAGCCAACGGTATCTTCGCCATTCTGCCCGAACAGGCCATCCCCAAGCTTCAGGAGTCCTACCCCTTTTACGCGTGGGATGAGGCCCGCAACGAAGTGCGCTGGATGTGCTCGTGGGATACCACGGAGGACGACATCGACTCATTCGCCCGACTGGTCGCCGAGGTCGTGCCGGCGTCGCTGTGACGGCCAACGACCGACCGCCCGGGGCGGTGGCGGCTGAGCAGATGGGTCTGGCGCATCGGGTCGTCCGCCACGGATCGGTGCGCAGTCTCGCGGAGGCTGCCGTTGCGCGGGGCGTAGAACCTGTCGACGTCGTCAAGACCATGGTCGTGCGGCGCGCTGAGGACGACTACCTGTTCGTGCTTGTGCCTGGTGACCGGGTGATCAGCTGGCCCAAGTTGCGAAGTCTGCTCGGCGTCAACCGGCTCTCCATGCCAAATGCCGACGAGGCCTTGGCGGTTACCGGCTACCCCCGGGGGACCATCACGCCGTTCGGCGCCAAGACCGCGCTGCCAGTGATCGCCGACGAGGGGCTCGCTGGACGCGCGATCACTCTTGGGGCCGGCGTCAACAACGCGGCGATCGTCGTCGACGCCGACCAGGCCGTCGCAGCGCTCGACGCGCAGGTGGCCGACATCACCGACCCCGATGAGCCCATCACCGACCCAACCAGCTCACCTCATTCGCGTGAGAGTTAGGTACACATCGGGGGCGTTTCACCGGCCAAAGATGTACCCAACGCTCACATGAGCCCTGGTCAGCGCCGTGGCCGTACGACCCCGTCTTCGCGGGCAGCCTTGCTGACGGCCTCAGCGACGGACGGCGCCACCCGCTGGTCGAAGACACTGGGGATCACGTGGTCGAAGGCGACGTCGTCGCCCACCACCTTCGCCAGCGCGTTGGCCGCAGCCAACTTCATCCCCTTGGTGATCTGAGTGGCACCGACCTCGAGCGCACCCTTGAAGATCCCGGGGAAGGCCAGCACGTTGTTGATCTGGTTCGGAAAGTCACTGCGCCCGGTCGCGACCACCTTCGCGTACCTCGCCGCCATCAACGGATCGACCTCGGGGTCAGGGTTCGCGAGGGAGAACACCATCGCATCCGACGACATCGATGCGACAGCCGCTTCGGCGACCCTGCCGGCCGAGACGCCGATGAAGACGTCAGCGCCACGCATGGCATCTTCGATCGAGCCTGTAAGCCCCGCAGAGTTGGTGGCGCCGGCAATCCACTCCTTCATGCCTTCAAGGTCGCCACGTCCTGAGTGAATGATCCCCTTGCTGTCGCCGACGGCGATCTCGCCGAGTCCGGCCTCGAGCAAGATTTTGGTGACGGCAACACCGGCTGCGCCAGCACCTGAGACCACGACGCGAAGATCTGACAGCGGCCGGTCGATCAGCCGGACAGTGTTCTGCAGGGCAGCCAGCACCACGATCGCGGTGCCGTGCTGGTCGTCGTGGAAGACCGGAATGTCGAGCCGCTCTTGCAGCATTCTTTCGACCTCGAAGCAACGCGGGGCGCTGATGTCCTCGAGGTTGATGCCGCCAAAGCTCGGCGCGAGATGCGCTACCGTCTCGACGATCTCCTCGACGTCCGTCGTGTCAAGAACGATCGGCACGGCGTCGATGCCGCCGAAGTCCTTGAAGAGCAGCGCCTTGCCCTCCATCACCGGAAGGGCTGCCAGCGGTCCGATGTCGCCCAGCCCGAGGACGGCCGTCCCGTCCGACACAACAGCAACGACGTGTGAGCGCCAGGTGTAGGTGTCGGCCAGACCTGGGTCTGCAACGATCGCCTCGCAGACCTTCGCGACCCCAGGGGTATAGGCCAGCGCCAGGCCCTCGGCATCGCGGACCGGGGCGGTCGACCGCATCTCGATCTTGCCGCCACGGTGCAGCGCGAAGACTGGGTCGGTGGGCAGGTCAGAGGCTGTCACGGAGCACGCTTCCGAAGATGTGGACGGAGACACATCGTGTCACAGCGGCGGGGTACGCCCGATGCGCCGGAGCGGCCAAACGCGTTGCACGACCTGCGCCACGACGTCGGTCGGTGAGATCGCACCCACGATCCACGAGTCGACGCCCTCCCTGGGGTTGTCACGTTCAACCCACCAGCCTTCCGGCTCCAGGCGCACGACCCGCTTCACGGCCAACCCATCCCGCCCTGGCAGCTTCAGCACCACCAGGCTGCCCGGCACCGGTGGCTGGCCAACACGCACCAGGAGCAGGTCGCCATCGTGCAGCGTCGGCTCCATCGACGCCCCCCGCACTCGGACGATCGCCAGCCCGGCCACCACCACCCCAAGGCTCTGCCCAGAGGGGGATCTGCGTGCGTGTGGCATGAGGGGTAGTGTCACTGACATCCCAGACCTGCGTCGAAAGGACCACCCATGGCTCTCCGGCTCATCGCCGAGGTCAGTGCCCACTGCGATCTGCCGTGCGGCGTCTACGACCCTGCCCAGGCCAAGATCGAGGCCCAGTCGGTGAAGGGGTGCATGGAGAAGTACCACGGCAGCGACGACGCCGACTTCAAGGCACGCGCCGTCTCCATCAAGGAGCAGCGTTCGAACATGGTCAAGGAGCACCTGTGGGTGCTCTGGACCGACTACTTCAAGCCTCCGCACTTCGAGAAATACCCCCAGCTGCACGGGCTCTTCAACGAAGCCACCAAGCTCGCTGGCGCCGGTGGCACCAAGGGCAGTAACGACGTTGCGGTCGCCGACCAACTGCTCGGCAAGATCGATGACATCGCCACAATCTTCTGGGAGACCAAGAAGGCCTGACGCGAAAGACCTTAAGTTGCAGGGCGGGTACCGACGTTGTCGGCGCCCGCCCTGCGCCATGATCGAGCCATGACGAGCTACCGGATCCGCGGCGCGCGCTCCGAAGACGTCCCAGAGATCTTCGCAATGGTGTGCGAGCTGGCCGAGTACGAGAAGGCGCGCCACGAGGTGCAGTCGAGCGAGGAACTCTTTGCCGAGGCACTCTTTTGTGACGAGCCGGCCGTTTGGTGCTCGATCCTTGAGCACCACCCAGACGATGAAGAGTCCGCAGACTCTGCTCACTGGGAGATCGCGGGAATGGCGATTTGGTTCCGGAACTTTTTCACGTGGACGGCCAAGCACTCGATCTACCTCGACGACCTATACGTCCGCGAGCAGTACCGCGGGCTCGGTTACGGCAAGGCGCTGCTGCAACACCTCGCGCAGATCTGCATTGACCGCGGCTACCCGCGCCTCGACTGGTGGGTGCTGGACTGGAACCCTGCCGTCGACTTCTACAAGCGGATCGGTGCGATCTCGATGGACGACTGGACGGTAAACCGGCTGACTGGGCCCGCGTTGGAGCGACTAGCGTCCGGCCGCTTCGACGACATCGGCGACCCAGAAGCCGTCTGACGACGTCTGGCCACGCTCTCAGTCGTCTCCAACCAGTTTGGGTGCGCGAACTGGTGCCAGAGCACCACTTTCGGCACCCACATCCCCTTGAAGCAGCGTCAGGAGTTCGTGTAGATCAGATGCTCGCGGACCTCACGGCTGAAGAGCAGACGCAACACGGCGACGGCCACGACCACGACCAAGCCCCATACAACGCGCGACACCGGGGTGGCCGCACCGAAGAAGGTGATTCCGGCGATGCCGAAGAGCCCCTGGGTGAACAGGATCGGCGTGAACGCCCAGCGGCGTCCGGCCAGCACCCCGCGCGACACCACGAAGAGCCCAGCGCTCCACAGCCCGAGCACCACGGCGACGAACCAGACCGCCCCCCATTCGGCATCGTCGCCGCGCACCGCGGACACCACGTCAACCGCGATAAAGCCCACCATGGCCAACGCCTCGACGAACACCGCGATCGACAACACCCTCACCGGCGCCGGCAGTGGGCCGGCGGACTCGATATTGTCCGAACGTGAGGTCACGGGCGGAGCGTATCCGCAGGCGTAGGGTGACGCTCATGCAGCGGGCCAGACTCATCGTGAACCCCGGGGCGACCACCACGAGCCCCCGTGCACGCGACGTTCTGACCCAGGCGCTCGCCTCCGAGGTCTCCCTCGAGATCACCGAGACGAAGGCTCGCGGTCACGCAGCAGAGCTGGCCTTCGACGCCGCCAGGTCAGGAGTCGAGCTCGTCTTGGTCCTGGGCGGCGACGGAACGGTGAACGAGGTCGTCAACGGCCTGCTTGCCGACGGTGTCGACGTCGACTCCCCCACCGTCGCTGTCGTGCCTGGTGGAAGCACCAACGTGTTCGCACGGTCCCTCGGGATGCCAGAGGACCAGGTCGAGGCCACCGGCTACCTGCTCGAACTGCTCCGCGCCGGAACCGAGCGCACCATCGGCCTCGGCCGCGCCGACCATCGGTGGTTCACCTTCACAGCTGGGCTAGGACTGGACGCCGATGTTGTGGCTCGGGTCGAGCAGAAGCGGGCAGCTGGACGCCGGTCCAGCCACGCGCTCTACGTGCGGACGGCGGCGAGCTCGGTGGCCAGACGCTCCGCACGCCATAGCCCGCCCCTTCGCCTCACGGGCCTGGACGACACCGTCGACGAGCCGGTCAGCATGGTCCTGGTGGGCAACACCTCCCCATGGACCTACCTCGGGCGCCTGCGGGTCGATCCCTTCCCCGGTGCCTCCTTCGACCTCGGCCTGGATCTTCTCGCCCTCCAGCAGGTAGGCATCCGTCGCACGCTGCGACTGGTACGCCAGTCGCTCAGCTCGCGGGACCGCCCGCCGACCGGCACCGGGGTGGTCCACCGCCACGACCTGACCGGCTTCACTGTCACAGCCGACGAGTCCGTCGCCTTCCAGGTCGATGGCGACTACCTGGGCGAGAGGGCCAGCGTCACCTTCGAGGCGGTACCCAAGGCCCTCCAGGTCATCGCCTGACCCCACCTAATTCTGCGGACCACTCCTTCACCTGCGCGGATGTGACGCATCCGACATAGCGGCTGCCGATTCACCAACGTGATCGTCTTGTGGTCGGACCCACCATCTGTAAGGGTGGAGAATGTCGTTTCGTCTCCGACCCCCCGAGGGACGAGCGGAGTGGCGCGACGCCCGGTACAACACCTCCGGCGGACGCCCTGTTGATCTTCTGAGGAGTGTGCATCCGCATGGACTGGCGCCACCGTGCCGCCTGCCGTGACGAAGACCCAGAGCTCTTCTTCCCTATCGGCAACACCGGCCCAGCGTTGCTCCAGGTCGAAGAGGCCAGGGCCGTCTGCCGACGCTGCGAAATGATCGAGCCCTGCCTTGCGTGGGCGCTCGAGACCGGCCAGGACGCCGGCGTCTGGGGCGGTCTCTCCGAGGATGAGCGCCGCGCCATGAAGCGCCGTAGCCGGATGCGCACCAACGTCTGACCTCCCGCCCGTGCTGAACATCTGCCGGGCACTCCCTGACGAGTACGCCTCGATTGGAGCACTCACCGTCGACGCGTACGCGCCCGTCCTGACGTTCGGTGATGCAGATCCCTACCGCCAGACGCTCATGGACGCCGCTGGTCGCGCCGCCGCCGCCGAGCTCTGGTCAGCCACCAGCGGCGACCAGCTCGTCGGCACGGTCACCGTCTGCCGGCCGAGCAGCCGCTACGCCGAGATCGCCGCGCTCGACGAGCTTGAGGTCCGCATGCTGGCGGTCGCCCCAGCCGCCCAGGGCCGAGGCGTCGGCGTCGCGCTCATGGAGCGGATCCATGAGACGGCGCGGACCGAGCAGTTCGCCGCCGTCGTGCTCTCGGTGGTCGAGTCGAATGTGAGCGCCGTCGCGTTCTACACCGCGCTCGGCTACACCCGCGCCCGTGACCGCGATTGGGAGCCGGTGCCCGACATCACGCTGCAGGTGTGGCGGTGGCCCGTTCCCCAGGGCAGCTAGCCGGAGCGGCGCGCCCCTAGGTCAGGCAGCAC
Organism: Actinomycetes bacterium; assembly: GCA_027118455.1. Lineage (GTDB taxonomy): Bacteria > Actinomycetota > Actinomycetes > JAHEKZ01 > JAHEKZ01 > JAHEKZ01. The sequence goes on from JAJAYZ010000061.1 coordinate 35,824, forward strand.
CGGAGTCTCGTCCGCAGCTCCGGAACGCGCGACGGAACGCCTGCGGCGTGGTGCCTCGCTGCCGGACGAAGTGGTGGCGCAACAGCGTCGCCGAGCCGAACCCGCAGAGCCCGGCGATCCGCTCGATGGGCTCATCGGTCTCCTCGAGCAGCCGTTGGGCGTGCTGAACGCGCTGCCGGGTGAGCCACGCGTGCGGGGTGCTGCCCGTCTCGGCCTTGAACCGCCTGGCGAAAGTGCGCGGCGACAGGTGAGCACGGGCAGCCAACTCGTCGACCGAGACGTCGACATCGATGTTCTCGGTCATCCAGTCCAGCAGCGGCCCAAGCGTCACCGACTCGGTGTCCGGCACGGGTCGCTCGATGAACTGAGCCTGCCCGCCCTCTCGGTAGGCGGGCACCACCATGCGTCGCGCGATCCCGTTGGCCACAGCTGCGCCGAGCTCTTGGCGAACCACGTGCAGGCAGGCATCGATACCGGCGGCCGACCCGGCGCTGGTGATGATGGGGCCGTCGTCGACGTACAGGACATCGGGAACCACTTGGGCGCGCGGGAACCGGCTGGTGAACTCGTCCATGTGAAACCAGTGCGTGGTGCACGGACGGTCATCGAGTAACCCGGCCGCAGCCAGGGTGAAGGCCCCACTGCACACGCTCATGATGCGCCCTCCCCGCGCGATGGTCTGGTGCAACAACTCGCGAACGGCCGGGCTGACGGCGCAGTCAGTGTCCGATGCGGGAACACAGATCAGGTCGGCCAGCTCTGCCCGATCCAAGGCGTGCTCGGGGGCAATGGTGAAGCCAGACGAGGTCGTGACCGGGGCTGCACCTTCGGAGACGACGGCGAAGTCGAAGGCTGGGAGACCGACGTCGCTGCGGTCGATCCCGAAGACCTCGCAGACGACCCCCAACTCAAAGGGAGCGATCCCGGGCAGAGCCAGCACGGCCACGTTCTGCAGCATGCGGCCAGTATGGCAGGAACTTTACTTACAGGGGCAAGAGTGCCACTGGTGGCAGGTAGTGATCTCACGCAAACTAACTGCCATGTACCGATTCAGCCCCAGCCCCCTCGCTCTCTTTCTTCTGACGGCGCAGACCCCACGGCGCCTCCGGCACCTCACCAAAGGACGATCATGGACACGACACTGATCCTCATGACCGCTCAGGTCATCACCCTCGGAGCGGTGCTCCTGGCGACAGCCCGGACGGTCAGCCGCGACCGGCCAGCCACACCCCCCGGCGGTATCGCCGACTGGCGGGACGCCGAGCTCAGCTGGAACCGGCTCGGGATCCGGTGACGTCAGGAACGAGCGCGTCGCAGGAACCGCTCGCGGTCAACGAGAACGCGGGTGATCACTGCACGGCCCACCAAGCGGTCACCGTCATCGGTGGCCACCACCTCGAACCGGAGAAGTCGGCCATCGAGGTGATCGAGACGAGCCGCAACGCGAACCGTCTCACCGACCGGAAGCGCCAGCAGGTGTTCGAGCTCGACGCGGGTGCCGACCGTGGTGCTCTCTGTCGGTAACCCGGCATCACCGAGGGCCGCTATGCACGCAGCCTCAGCGAGCGCCAGTAGGCGCGGGGTGGCCAACGTTGGAACGTCTCCACTGCCGACGGCGACTGCGGTGTCGTCGGCAGTGACGACATGAACCAGGGCGGCCTGCAGTCCCACCTCGAGCGCCATGGCGCCAGAGTAGGCCTGTCAGGCCACAAGCCCCAGTCGACGAAGTTCGACGGTCAGGTCGTGCGGGCTGCTGGACGCCAGCATGGCTGCCTCGAGCGTGATCACACCGTCGCGGATGAGTGAAACCAGGTGCTGGTCGAAGGTCTGCATCCCGTAGTAGGAGCCCTCACCGATCAGCTGAGTGATCGTGCCGGTCTTTTCCGGGTCGGCGATCGCGTCGGCGATGCGGCCGGTGTTGATGAGTACCTCCATGGTCACGCAACGTCCGTAACCGTCCGACCGTGGGACCAGACGTTGGCACAAGATTCCCCGCAGCGACTCAGACAGCGTCATCCGGATCTGCTTCTGCTCGTGCGGAGGGAAGAAGTCGATGATGCGGTTGACCGTCTCGGACGCGTCCGTCGTGTGGAGGGTCGACATGACGAAGTGACCCGTCTCGGCAGCGGCCAAGGCCGCCTTCACCGTCTCGACGTCGCGCATCTCACCCACAAGGATGACGTCGGGGTCCTGGCGCATCCCGGCACGGAGGGCCGTCGCGAAGTCGGCGGTGTCGAGCTTGACCTCGCGCTGGTTGATCATCGCCAGCTTGTCGAAGTGAAGCACCTCAATCGGGTCCTCGATCGTGACCACGTGCACTTCGCGGTTCTGGTTGATGTGGTCGATCATGCCCGCGAGCGTCGTTGTCTTACCTGAGCCGGTTGGTCCGGTCACGAGCACAAGACCGCGGGGTTCCATCGCGAGAGCCGATACCACCTGCGGCAAGCCGAGGTCGTCCAGACCGATCGCTCCGACCGAGACGCGACGAAAGACCAGTCCAGCTGCTCCTCGAGCTCGGAAGGCGTTGACGCGGAAGCGACCGATGCCGGACATCGAGTAAGCGAAGTCAGCCTCGTTGGTGTCGACAAACTCCTTCCAGAGGTCGGGACGGTCACGGAGCACCTCGGTGACCATGTGCTCGGTGTCAATGTTCGTCAACGTCGGGGCCTGCAGCTTGCGGAGCCGGCCGTCAATACGAACTCGTGGCGCCGACCCGGTCTTGCAGTGCAGGTCCGAGCCGCCGATCTCGACGAGCGCCTTCAGGAACGGCTCGACCGACTGGGGGCCAGAAGGTGCCGGCGCGGCTGGAGTGAGGACCGGGTCGTCCGAGCCGGCAGGCTGCTCGTACTCGATGTCAGTGGTCTCCACGAGGGAGGCTTCGACGTCAGGAAGTGCCACCTTTAGGCCAAGCAGGCTAGTCCTTTGGAGTCAGGCGAGCTCGACCATCACGTCGCCCTCTTGCACGACGTCCCCTTCGGCGACCGAGACAGCGCTGACCGTCCCACCATGTTCGGCCAGAACCGGGATCTCCATCTTCATCGACTCCATGATCACCACAGCCTGACCAGGCTCGACGACGTCCCCGCGGGACACCAGCAACAACAGCACGTTCGCCACCATCTCTGCACGAATCTGCTCGGTCACTGCCTCACTTCCCTCCAGCCGACATCTGCGCCCCATCCAATCATGCTGGCGGCGGGCCTCAGCCTCTCGGCAAGAGGAGAGCCCCGGCCACCACAACCCAATCTGTCCGACCCCCGCAAAACCTTCAGCGCTGGCCGGAGCCAACGCGAGCCCGTAGCCGATGCCAGGAAGGGTGCGGACGGCCGTGAGTCCGACAACGAGCAGCTTCGTCAGCTGCATCACTGGCAGCAGCGGCCGTCTCCGTCCCGATGTAGGCACCCCTGGGTCAGACCCAGGGCCAGGTCAAAGGAGCCACCAGCGGCCCCACACTGCCCGCGAGGGCAGATCCCAGCCCGGACGCCGCCCCAACCCCAACGCACCCAGATCAATGCAAGCAGGAGAAACACACCCATCGTCCTGGTCAAGAACTGAGCGGGAGCGGCAACGAAGATCAGCGACCCGAGCACCGCCGCGGGAACTGATCCGATCGCGAACCACTTCACCAGAGGGCGATCGAGCTGGGAACGATGGAGGAAGACCCTGCTGATGTTGCTGGTCAGCAGGGCGATGGCCAAGACGGACGGCCACTGCGTCGGACGCACCGAACGCGATGACGAAGATCGGCAGGGGCAGCGCCCAACCGAACCTGGGCCCCTACGGCGCGGCTCCAGACCTCACACGTCCACCAGCATGGTGCGCTCGACGACCCTGCTGGCGATGTCGACCACCAGGGGGTCGTACTCCTCAGCCATTCCTTCACGCAGCCGGCCCAGTGCGTACATCCGTTGAACGCTCTCCATCGAGCCACCGGCGAAGTCGTCATAGGCATTGGCCACTCGGATGATGCGACTAGCTATCGGGATGTTGGCGTCGAAGGGCTGCCCCGGACGCCGGAACGGCTCGGTCTGCTGCTCGACGATGTGCGCAACGCGGTCCATTCCGCTCTGCCGGATCACCTCGGCCCCATAGGCCGCGATGCGCCGCTGATCGTCGCGGGCGATCAATGTCGTGGCTCCACCGGAGATGGGGTCGGTGAGCGAGAGCTGTCCGATGTCGTGCATCAGGGCGGCGTACTTCAAGTCCTTGATCGCGTCCTCAGAGAGCCCCATCTCACGCCCAACGGCGACGGAGAGCTGCGCCACCCGCTGGGAGTGCCCGGTCTCGGTGTAGCCACCCACCTCGGTGACGCGGGAGAGCGCCTGGATCGTCTGGTCGTAGGTGGCTCGGATGCTCGCATAGCGACGGAAGGAGAACTGCGCGACGAGCAGTGGCAGCGCGAAGAGCGGCAGCGCCCAGTAGCCCATGACCTCTGCGGCCAGTGCGATCAGAACGCCGGTGGCGCCGATCGCCGAGCCGATCCCCACCAGCGCCCCCAACTCGTCGCGTGCAGCAGCCATGAAGGGGCTGCGCTCTCGGCCAGAGCGCGCCAGGGCGGCGAGCAGTGCGTCCACGAGACCGCAGAAGAGGACGATCGCGAGCATCAGGGCCGGAAGCCGCCATCCGCCGTCCGAGATGTCCTTGAGGTATCCGTTCGTGTAGAGCGGGCGGAAGAGCAACGCGGCGAAACCGGCGATCAGCACGCGGCGGGCCAACGACTCGAGCCGCGGCGGCTGCCCGACTGCCATGTGCGGCACAGCCCCGACCAGGATCGCGATCGTGCTGACCGCCACCACCTGAAGCACGCCATAGGTCGTTGGGATCGTTTCGTCCGGCATGCGGAAGTCGCCGAGCAATGCGTAGGCCAATCCTCCGGCCGCCCCGATGGGAGCCGCGGAACGGTCACCGGGCAGGTTCACCCTGACGAGCTCACCGACAGCGATCAACGCACCGAAGGCGATCGCGATCTGAGGATCAAGGACGGGTTGGGACGCGGTTGCCGCAACCCCGGCCACCGCCAGCAGGAAGCCTCCCGCGACCACGAGCACCGAGCCACCGGAGAACTCGTCAGCCCAGGTTCGCCTCATGACCAGCCCCCTCGACCCAGGACATCCCGCCGATGCAGCGTCCGCTCGTTGAGCGCCTCGGACGCAGCGGCCTCGGCTGCCACCTGGGCATCGGGCTCGGTCGGAAGATTCGCCGTCGGGTCGTCGTGGTCGAAGGTCGGGGAGCCAAGCTCGATGTCCAGCTGCCGCCTCTCAGCTGGCGCCACCGTCGTCCACGGATCGCGTTCGAGGGCACTGAAAAGCGCTTGCACCATCGTCGCGTCGAACTGGGTACCTGCGCACTTCTCAAGCTCGCTCAGTGCCTCCGAGACATCGCGGGCGCCCCGGTAAGAACGCGTCGAGGTCATCGAGTCGAACGCGTCAGCAACAGCAATGATCCTGGCGAACTCGGGGATGTCGTTTCCGGAGAGGCCAAGCGGGTAGCCACGGCCGTCGAGCCGCTCGTGGTGGTGCATGATCCCGTTGTACGCCTCCTCGAGGAAGGCGATGCCACGGACCATCTCGGTACCGTTCCTGGGGTGGCGCTTGATGGCGGCGAACTCCATGTCGCTCAGTGGTCCGGTCTTCTGCAGCACCCTGGTAGGTACACCCAGCTTGCCAACGTCGTGCAGAACTCCCGCATATCTCAGCGCCTCGACGCGGTCGTCGCGCATATCGAGGATGCGCGCGATGAGCACCGATGCACGCGACACCCGCTCGCTATGTCCTCGGGTGTAGTGGTCCTTGGTCTCTACCGCCTGCACCAGGGCCCGGATCGTCGACTCGTACGCCTCTCGCTGCTCCGCATACTGGTTCCAGGCACGGCGAGCGACCAGAAGCGGCAACAGGACGAGCGCTGCAGCGAATCCCTCGCCGATCGACCAGAGAACGGCCATCAACAAGCCGAGCAGACCGTAAGCAAAGTACGGACCGACCGACGACAGAACCATGCTGCGCCAGATCGTGCTTGGCCGGATCTGCTCCTGCAGAGCCAGGATGCCCGACATGAGTCCGGCATTGACGGCGATCACGGCTGCGATCGACACGACGATGGGGGGAAGCAGCTCCGGCGAGAACCCTTTGTCGGGCAGGGTCTGCATCGACTCGCCGCCCATGGCGTCGTAGACCAGGCCACCGGCCAAACCCATCAGCACCCACTGGGCGTTGTTGAAGAGCACTCGAGAGATCGACTTGCGCCTATCCAGCACAACCGCCGAGACCCCAACCAGACACGCCACCGACCAGCCACCGATCAGGTATGCGGCAATCAGAATCGGCACGTTGGCCGAGAGGTCTACCTGTTGTGTCATCCGCGACTTCAGGTGGAGCGAGAGAACGAACATAGGTGCCAGCACCAGCAGGACCTGCAGATGCTGGCGATCGTCAACCATCGCTACCACGGCAGCGATCAGCGCAGCAGAGGCACCGGCCGTCACGACGGCCAGGTACACCTTTGCTGCCCGACGAAGCTGCTGCATGCGGTCGACTCCTGGGGGAAGTGTGAGGGGGGATCGGGGATCGGCAGCGTCGAACCTCTAGTGCCACGACCAACCAGCACCGCTGGAAAGGAAACGCTCTACCGCGGAGACAAGCTTGTTCATGTGTGGGAATCACCCCTTGTCCGTGATGTCACCGGCCCCGCTAGTGGCCGATGCAGCATCCGCTCCGCTCAAAGGTGTGGGCCCCGAAAGGCTCCACATGATTCTCCAAATCATCAGCTCACCCGCTGCCGATCCCCGATCCACCCTCTTCAGTTGTCTGGCGGCTCCTCGAAAGAACAAACACCACCGAGACGGAAGTGAAGGGTGTGACAGGTGTGAACGTCAAGGAGCGAGGGCACTTGAAGCCAAACTTTCACCATGATTGGCCCATTCAGGCTAGTGAATGGGGTCATAAATAACCATGTTGAACCCGTTCGGAGCATGCAGTCCGGGGACTCGTCCACGTCTGCCCCTACACGCCGTAGCCTGCTCTCGGGGAGTCGATGAGCAGGAGTCAAAGCGCAAGGGTGAGGGGGATCGTGACTGCTGAGCCAGGCCGAGTCGCGGCGTACGCCGACCTCGTCGCCGCCGTCCTCGATCTTCGCGGATCCGGTCCGACCCAGGCCTTCGACGCGGCACTGGCTGACGCCCTGGCCACCGGCGCGATCTCCGACGACTTGGCTCGCCAGTTGCGGTGGCTGCAGCGGGTCGGCGAACGGGCCATCGTCGAGCACGCCGAGGCTGTTTTGCCGCCCGCCCTGGTCGCCCTGCAGGCCATCGCATCCCACGCCGGCGCTGCCATCGACCACCAGGCGACCGCAACGACTGACAGGCTCGCTGACGATGTCGCGCAGCTCACTGATCTCGCTGAGCCGGTCGAGCCAGAGCCAGCCCCCGTCGTCGCACTCGAAGGCCGGCGCGTGCTCGTCGCAGGACTCCGGCCGCTACCCGATCCTGCTCACCGTGGGACCCTTCCGTAGGTGCCCGCCGAACGTGAAACTGACGCAACCGTGACCCTGACCCGAGAGAGACTCACCTTCATGCCGAGCCTGCGCTTACTCCCCGACCTCGAAGAGTCGATCCGCCAGATTCCCGGAGTCCGGGCCGTCAGCGTCGTGACCGACGCACACGCGCAGCCGACCGAGGTTCACGTACTGGCCGCTCCAGGCAAACCCGCCAAACAGGTGGTCCGCGACGTGCAGTCGCTGGCAATGGCACAGTTCGACATCGACCTCGACCACCGGATCGTCAGCGTTGTTCAGATCGAGGACGAGGCGTCACCCGCCAGTGATTCACCCACCGAGATCGACCTCTCTACCCCAGGTTCTGCCCCTGGTTCTGCCCCAGCTGAAGAGATCCTCGAGGAGATCGAGGCACACGCGCGTCCGATGATCAGCGAAATCGGGGTTCGCAGTACCGGGACCGAGATCGAGGTCGAAGTGCGGCTCGAGCTCGATGGCGACACCTTCGTCGGCATCGAGAGAGGTGCTGCTGCCGCCAGTGCCCGCCCGCGTCTGGTCGCGTCAGCCACCCTGAGCGCGCTCGACGAGCTACTCGGCCTGCCGGCCGCTGTGGAGAGTTCGGCCGTCGTCGACACCGGCACCCACGCGGTAGCTCTCGTGGTCATCACCTTGTCGGTCCCGAGGCTGGGCGCCCAGTCGTTGGCCGGCAGCGCGGTGATTCGGGGAGACGAGACCGACGCGGTAGCCAGAGCAGTGCTGGCCGCCGTCAACCGCCGATTGGGCTGACGCCGAAGCGGTATGGGACTATGTCGGGTGCCGCGATCGCGGTACCCCATGAGCCAGCAGCAGGAGTCACGATGAGCAAGCGCGCCCGCAAGCGTCGCGACCGCAAGAAGAAGAAGGCCAACCACGGCAACCGTCCAACGGCCTGAGGCTGGCGAATCGGCCGGCTAAGCAAAGCTCCACATCGCTAGTCGCGACGGAACTTGACGGTCATCTCTGTTCTGACAATCTCAAGGCGAGAGACGATCGAGGCCCGCAACGCGTCTGGTGCCGTCTCACAGCAACTTCGGGCGATCAACGCCTTCACTTCCTTCTCGATCCCGTACTCGCGCAGACACGGTGAACATTCGTCGAGGTGGCTGCGGATCTTGTCGATCACCTCTGCGCTGAGTTCACCGTCGAGATAGAGGTAGACCGCCTCCACCACGTCACCGCAGTCGAGGTCGTGGCCCATGGCGTCGTCGGGGCTCATGACGCGTCACCGCCACCGGCTGCCGGAGCGAAGCCCCGGTCTTTCGCGTACTCCTCGAGCATGCCCCGTAGTTGGCGACGACCGCGATGCAGACGCGACATGACTGTTCCCACAGGCGTATCCATGATCTCGGCGATCTCCTTGTAGGCGAACCCTTCGACGTCGGCCAGATAGACGGCCATCCGAAAGTCCTCGGACAGGGACGCGAGCGCGTCCTTCACGTCAGAGTCAGGCAGCCGGTCGAGTGCCTCAACCTCCGCCGATCGCAGACCAGTGGAGGTATGTGACTCAGCACGCGCCAACTGCCAGTCTTCGATCTCGTCGGCACCGCTTTGTTGCGGCTCACGCTGCTTCTTGCGGTACGTGTTGATGAACGTGTTCGTGAGGATTCGGTAGAGCCATGCCTTCAGGTTGGTGCCGTCCTTGTACTGGTGGAAGGCGGCAAAAGCCTTGGCATAGGTCTCTTGCACTAGGTCTTCGGCGTCACTGGCGTTGCGCGTCATGCGCAAAGCCGCGCCATAGAGCTGGTCGAGGAACGGCAGCGCGTCACGCTCAAATCGTGCGTGGCGTTCGTCGAGAGATTCCGTGGGTGCTTCGTCCTGGCTCATTGGACGTAAGGGTAGCGCGGGTGCAGTGGCCACGGTCATGTCACGCACAACGCCATGGCGGTCACCGAAGATTCCCCCTCACGACGGCGAGGGCCCAGCGACGGACGCCAATCGTGATGATCTCGTGGGCCTCAGCCAGCGTGATGGGGCCGCTCTTAACGACATTTAGGGCATGGTCTGCGCCGGGGATCGGCAGAACTGACAAGCCAGAGGAGCCCGCTCCGGACTGAACGACATAATTGGGACCCCCGAATGCGTCGCGGTCACCCTGGACGACAAGCACTGGTAGCGCGGGTATCTCGGCGAATCGGGAGCCTCCAGGACGTCCCGGTGGCTGTAGCGAGAAGGCCAGAGCCAGGACCCCAGAAGCGCCAGCGGCCACGGCGGTACGGCAGGCGACTCGAGCGCCGGCGCTGCGTCCACCGACGATGAGCGGCCGTTGGGCGCTCGCAAAGTCGGGCAGCGCATCGCACCACGCGGCGTCGAGCTGTCTCGGTGGACCGGCGACCCGGCGCCCAGCCAGCCGCCATGGCTGCTCGAAGCGCCCGACCCGAAATCCGGCGGCAGCCATGGCCTTAGCCACAACGACGAGGTCGGCTGATTCGACTCCACCACCCGCGCCATGACCGATCGCCAGGTTTGCCACAGTTCGCCCGACTGGCTCATCGACGTACCAGCGGCCCAAGCCGTGGCGCGTATCGACGTCGACGACCTCCGTCACGGTGGCCACAGCCCGTTAGTCTCAACCGATCCTGGTACCGCTTCTTCCAGCGGCAGGGGTTCTAAGAGTTCGGGCCCGTTGTTGCGCACGCTGTTCACCCGGACCGAGACCGGATATGCCGCGAGCGGCGAGCTCTGCGCCGGCACCATCAGCGGCGCAATCTCCTCGCGCTCACCGACAGCCGGGTCTAGCCATCGTTGCCAGTCAGACTCTGCGATCACCACGGGCATGCGGTCGTGGATGCGCCCAACCGCGTCGGTGGCTGATGTCGTGATGATCGTTGCGGTGAGAAGCCATGCTTCAGGGTCGTCACTTTCGCGAGACTTGTCGTGCCACCACTCGTAGAGACCGGCCATCGCGAGGCTGCGCCCATCTGCTCGGTGAATGAAGAATGGTTGCTTCACCGGCTTGCCACGCGAGGTTTGGGGAACGTTCTCACCCGTCGGCGTGTACCACTCGTAGTAACCGTCTGCGGGAAGCAAGCACCTACGCCTCCCGAACGCCCGGCGAAAGGCTGGCTTGTCGGCGACGGTCTCAGCTCGCGCATTGATCATGCGGGATCCGATTGACGGGTCCTTGGCCCAGGACGGCACCAGACCCCAGCGAACGACCCGCAACTGGCGCTCTGCCTTCGCACCTTCGGACCCATCTTCGGGCTGCCGGGACACCACCGCATAGACACTCTTGGTCGGCGCGACGTTGTAGTCAGCGTGCAATGGCTTGTCGACCAGCGACTCATCAACCTCGAACTCTTCGACGAGGGCATCAGGATCCTTGGCCGAGGCGTAGCGACCGCACATGTACTGCACCCTAGGCTGAGGGAGTGAGCCAACGCCACGACCGCCTCGATGAGGACGACGTTCGGGTCAGACCCGGCAAAGGGAAGTCGCGCGCACGCAGCAAGATCCGTCCCGAGCACCAGCATGCCTCCGAAGCGTTGGTGACAGCGGTCGACCGTGGCCGCTTCACCGCAGTGCTAGACGATGACCCGGCGCGATTGGTCTACGCCGTAAAGGCGCGTGAGATCGGCCGCAAGGGCGTAGTCGTTGGCGACCGCGTCGACCTGGTGGGCGACATCACCGGCGGAGGTGACGCGCTCGCTCGTATCGTGCGTCGGCAGCCTCGGATGACCGTTCTGCGTCGATCAGCCGACGACAACGACCCCGTCGAGCGCGTCGTGGTCGCCAACGCTGAGCAGCTGGCAATCGTTGTCGCTGCAGCGGATCCAGAGCCCCGACCACGCCTCGTTGACCGTGCACTCATCGCCGCATTGGACGGTGGCCTGAAACCAGCCGTGATCGTCACCAAGACCGACCTCGCCAGCGCCGACGCGCTGGTCGAGCGATACTCCCCTCTCGACATCACTGTGCTGACTCGCTCCAAGGGCGACCCACTGGACGCGTTGCGCGATCTGCTCGAAGGGCGAACGACGGTGTTGCTCGGCCACTCAGGCGTGGGGAAGTCGACACTCGTCAACGCACTCGTCCCGGCTGCGCTGCGAGCAACGGGCCTCGTCAATTCGGTTACCGGCCGAGGGCGTCATACCTCGACGTCGGCAGTGGCGTTTCCTCTTAAGCCGCGCGGCTGGGTCGTCGATACCCCAGGTATCCGATCCTTCGGGCTCGCCCACGTCGACCTCGACCGGTTCATGCGCGCCTTTCCAGACCTCGAGGTTGGCACCCGTGACTGCCCGCGGGGATGCGCTCACACCGATGCACACTGTGCCCTTGACGCCTTCGTGGCCAACGGCGCCGCCGACCCCACGCGGTTAGCGTCGCTTCGTCGTTTGCTGTCGAGCCGAAGCGACACCGGGAATCCCTACCCGACCGACCAGACTGCTTCTGCACCGGAGTGACCAACTAGCAC
>JAJAYZ010000062.1 GCA_027118455.1 Actinomycetes bacterium
CCGCAGCTGTGGTCGCTCGCCGACCAGCACCGACAGCTGGCCCGTGTGGTTGCCATGGATGCCGCGCGGGCCCGTTGGGGGCGCGCGGCAGGTGCGCGCGGGCTCGGGGGTGTTACGGCGGGGGGTGTGTCGCAATCCACCTTTTCGCAGAGAATGGTGAACAGTATCCCGGAAGTCCGTTCCGGGCGCGTCTCCATCCGTCTTTTTCGCAGCAAATGGTGTAGCAGACGTGGGGGGGGGGGCGGGGGGGGGGGGGGGCGGCGGGGGGGCCGCCCCCCCCCGACGATCGCGGCATGGTGACGGCTGAGCTCGCAGCGGCTTTGCCCGCGCTCGTGCTGGTGGTGTCGCTCCTGCTCGCAGTGGTTGGTGCTGCCTCGGATGCCGCACGTACCTCTGAGGCGGCACGTTCGGCTGCTCGCGCCGCATCGGTGGGAACCGATGAGGCGGCCGTGACGGCCCAGGCGAAGCAACTGGCCCCAGACGGCGCCTCGATTCGGGTCTGGACCGATGGCCCGTGGGTGCGGGTCGAGGTGGTTGCGCCAGGGCGTTACTGGGGTCCCCTACCGCTGCCGGTACCGCGCACAACTGCGGCTGCCCTTCTTGAGTCGGGCGTGGCTCTTTGATGCGCGACGAGTCAGGGTCGGCAACGGTCTACGTGCTGGGTGCTGTAGCGCTTCTGGCGGCCGTTTCGTTTCCCGTGGCCGTTGTCGCGAACGGTTTCGCCGTGCATCGACGCGCAGTGCTCGTTGCTGACCTTGCGGCGCTCGGAGGTGCACAGGCGTCACTCCAGGAGCAGTCGGTGGCCTGCCTCACCGCAGCGCAGGTTGCGGCGGCCAACGGAGCCAACCTGCAGAGCTGCGTGCTATCGGGAGGTGCACTCAGTGTCGAGGTGGCGATTGCGACGTCATACGCACTTCTGCCGGAGGTCAGCGCAATCTCGCGAGCCGGAATCAGACCAGTACCGTCATCTTGAGGGCACCAGCAGTTCGAGCAGCAGTAGCGCTGCGCCCTTGTCGAGAGGCTCGTTGCCGTTTCCGCACTTCGGCGACTGAACGCAAGAGGGACAGCCTTCAGGACACTCGCAGTCGGAAATCGTCTGCCGGGTTGCTGTCAACCACTCGAGGGCCGCGGTGAAGCCATGCTCGGCGAAACCCGCGCCACCGGCGGCGCCGTCGTAGACGAACACGGTCGGCAACCCGGTGTCCGGGTGGTGAGCGGTCGAGACGCCACCGATGTCCCATCGATCGCAGGTGGCAAAGAGCGGCAGCAGTCCGATGCTGGCGTGTTCGGCTGCGTGAAGGGCACCTGGCAAGTCGGCTGACTCGATCCCCAGCGTCGTTGCAGCCGCCTCCGGCAGCGTCCACCACACCGCCCGGGTACGAAGAGTTCGGGGTGGAAGGGCGAGTAAGTCCTCACCCAACACTTCGCCCGTGATGATGCGACGGCGGAGGAAGGAAACCACGTGGCGCGTCACCTCGACCGATCCAAAACACAAGGTCGCCGCACCGAGCGGAGACCGCCGCTCGGTTTCCAGGACCCAGATCTCGGTCAGCTCGCGGGCCGACGTGGTGTAGTCGGGATCGGCGGCATCCACGAGTGCCACGGAGTCGTCCAGGTCAAGGTCGCGCACCACGTAGCTCTCACCTTGGTGTACGTAGACCGCCCCGGTATGAACAGATGTGTGCGATGACCCTGGATCCACGCTGCCGAGCACCCGCCCCGTGGTTCTCTCGACGACGCGCACCGGCGTTCCACCAATTCCGCGGAGGTCGGCGAGATCGGTGGCTCGTTCGCGCTTGGTCCAGAACCATCCAGCGCTGCGTCGACGGAGCCATCCTCGCTCAACGAGCGCGTCGAGAAGCTCAGCTGTGCCGTCACCGAACAGTGCGAAGTCATCGGTCGTGAGTGGCAGCTCAGCAGCAGCAGCAGCCAGATGCGGGCCGAGCACGTAGGGGTTCTGCGGGTCGAAGACGGTTGCCTCGACAGGTTGTCCAAAGATCGCGTCCGGGTGATGCACCAGGTAGGTGTCGAGCGGGTCGTCGCGGGCGACCAGTACGGCGAGCGCACCTTGTCCCGCTCGGCCCGCCCGCCCCGCCTGCTGCCAGAGGGAAGCACGGGTTCCGGGCCAGCCTGCAAGCAGCACCGCGTCGAGGCCGGCGACGTCGATACCGAGCTCGAGAGCGCTGGTGGCAGCGACGCCGCGAAGGTCGCCTGAGGTGAGGCGCTTCTCCAGCAGGCGACGTTCCTCTGGCAGGAAACCTGCGCGGTAGGCCGCAACAGTGCGGGAGAGGTCGGAGTCGATTTCCTCGAGAGCGTGGCGGGCCAGGAGCGAGACGACTTCTGCTCCGCGGCGTGAGCGGACGAAGGCCAAAGTGCGCACGTCGTTGATGACCAGATCGGTGAGCAGCGAGGCCACCTCGGCCGTCGCCGTGCGACGGATCGGAGCGCCCTGTTCGCCGCGCAGCTCGGTGAATGGCGGCTCCCAAAGCGCGAAGACGGTGGCGCCTCGTGGTGAGGCGTCGTCGGTAACCGATGCACACCGAACGCCGGTCAGCCGCTCGGCGGTGACCTCGGGGTCCGACGCCGTTGCTGACGCCAACACGAAGATCGGGTGTGAGCCGTAACGCGCGGCAATGCGACGAAGCCTGCGGATGACGGCGGCCACGTGTGCGCCGAAGAGCCCTCGATAGTGGTGCATCTCGTCGATCACCACGAAGCGGAGTCTGCGCAAGAAAGACGCCCAACGCGCGTGCCCGGGCAGCATCGAGTGATGCAGCATGTCAGGGTTGGTGAGCACGATGTTGGCGTAGTTGCGCACCCACTCCCGTTCCTCGCTCGGTGTGTCTCCGTCATAGGTGGCGACGCGAAGTCCATCGACCAAAAGCTCATCGATCCGCCGACGCTGGTCGGCGGCAAGCGCCTTGGTCGGACTGAGGTAGAGCACGGTTGCTCCGCGCTCGACCCCTTCGTCGCGGCTGGTCAGGACCTCGTGGACAGCTGGCATCAGGTAGGCCAACGACTTGCCGGACGCCGTTCCCGTGGAGATCACCGCCGAGCGCCCAGCGTGAGCGAGGTCAGCGACGTCCACCTGGTGCTGCCAGGGGGCGTCAATGCCCGTGGCGGTGAGGGCCTCCCGCAGCTGCGGGTGCAGCCAAGGTGGCCACGCGCTGACGCGTCCTGGGCGCTCTGGAAGCCGTTCCACGTGGGTGAGTCGCTCTGCGCGGTCGCCTACGGACGCCAGGTGCTCGAGCAGCGCGTCCGGATCGGGCATGGCCCCAGTCTGGCAAGAGCAGCGCGCTCACGCGGGGCGTAACCGACCTGTGACCATTCTGAGCACATCCCCCGGCAACGACTCGCCCGGAATCCCTACGGAATCCCGCTGGCCCTGAATAGACTCCCCAGCGGCCCGCCTGGCGCATGGTCCGGCTGTGCCAGCCCTCAAGGAGGATTGATGTCGTTGCTCGCCATGGGAGAGGTCTCGATTGACCTGACTTCCCAGCAGCTCACCTACGTCGCGATCGTGGCGTTGATCGCAGTCGCAGCGATCGCGTTTGCCGGGGTCCTGGTCCGCCAGGTGCTCGCCGCGCCAGAGGGAACAGAGGGCATGCAGGAGATCGCCCGCGCCGTCCAAGAGGGCGCGTCGGCGTACCTCACCCGACAGTTTCGGACGCTGGCCATTTTTGCGATCCCTGTTGTCTTCCTTCTCGCCGTCCTGCCGGCTGACACGACGTCGTTGCGAGTTGGCCGGTCCGTCTTCTTCGTCATCGGGGCCGTCTTCTCGGCCGTCACCGGCTACGTAGGCATGTGGCTCGCCGTTCGTGCCAACGTCCGAGTCGCAGCCGCGGCACGCGACGGTGGGGAGCAGCCGGCGATGAAGATCGCCATCCGCACCGGAGGCGTCGCTGGCATGTTCACGGTCGGGCTCGGTCTTCTCGGTGCTGCGACCGTGGTTCTCATCTATCAAGGGGATGCGCCGGTTGTGCTCGAAGGCTTCGGCTTCGGCGCGGCGATGCTAGCGATGTTTATGCGTGTTGGTGGCGGAATCTTTACGAAGGCCGCCGACGTCGGTGCCGACCTGGTCGGAAAGGTCGAACAAGGGATCCCCGAGGACGACCCGCGGAACGCGGCAACAATTGCTGACAACGTCGGCGACAACGTCGGCGACTGCGCGGGGATGGCAGCAGACCTCTTCGAGTCGTACGCGGTGACGTTGGTTGCTGCCCTCATCCTTGGCAAAGCAGCCTTCGGCGACATCGGATTGGTGTTCCCGTTGATCGTCCCGGCCATTGGTGTCATCACTGCAGTCATCGGCATTTTGTCGATCGTGCCTCGACCGGGTGACCGTTCAGGGATGTCAGCGATCAACCGTGGATTCTTCATCTCAGCCGCGGTTTCCGCGGTCTTGGTGGCTCTGGCGTCCTTCTGGCTCATCCCAGCCAAGGCCGTCGACCTTGACGCGCAGTTCTTTGCCGGAGCGAGCAGCACCGTTTTCGCCGCCGTGAACGTCGACACCTACAACCTCCACGCCTTGACCATCGGCGCCGTTCTCATCGGGATCGTTCTCGCCGCCGCCATTCAACAGCTCACCGGCTACTTCACCGAGACGAACCGACGCCCCGTTGATGACGTCGCGAAGTCGTCGCTGACCGGCCCGGCAACGGTGATCCTGTCGGGCGTCTCCCTCGGCATGGAGTCGGCGGTGTACTCCGCACTCTTGATCGCGTCCGCGGTGTACGGGGCGTTCCTGCTCGGTTCTGGTTCGATCACGCTGGCGCTCTTCGCCGTCGCACTCGCGGGTACTGGTCTGTTGACCACGGTCGGAGTCATTGTCGCGATGGACACATTCGGGCCGGTCTCTGACAATGCCCAGGGCATCGCCGAGATGTCTGGTGACGTTGATGGCGATGGCGCGGCGATTCTCACCAGCTTGGACGCCGTTGGCAACACCACTAAGGCGATCACCAAGGGCATCGCGATCGCGACCGCAGTACTCGCGGCTACCGCTCTCTTCGGCTCTTTCCGCGAGGGCATCTTGGCAGCGGCCAACGAGGCCGGTGGCGCAGCTCTCCTGGCGCTACCGCAGATCGACATCGCTCAGTACGCGGGCTTCATCGACGTCTCGAACCCGCGGAACCTTGTCGGTTTGCTGATCGGTGCTGCTGTGGTCTTCCTCTTCTCAGGCCTGTTGATCAACGCAGTCTCTCGAGCTGCAGGGGCAGTGATCTTCGAGGTGCGTCGGCAGTTCCGCGAGCACCCCGGAATCATGGACTACACCGAGCGGCCCGAGTACGGCAAAGTCGTCGACATCGTCACTCGCGACTCACTGCGTGAGTTGGCAACGCCTGGTCTGCTCGCCGTCTTGACTCCGATCGCAGTCGGTTTCGGTCTCGGCGTTGGCGCGCTTGGCGCGTTCCTTGCCGGAACGATCGCGACGGGTCTGTTGATGGCGATTTTCCTGGCCAACTCCGGTGGTGCATGGGACAACGCCAAGAAGTTCGTCGAGGACGGAAACTACGGGGGTAAAGGTTCAGAACCCCATGAGGCCACGGTGATCGGTGACACGGTGGGAGACCCGTTCAAGGACACCGCGGGACCGGCGATCAACCCGCTGATTAAGGTGATGAACCTGGTCGCACTCCTTATCGCCCCTGCGGTTGTCCAGCTCTCGGTAGGCGACGATGCGAACACAGCACTGCGGGTCGGGATCGCACTCGCGGCGACCGCTGTGGTGGTGGTGGCCATCGTCATCAGCAAGCGTAAGAGCATCGCGGTCGGCGAGGAGTAGATCCGGTGCGCCTCCCCGGAGGCGACCTTCCGAACCGACTCGCAGACCGGCTGCACGCCCTCGACTACACCGTTGAGGGCGTGCGCCGTCTCCTGGGGCCGGTTGCCGCTGATGCGTTAGGCCGTGACGAGACGGTTCCTGCGACCAGGCGGCTGATCGCAGACGACTCCCCGCTGGGGGCAGTGGTCTGTCTCTTCCTTCTCGGGCAGCCTGTCGCCGAACGGGCGGTTGTCGATGCACTGGGCTTTAGCCCGTCGCACCTAGGTGAAGTGGTTGAGGTCTCCGATGGCCACGTCAGAGCGCGCGTTGAGCTCGCCCCTTACGCCGCTGATGACCATGACTGGTTCGTGGCATCGGACTGGTCCGCCAGACGAACCGGTCGGCCCACCGCGGCCGACCATGTGCTCGGCGTCGGTGGGGCGTCAACGATGCTCGCGCAGTGCACGGTCCGCTCCGAGATCGGTCATGCCCTCGACCTGGGTACGGGATGTGGGGTGCAGGCCTTCCACCTTGCGGGGCACGCTGAGCGGGTGGTCGGAACCGACATCAGCGCGCGGTGCCTAAAGTTTGCTTCGTTCAACGCAGCCATGAACCACATCTCCCTGGATGTGGGTCGCGGGAACCTTTTTGAACCAGTCGCTGGAGAGCGGTTCGACCTGATCGTGAGCAACCCGCCCTTCGTGATTGGTTCCCCCAGCGCGGCACGGCACGACTACCGGGACTCGGGGTTGGAGGGTGACACGGTCTGCGCGGCGGTGGTCCGTGGCGCATCTGGTCACCTCACTGAGTCCGGTTGGTGCCAGCTTCTCGCCAACTGGGAGATCACCGATGGCGATGACTGGACGGCGCACCCCAGGGCCTGGGTCGCGGCATCGGGCCTGGACGCGTGGGTCATCCAGCGGGACGCCCAGGACCCAGCAGCCTACGTCGAGATGTGGCTGCGGGACGCCGGACAGCAGTGGTCGGCTGAGTACCGCGACCTCTACGACGGGTGGATGTCGACCCTCGAGCGGCGCGGGGTGATTGGCGTCGGCTTCGGTCTGATCTCACTCCGCCGCTCGGGGCGGGACGCGCCGGTTCAGCGCTTTCAGCACGCTCCTCAGGCTTGGGCGCAACCGGTGGCTCCGGATGTGGAACGGTGGTTCACCGTTCACGATGTGTTGGCGTCGGACCCGGCCAGCGTGCTCATGCAGCCTCTGCGAATCGGGTCAGATGTGGTCGTCGAACACCATCACCGGGTTGGTGACGACGAGGAGGTGATGATCCTTCGGCGATCCAGCGGGATGGGGTGGTCTGGGCCGGTCGACCCGTTCGGCCGCGACCTCATGGCCGCCCTGGACGGCGTTCTGCCGGCTGCAGAGGCTGTCTTGGCCGTCGCCGCTGAGCACGCAGTTGAGCCTGAAGGGGCGTTGGCGGCTGCAGTGCCTATTCTTGTCCAGTTGGCCGTCGAGGGTTTCGTGCTCTGAGAGGCCGTCGCGCTGGGCCAGCGACACGCTGCTAGCGTCCCTGTGGTTTGACAAGACCGCCCCTGGTGCGGTCAGACTCCCCCGCGACGTCTCTATGCGGGGCGGCCCTAACTGGTGAGGAGCATCCAACGTGGCGACGAGCGACGATGGCGTGACGCGACGCCTGGTGATCGTCGAGTCGCCGGCGAAGGCCAAGACCATCCGGGGTTACCTCGGCGAGGGGTACGAGGTCGAGGCCAGCGTCGGCCATATTCGTGACCTCCCCAAGAGCGCTGCTGACATCCCTGCGAAGTACAAGAAGGAGAAGTGGGCCAGGCTCGGCGTCGACATCGAGAATGGGTTCGAGCCCCTCTATCTGGTCAGCCCTGACAAGAAGTCAAAGGTCGCTGAGCTGAAGCGGATGCTCGCCAACGTTGACGAGCTTCTGCTGGCAACGGACGAGGACCGTGAGGGCGAGGCGATCGCCTGGCACCTGCTGCAGGTTCTCAAGCCGACCGTTCCTGTGCACCGAATGGTGTTCCACGAGATCACCAAGGACGCCATCCGGGCGGCTGCCGAATCTCCCCGCGAGCTCGACCAGCGACTCGTCGATGCGCAAGAGGCCCGACGCATCATCGACCGGCTCTACGGGTACGAGGTCTCACCTGTTCTTTGGAAGAAGGTCACAACCGGGCTTTCGGCTGGGCGGGTCCAGTCAGTGGCCACGCGGTTGGTCGTCGAACGCGAACGCGCGCGCATGGCGTTCGTCTCGGCCGGCTACTGGGACATCGCCGGCACCTTCGACCCGTCCAGGTTCACGGCGACGTTGGTCGCAGTTGACGGTCGACGCGTCGCCCGGGGCAGCGACTTCAACGACCGCGCCGAGTTGAAGAAGCCGGACGGCGTCGTCGTACTCGAAGAAGCTGTCGCGCGTTCGCTCTGTGACTCGTTGACCGGCGTCACGCTGTCGGTGCGCTCAGTGGAGGAGAAGCCGTACCGGCGTTCGCCAGCGGCGCCGTTCATCACCTCCACCCTTCAGCAAGAGGCCAGCCGCAAGCTGCGCATGTCTGCCCAGACGGCGATGCGTGTGGCCCAGCGCCTGTACGAGAATGGCTACATCACTTACATGCGCACCGACTCGACCACGTTGTCGGCAACGGCGATTGCGGCTGCCCGAGCTCAGGTGACTGAGCTCTACGGTGCAGACCACGTCAGCGAGAAGCCGCGATCGTGGGCCAAGAAGGTCAAGAACGCTCAGGAGGCACACGAGGCAGTCCGGCCGGCCGGTGACACCTTTCGCACTCCTGGTGAGCTCGGCACCGAACTATCGCCGGATGAGCTCAAGCTCTACGAGTTGATTTGGAAGCGGACGTTGGCGTCGCAGATGTCAGACGCGCGCGGGACGACGATGACCGTGCGCTTCGGCGGTGTGGCAACCGATGGTCGCGACGCAGAGTTCTCCGCAACGGGAACAGTCATCACGCACCGCGGGTTCCAGGCCGTCTACGAGGAGGGCAAGGACGCCGACGCGGAGGCCGCTGACGACGAAGACGAGCGGCGTCTGCCCGCGCTGAGTGAGGGCGACACGGTCATCGCGCTCGAGTTGGAAGCAGAGGGCCACTCGACGAACCCACCAGCCCGTTATACCGAGGCCAGCTTGGTGAAAGCGCTCGAAGAGCGCGGCATCGGGCGTCCGTCCACGTATGCGGCGACGATCAGCACCATCGTCGACCGCGGGTATGTATTCAAGCGCGGTACCGCACTGGTTCCGTCCTTCCTCGCGTTCAGCGTCGTCAATCTGATGGAGCGGCACTTCGCCGATCTCGTCGACTACGGCTTCACCGCCCGTATGGAGGAGATCCTCGACCTCGTTGCTGCAGGTGAGACGCCTCGGCAGCGCGTACTCGAAGGGTTCTACTTCGGCGACGCGGGTCGTGACTTCCCTGGGCTGCATCCGCTCGTCAACAATATGGGCGAGATTGATGCTCGCGAGGTCAACTCGATGCCGCTCGGCGATGGCATCGTGCTGAGGGTCGGGCGCTATGGCCCCTACGTGCAGCGCGGCGAGGGCGACGACCTCGAGCGTGCCAATGTGCCCCATGACATGACGCCGGACGAGTTGACCATCGCCAAGGCCATGGAACTGCTCGACGCCCCATCCGGAGACCGCGAGCTCGGCTTGCATCCAGACACTGGGCGCCAGGTCGTGGCCAAGTCTGGACGGTACGGGCCGTACGTCACCGAGATACTTCCTGACGACGTGCCGAAGACGGGGAAGAATGCGGTCAAGCCGCATACCGCGTCACTGCTGTCGACGATGACCCTCGACACGGTCACAATCGATGACGCCGTCCTGCTTCTGTCGCTGCCGCGTGTGGTGGGCGTCGACCCGTCCGATGACGCCGAGATTATCGTGCAGAACGGCCGCTATGGCCCGTACCTGAAGAAGGGCAGCGACTCGCGATCGTTGGAGTCCGAAGCGCAGATGTTCACCGTCACCCTCGACGAGGCTTTGGCGATCTACGCACAGCCGAAGCAGCGCGGCAGGCGCGCAGCTGCTCCGCCACTGCGCGATCTCGGGGCTGACCCAGTCACCGGGCTGACGGTTCTGGTCAAGGACGGTCGATTCGGTGCGTACGCGACCGATGGCGAGACGAACGCCACACTCCGCCGCACCGACACCCCTGAGACGATCACCATCGAGCGGGCCGCCGAGTTGCTCGCCGACAAGCGTGCCCAGGGTCCGTCCACCAAGAAGCCGGGGGCCAAGAAGGCCGCGCCGCGCACCACGAAGCGAACGGTCAAGAAGGGCGCGGCCAAGAAGGCCACCGCCAAGAAGACGGCAGCCAAGAAGTAACCCCGAAGCCCGGCCCCAACGCACACTCGGCCCAGGCACCCTTGACGGGCCTGCGGGGTGTCGGGCGGCCGGGATAGATTGGTTTGGTGCCTGCACCCCGCCGTGGTTTCTTCGTTGCCTTCGAAGGCGGGGAGGGTGCCGGCAAGAGCACCCAGGTCGGGCTGCTTGCCGAGGCACTGACCGCGCAGGGGCAAGAGGTGGTGACCACCTTCGAGCCAGGCGACACAGCCGTGGGACGCCAGCTGCGCCAGATCCTGCTCGGTCACCAGACGGGGGTGATCGACCACCGCACCGAGGCGCTCCTCTACGCGGCTGATCGTGCCGAGCACGTGGCATCGGTGGTGGCGCCCGCGCTCGAGCGTGGGGCGGTCTGCATCACCGACCGGTACATCGACTCTTCGATCGCCTATCAAGGTGCTGGCCGCACGCTTGACCCGGCCGATATCAAGCGCATCTCGACGTGGGCAACTGGCGAGCTGTGGCCAGACCTCACCATCGTTCTCGACATCGACCCCGCCATCGGGCTTACGCGTTTCGACACTCCCGCGGATCGCCTCGAGGCCGAACCCCTGGCCTTTCATCAGCGGGTGCGCGAACACTTCCTGGCGTTGAGCGCTAGAAGTCCCGCGCGCTACCTCGTCGTCGATGCGACGGCGTCGGCTGACACCACTGCCGCGTTGGTGTACGAAGCTGTGCAGAAGCGTCTGCCATGAGCGTCTTCGATGCTCTGGTGGGCCAGGGACGTGCCGTCGAGACGCTGGCTCGCGCCGTGCAGGACGCTGCGCTTCCGTCACCTGGGTCGGCCATGACCCACGCGTGGCTCTTCACCGGGCCGCCCGGGTCGGGCCGATCTGTCGCAGCTGGAGCGTTCGCCGCAGCACTGGTGTGCTCGCAGGGTGGGTGTGGACACTGCCCTGACTGCCACACCGCCCTGCTTGGAACGCATTCCGATGTCGAACACGTAGCTACCGAGTCGATGACCATCTCGGTCGAGCGTGCGCGTCTGCTCGTCCTCGAAGCGTCCACCGCGCCATCGGTTGCCCGCTGGCGCGTGATCGTTCTGGAGGACGCCGACCGGCTCACCGAAGCTGCCAACAATGCCCTGCTGAAGTCACTGGAAGAGCCGACGCCACACACCGTCTGGCTGCTCTGCGCGCCCTCCATGGAGGATGTCCTCCCCACGATCAGGTCGCGCTGCCGCCACGTGGTGCTGACGACTCCGAAAACGTCGGACGTCGCCAGGCATCTGGTCGAGAGGGATGGTGTGGACGAGGCCATGGCATCCTTCGCTGCGCGCGCATCGATGGGTCACATTGGTCGTGCCAGGGGCCTGGCCCGCGACGAGCAGGCCAGGATCACCCGAGCGGCAACCCTGTCGCTTCCGGTCAATGTCGCCTCGTTGAGTGCCGCACTGCTGTCAGCACGCGAACTGGTTGACGCGGCCACTGAGCGCGGAGCCGAGCGCACCAAGTCGGTTGACGAGGTCGAGCGCGCCGAGCTGGCCCGTGGCATGGGCGTTGAGAACCCCGAGCGCCCCCCGAAGTGGGCCAGAAGCGATTTCAAGCGGCTCAAGGACGGGCAGGACAAGCGGCGTAAGCGAGCGACGATCGACGAACTCGACCGTGACCTCCAAGACCTTCTTGCCTTCTATCGCGATGTACTCGTCGTTCAAGTTGGTGGCGACGTAACCCTGGTCAATGCTGAGATGAGGACGAACATCGAGAAGGTGGCGGGGCGCTGCGAGCCAGAGATGACGATGCGGGCGATGGAAGCGATACTTGAGGCTCGCGAGAAGATCACGGCGTATGTCACACCGTTGCTTGCCGTGGAAGAGTTGGCCCTGGCGCTCCGCGCCAGCTAATTGGGAGGTCACATGCAGGTCGAGATTCGCCACCAGCCGAGTTTCTCTGTCGGTCGCATTCACCTTGCAGCGGGCGAGCAGGTACGCGCTGAGTCCGGGGCGATGGCCATGCACTCCTTCGGAGTGACCCTTGAAGCCCAGATGCAGGGTGGGCTCAAAGGTGCCTTCAAGCGCGGCGTCCTGGGTGGTGAGTCGTTGTTCGTCACGACCTTCACCGGACATCCGCAATCGCCGACCTGGGTCGACGTTGCCGCGAACCTACCCGGCGATATCTGGGTGACCGACCTCGTTCCTGGCCGTGCCCTCGTCGTCACGCGCGGGTCCTGGCTGGCCAATGCTGCGGGCGTCGATCTCGACACCAAGTGGGGTGGAGCGAAGATGTTCGGCGGCGGTGAAGGTCTCTTTGTGTTGCATGCCTCAGGAGAAGGACCCGTCGTCTTGGCGGCCTACGGGGCCATGGATGTTCATGATCTGCAGCAGGGACAAGGCTTCACCGTCGACTCTGGTCACCTCGTCGCCTACGACGACACGATCTCGGTACAGACCAGGAAGGCGACGAGCGGGATCATGTCCACCATGAAGTCTGGTGAGGGGCTCGTCCTCGACTTTCAGGGGCCCGGCCGCGTCGTGACGCAGAGCCGTAACCCCAATGGCCTGATCACCTGGCTGCAGTCAGTTCTTCCAGGTAGTCGCGGTTGAAACGCCGGCTCGCATGGGGGGTGGTGGCCGGTCTCCTCCTGGTTGGCTGCACCTCCGGCGAGCCAGCCGTTGTCGCTTCGCCGGTACCGAGTCCCACGGCAACGCCGACCGAGCCGAGTGCGCTGCGGCCCTTCTACGAGCAGCGCGCAGAGTGGAAGGAATGCGGTGACTTCGAATGCGCAACCCTTGAGGTACCCCTCGACTACAATGAGCCAGGCGCGGCCTCGATCGACCTGGCGCTACTCAAACGTCCGGCCGACAACGCGGACGAGACGCTTGGTTCACTCTTCGTCAACCCGGGTGGCCCCGGTGTGTCGGGGATCGGCTACGCAAAGTTGGCCGACGTCCTCTTCACCCAGCCGGTGCTCGATCACTACGACATTGTCGGGTGGGATCCCCGTGGGGTTGGTCTAAGCACCTCGATCTCGTGCATGACCGACGAAGAGACCGACGTCTACTACGAGACCGATGGGACGCCCGACACTCCCGCAGAGGTGCGCGACCTCGTCCAGGTGAACGAGCGTTTCACCAAAGGGTGTGTCAGCGATAATTCCGCGCTGATCCCTCAACTGGGCACCTTCAGCTCGGCGAAGGACATCGACATCCTCCGTTCAGCCGTCGACGAGCCGCGACTCAACTACTTCGGCGCGAGCTACGGCACTGAGCTTGGTGCGATCTACGCAGAACTCTTTCCGCAACGCGTTGGCCGCATGGTGCTGGACGCGGCGCTTGACCCAGCTGTGTCAACCGAAGAGCTCTCCCGTGGCCAGCTGAGGGGATTTCAGGGGGCCACCGAGGCATTTATCGAGGACTGCGTCGTCCGTGAGGGCTGCGCGGTTGGGCCGACGCTGGGAGAGGCTGAGGATCAGATCGCCGGACTCCTTCGTGAACTGGACTCGGTGCCGCTCTCCACGAACTCAGGTCGTCCGCTGACCGAGTCTCTGGCCACGGTCGGAATGATCTCGGCGATGTACAGCGAGTCAGCAGGGTGGCCGTCGCTGCGGCTGGGGCTCTCGCAGGCGTTCGATGGTGACGGCACGGTCCTTCTTGCATTGGCGGACGCGTACGCCGAGCGCAACACCAACGGCACCTACGCGTCCAACGTCAACTCGGCTTTCCCCGTGATCAGCTGTACCGACCGCCCGGGAACAACGTCGGTGGCGGAGGCTCGCCGACTGGCCAAGAAGTATGAGCAGATCTCGCCGATCTTTGGTTCAACGTTCGCCTGGGGAACGGTCTCTTGCCGCAACTGGCCGGTAAAGAAAGGCGACTTCCCGACGGATGCCGTCGCCAAGGGCGCGGATCCCATCGTTGTCATCGGGACGACTCGCGACCCCGCGACGCCTTACGATTGGTCAGTTAGTCTTGCGAAGTCCCTGCAGAACGGCGTTCTCATTTCGCGCGACGGCGACGGTCATACCGGCTACAACGCTGGGAACACCTGCGTGGACGATGCCGTAGACGCATACCTAGTGGGCGGGCAAGTCCCCGACGACCCGACGATCTGCTGAGCCAGCGGGTTACACGCGGGGGCTGAGCTTGATGCCTCGGGCGTTGCGGGTCCCCTCGGGGCCGCGCTTTCCCGCCGGTAGACTCATTGCCCAGCCCTGCCGAGCGGGGCACGCCGCCTTAGCTCAGTTGGTAGAGCGACGCACTCGTAATGCGTAGGTCTGGGGTTCGACTCCCCAAGGCGGCTCCACCTGCAAGTCTCTGACCAGCACGTTTAGGTCGTCGCCTTCATCCG
>JAJAYZ010000063.1 GCA_027118455.1 Actinomycetes bacterium
CGCCGCGCTGGGACGACGCCGACACCCGGCTCCCACCGACCGGGGGGCGCGGGCCTGACCCCCCCCCGGGCGGGGCCAGCGTGGTGGCCGCGGCCCGCTACCGCTCCGTGCCCGCGAGTATCGAGATGTATCGAGCAGCGCTCGCGCTCGCGGCAGGAGACCTTGCGACAACGGTGGCTCGCGCTCGCGAGGCGCTCTTGCTGGCACCGCCTGATGACGACCTGGTGCAGGCGGCAGCGGGAGCACTGGCAGGGCTCGCGTCCTGGGCGACCGGGGACATTGCTGATGCAGTCAGTGCCCATACCAAGTCAGTCGTTGGGTTGCGTCGAGCGGGGCACATAGCAGATGTCTTTGGCCTCTATATCGCCCTGGGTGACCTTCGTCGCACGCAGGGCCGGCTCAGCGACGTACTGCGTACCTTTCATGATGCCCTCGAGTTCGCCGCGCCCGATCCTGGAGACACGCCGGTGCGTGGAACTGCGGATATGCTACCGGCATTGCCAGCGTTCTGATGGAGCGCGACGATCTCGCTGGTGTCGCACTACATCTGGGGCTCGGCGAACGTTTGGGTGAGCACCTCGGTCTGCCGCAGAACCCCTACCGACGGCGTGTGGTGGCTGCCCGGATCAAGGAGGTACAAGGCGACGTGAACGCCGCCCTCGAGCTGCTCGACGAGGCGCACCGGGTGTACACCGGCGACTACTTCCCAGACGTTCAACCGGTGTCTGCTGTGCGTGCGCGCCTGTGGTTACGCAGGGGTGAGCTCGTCGACGCCGAAGGCTGGGTCAGCGAGGCGGGACTGCGCAACTGCCGCTGCATCACCCGACACTCAGCCTTCGAGCAGAAGTCGCGTCGGACGTATGAGCCCGATGCGGAAAGTCGCCCTGGCAGGCGGCATCGCGTATCTCGTCTCGTTTGCGGCCTCTATTCCGCAGTTGAAGCTCTTCGCAGGTCTCATCGACAATCCCGCCGGCTTCATCAGTGACACCGGCAGCAATACCGCTGTGCTGTGGGGAACATGGCTGGAAGTCATCACTGCCGCGTCCTGCATTGCTACCGCCGTTGCGCTGTATCCGGCGACGAGGCGGATCAGTCGGACTGCCGCCATCGGATTTGTCACGACTCGTGTCGTCGAGGCAACGCTCATCATGGTCGGCATTCTCGGCATCTTGTCTGTCGTGACGCTGAAAGCAAGCTTCGCCGGTGCCACTGGAAGCGAGGTGGTCGCCCTCCAGATGGCAGGTGAGACGCTGGTCGCAATGAGGCAATGGACCTTCCTGCTCGGCCCAGGCCTCATCGTCGGCTTCAACGCCTTGTTCCTTGGCTACGTCACGTACCGGGGACGTCTCGTCCCACGCATCATCGCGACCCTTGGTCTGATCGGCGCCCCGCTCATCCTGATGTCAGCAACCGCGACGATCTTCGGCGTCTGGGACCAGGTCTCGCTCCCCAGCGCTCTCTGCACTCTGCCAGTCGCGGTCTGGGAGTTCTCACTCGGCATGTACCTCACGTTCAAGGGGTTCAAGAAGTTCCCGGAAGACCTGGCTTCCGTCTGAGTCGACAGCAGTTTCGCGAGGTGGTCCACCAGCCCGACCGGTGGGCCCCCTCGCTACGCCGGGTCACTGAGCTCGGCCGATGTTCACGGTCCCGCCAGCGCGTCGACCTGTAGCCGCACCTCGCGCGGCCGGTTCGTGATGATGGCATCGACGCCCACATCGCAGACGAGCTCGACGTCTGCAGGGTCGTCGACCGTCCAGACGAACACGCGCGACCCGGCCGCCCGCACTCGCCTGGCGTAGTTCGGGTGTGCCTTGACGACCGGAAGCCCTGGGCCGGCAACGCGCACGCCCCTCGGCAGCATCCCCGAGCGATAGGCAACCGGAACTCGCTCCATCAGCAGGACCAGCGGTACGCCCGGTGCGAGCCGTCGCACTCGCCGCAGCGCCACCTCGCTGAAGCTCATCACGGTGACCTGGGCCAGGTCGATCGGCACCCACCCGTCGACACCGAACCGGCGCAGCATCTCCACCAGGCGGCGCTCAACGAGTCCGGCGTACCGCGTCGGGTGTTTGGTCTCGACCAGCAGTTGGATGCGGCGGGGGGAATCCACCACCAGCTCGAAGAGCCGTTCCAGAGTCAGCACCTGCGAGTGGTCGGCGCTCACCTGGTCGGGGAGCTCGACTGCGCCAACAGCCTGCTGCCAAGCGCCAAAGTCGAGCGACTCAAGATCAGCAAGCTCGAGGGTGGAGAGCACCCCCTCACCGTTGGACGTTCGATCGATCCTTCGGTCATGCACGCACACCAGGTGGCCGTCTGCAGTGAGCCGTACATCAGCCTCGAGACCGTCAGCGCCGTCGTCGATCGCCTGCACGTATGCGGCGAAGGTGTGCTCGGGCATGTGCTCGGACGCGCCACGGTGAGCGATTACCAGCGGACGGCTGGGCGATGGCGTTCCAGAACTCATGGTGGCGACATCGTTGCACTCGACGGTGGCTAGACGGTGAACAGCACGCCGGGGTTGAGCAGGCCCTGGGGGTCCAAAGCGCTCTTGACCGCGCGCATCGCCGCGATCTCGGCCGGTCCGCGGGACAGCGACAGATGCTCGGGCTTGGCGCGTCCTACGCCGTGCTCTGAGCTGATGCTGCCGCCCAGCTCGGCGACGGCACGCAGCACCGCCGCCGCCGGTTCGTGGTCATCGGCCGCCGGCCCATTGACGTGGATGTGCACGTTGCCCTCAGCGAGGTGGCCGAAGGTGAAGACCCGGTGCGGTTGCACGAGCGACGGCAGCCTGGCCAGGAAGGCGTCGAGGGCATCTGGGGGCAGCGCGACGTCGAGAGCGTGCCCGATGCCGAGGCTGGTCGCCGCCTCTGACTGCCGCTCCCGGTATGCCCAGAGTCGACGGTCGACGGCAGCGTCCACCGAACCAGGCAATCGTGGGTTCTGCGCGGTCTCAACGAGCAGGTAGTACGGCCAGTGGGCAGCCACCGGGTGGGCAAGCCCAGCGAAGTCGCAGACCAGTCGCATCCCCACGTCGTCGATGTACTCGACGGCGAGCAGGTCATCGCGGGAGTCCACGACGTACTCGACAAGACCGGAGGCCTCGTCCAACGACCTGACGCCCACCATCGTGGTGACTCGCCCTGAAGGCAACGCGTCGCGCAGTCGCAGACGCACCGCGGTCACCACCGCCAACGTGCCTTCGCTGCCGACCATGAGCCCGGAGATGTCGTAGCCAGCTGAGTCTTTAGGCAGAGCGTTCGTTCGGTCCACCACCGTTCCGTCGGCGAGCACCGCCTCGACACCAACGACCTGTGATCGGGTGTCACCGAACCGAACGACCCGGACGCCTCCAGCGTTGGTGGCGACCGTCCCGCCTATCGTCGCTGAGTCACGCGAGGCCAGATCGACGCCGTAGGTCAGACCGGCTTCGGCAGCGATCGCGTGCACCTGGGCCACGGTCATACCGGCGCCCGCCGTCACCTGCCGGCTTCTGACGTCGACGACTGAATGCTCGGCGAGCCTCCGAAGCGAGAGCACGACAGCGTCCGACGAACCGGGAACCGACCCGCCGACCAGGCCAGTGTTGCCACCCTGCGGGACGACGGGGACGCGCGTCGCGGCACATACCTTCATCACGGTGACCACTTCAGCCAAGTTCGCGGGGCGAACGACCGCCAGCAACTGCGCCGACCAGCGCCCCGTCCAATCGGTGCCGTAGGGGCGCGTCACCTCGGGGTCGGTGAGCACGTGCTCGGCCCCAACGGCATCCCTCAGTCGGACCAGCACGCTCACGTTCAGCAGCCTAGCCATCACGCAGCGAAGTAGCCGGTGATTCCTGCATCCGACGGGGCCCCTCAGTCGGAAGAAGCAGCAATTAGCCCTCTTCCTGTTGGGAGTCACCATGCGTGTCCTGCAACGACTTGCGGTGGTCGCCGCCGTTGGCGTGCTTGCCGTCGGCATCAGCGTTGTCCCCGCTCAAGCGACGTCTGATACCACCGTTCCGATCACCGGCGGAGTGACCTCGGTGACCGTTAACCCGGCCGTCACTAAGGCGCTGCTCCAGAACCGGATCCTGCCGTACGCCACCGACGCGAAGACCTCGCTGGTGTGGACTCAGCAGGGACC
Organism: Actinomycetes bacterium; assembly: GCA_027118455.1. Classification (GTDB taxonomy): domain Bacteria; phylum Actinomycetota; class Actinomycetes; order JAHEKZ01; family JAHEKZ01; genus JAHEKZ01. The sequence goes on from JAJAYZ010000063.1 coordinate 4,126, forward strand.
AACCGTTCGCTACGGCTTCCCGATCACTTCCGACAGCTTCGTGACCGCTGCCGGCAACCCGCTCACCATCACAGGTGGCGAGATCGCGCACACCGGAGGCGTGCGGTTCGTCAACCTGCGCAACTTCAAGGCGCTCAAGGTCAGCGACTTCGACATCCGCCTCGGCGAAGGTCTGCTCTACGCCACCAAGGTCAACAACCAGCCAGCCGAGGTGCCGGTGTTCAAGATCATCCCGACCACCCTCGTGCCGACGCTGACCTCGGACGGGTTCGCTGTGCTGACCGGCGTCCGACTCGAGCTGACCAAGGCGGCAGCTGACGCGCTTAACGCATCCCTCCGCACGTCGGTCTTCACCGAGGGCCTGCCGTTCGGTACCGCCACCGTGCGAGCCGAAATCTGACAGTCCTGAGCGAAAGCCCGGCCTGCCTTGGGGGCACGCCGGGCTTTTGTGCGTCCTGCTACTTCAGCAGGCGAGAGAGGCGCCGGTCGGCCAGCGGCTTGCCACCGGTCTGACACGTCGCGCAGTACTGCAGCGACGAGTCGGCAAAGGAAACCTCACGGACGACGTCACCACACTCGGGGCACTCCTGACCGGCGCGGCCGTGGACACGCATGGCGGCCCGCTTGTCGTCCTTGAGCTCAGACGCCGGAAGACCAGCCGAGCGTTCGACGGCGTCACGCAGCGTCGACCCGATCGCGTCGAAGAGTCGGGCGCGCCCGTCGTCATCGAGGCGACCAGCCAGCGCGAAAGGTGAGAGCCGAGCAACGTGCAAGATCTCGTCGCTGTAGGCGTTGCCGATTCCGGCGATCACCGACTGGCTGCGCAGCATCCCCTTGAGCTGGGTGCGGGCATGCTCGTCCAGCAGGGCGTCGAGCGCGGCTCGGTCCAGGGTCAGCGGGTCAGGCCCCAACCTGGCAACACCTGGCACCTCAGAGGCATCGCGAACGACGTACACCGCCAGCTTCTTGGTCGTTCCCGCCTCGGTGAAGTCCAGCCCCGACTCATCGTCGAGGTGCACGCGCAGCACGATCGGTCCCCTTCCCGGTTTGAGCGGGGTGGTCGGCAGTTTCTCCTTCCAGCGCACCCAGCCGGCGTGAGCGAGGTGGACGACCACGTGCAGGCCATCGACATCGATGTCGAGGAACTTGCCGTGCCGTCGGACATCGGTCACCGACAGCCCGCCAAGAGAAGTCACTGGTGGGTCATAGGTCTTCAGCGTTGCGATACCGGCGACATCGACCCTGGCGACCACGCGTCCGACGAGACGCTCGCGCAGGAATCCGCTGAGCGCTTCCACCTCGGGCAGCTCGGGCACCTGGCCATTCTGGACGCAGCGTGCGGAAAAGGTTCGAAATGACCGAACCGGTGTGACATGGCCCCAGTTGGGTGGGGGTGGGGGTGGGGGTGTGAGGCCCGCACCCCCACGTTTGACCTTGAAGGGGGAACCTACGGTACCGTAGGTTCGCAGATGATGAACGTCGACGCCATCGAGCCGGCCGTCCGCGCGCGCCAGCTCCCACCGGTCATCCAAGGCGGAATGGGCGTCGGCGTCTCCAGTTGGCGGCTCGCCAGCCAGGTCGCCCAGAACGGTGGCCTCGGCGTCATCAGCGGCGTCGCCTCCGACCTGCTGGTTGCCCGCTGGCTACAAGAGGGCGACCAAGGTGGCAACGTTCAAGCAGCGATGGCCGAGTATCCCGACCAAGACTTCGTCGCCGCCACCCTCAAGCGGTACTACCGACCAGAGGGACAGGGGCCCGGGACGCCGTTCCGCCCTATCCCCCGCCTCGACCACCACCAGCGGCTCGACGCCGTACGCATGGCCGTCCTGGGTGCCTTCGTGCAGGTCACGATGGCCAAGCAAGGACACAGCGGCCCTGTCGGCATCAACCTGCTCGAGAAGATCCAGCTCTGGACGCCAGCCACCCTCTACGGCGCGATGCTGGCCAATGTCGACGTCGTCCTCGTCGGCGCCGGGCTCCCCACGCATCTTCCTCGGCTGATCGACGGCTTCGCCAACGGTCGAGTGGTCACGCTGCCGATCGATGTCGCCGGTTCTGAGTCATCAGACGAACTCGTCATCTCACTCGATCCCAAGACCACCGTCGCCCCGGCACCGCCGACGCTGCCCCGCCCGGTCTTCCTCGCGATCATCTCCTCCCACATCCTCGGTGCCTACCTCGCGCGTGACGACACCACCAAGCCCGACGGCTTCGTCGTCGAAGGCCCGACCGCTGGCGGTCACAACGCCCCGCCACGGCGCAACGAGCTGAATGAGGGTGGCGAACCGATCTATGGTCCTCGCGACGTCGTCGACCTCGACAAACTCGCCAAGGTTGGCCTGCCCTACTGGCTCGCCGGAGGTCAGGCTTCTCCCGAACACGTGACGGCCGCACGGGCCGGAGGCGCGCAGGGTGTCCAGATCGGCACGGTCTTTGCCCTCTGCCACGAGTCGGGGCTCACCGAGCCGCTCCGCTCGGCACTTCGAATGTCACTGGACGCCGGCACCGCTGAAGTCCGCACCGACCCGCTCGCCAGCCCCACCGGATTCCCGTTCAAGGTCGTGCAGATGGCTGGCACGGTCGCCGACCCAGAAGTGTCGGCTGCCCGCGGCCGCATCTGCGACCTCGGCTACCTGCGCACTCCCTACCGGCGCGGGGACGAGACGATCGGGCAACGCTGCCCATCCGAACCTGTTGACGCCTACGTGCGTAAGGGTGGGGAGGTCGAAGACACCGTCGGACGCAAGTGCCTCTGCAATGGCCTGATGGCGTCAGCTGGTGTGCCGCAGATCCGTCACGACGGGTCTGCAGAACCTCCGCTGCTCACTCTCGGCCAAGACCTCGAGGCCGTGCACATGCTTCTGGAGATGTTCCCGGACGGCTGGTCGGCTGCCGACGTCATGCACTGGCTGCTCTCTGAGATCAGCGTCTCGAGCTCGGAGAGCGTCCTAGCCTGAGCCTGGTCTCACCAGCGACATCGCCACTGCTTCTTCGTAGAGTTCGTCGCGAACGTCTGGGTGGGCGGCGTGGTCGATCAGATGCAGTGCCTGTTCTTCCTGCGAGTACCCCCAAATGGACGCGACGCCGTTCTCGGTGACGACCGCGCTGTGCTGGAAAGACGTCACCGGCTCGTCGACGAGAGGCACGATGGTCGACACGTTTGCCCTCGGGTGCCACGAACGCATGGCGATCAGGGCTTGCCCACCTTTGGAGTGCAGCGCCCCCACCACAAAGTCGGTCTGCCCGCCGAAGCCTGAGTAGATCCGGTTGTCGATGCGCGAAGCATTGGCCTGGCCGAAGAGATCTACCTGAAGTGCGGCGTTGACCGACACCATCATCGGGCGCTGGGATATCAGCGACGGTGCGTTGGTCGTCTCCGTGCGAAGCAGATGCACATTCGGGTTGCGGTCGACCCACTCGTAGATCCGTTGAGAGCCGAAGACAAAGGAGGCCACGACCGGCTCGTCCTTGTCGAGCGCGCCCCGTTCGTGCAGGGTCAGCACCCCGTCGCTGATCATCTCCGACCAGATCTTCAGACCGCGCCGCTCAGCGACTCCCCGGACCGACGCGTCGGGGACAGCCCCGATCCCCAGCTGGAGGGTGGCGCCGTCCGGAACGCGGTCAGCCACCCGCGCCCCGATCGAATGCGAGAGGTCGTCGATGACGGGAGCCCGAAGATCGGCCAGAGGCTCGTCGGCCTCAACGAGGTAGTCAAAGTCGTCGACAGCGAACTCCCCGTCTCCGAAGGTGTAGGGCATGTGTCGGTTCACCTGCGCGATCACCAGGCCGCCAACGGCACGACACTCCTCGATGGCAGCAGGGAGAACATTCACCTCCGCTCCCAGCGAGACCTTTCCGTCGACGACGCGGGAGGCGTTCACTACCACCACCTCGGGCCTAGCCCGCTTTCGGAACAGCACGGGAACGAGCGAAAGCCGCGAGGGGATGTAGCGCAGATGCTTCCTGTTGCGCATCGCGGGCCCCACGAATGCGGTCTCCAGAGTTACGCCGGATCGGTCGGGCATCCCGGACTGGGCGTTCAGTGCCCAGAGCCGGTACTCCGGCACCGCGGAGTCGATGGCCCTGACCAAGGTGTGCGGTATGGCGTGGTTGCCGCTGACCACGATTCGTGGGCGTCCACCCAGGGCCGCAACAGCCTCGGCGGCAACAGTCTCGCTCACCCAAGTCACGCACTCACCCTAGGGACTTACCGAAGAGTTCACCCACATGGCCGAACACATCCGGTGGCGGCGAACCGATGAACTCATGGAACGGCGAGGCCGGTGCCACACGAGGGGGTGGCATCGACCGCGCCGTTCCTCGTTGTGCGGAGGTCGCTAGAGCAGCCCAGGGTGCGGCAAGAGCCGCTCTGGATCCATCAGGCCTGGCTCGCTTGCGCAATACAGGCGGTGCTCGACCACTCGCCAGCCAGCCTCCATCAGCATCGGTACAGCGCGGTTGGTGCCAGGAACAGCAACCATGACGTCGTCACCGCACCAGCGCGCTGCAGCCGACGCCGCTTCGGGCATCACCGATCCGTCGACACAGGCGAACCGGCTCAACGTGTGCATCGCCCGATTGCGGACCGTAACGCCAACGGCGAGCGTGCTCCCCCCATCGCGCACAGCGAAGATTCGGGCTCCTGGGCGTTTGGCCCAGTAGCCGTAGTCAGCGTCGCGATCCCAAGTGAGCCATTCGGCTTCCAAGGCTGCAGCCGCTTCCCCGGCAATCGTCCGCACCTCCAGGGGACTGGCCGGGAGCGCCCCCGAAGAACCGTTCAGGTAGAGCAAGGGCCACATCGGCACCATCCCCGCCCGCACGTAGAGCGGCAGCGCCGCAGAATGCAGCGACGAGAAGGTCTGACGCGGCGCAGATGCAGAGTTGGTGTGCCACACCGCGTCGAGGAGCCTGCGCCCGATGCCTTGACCTCGGGCATCCTGATGCAGAAAGAGGTCGCTGACGTGGAGGGTCGCATCGACGTCGACCACTGCGGCGTAGCCAACCACGATGTCGGACGCCTCAGCGACGACGAAGTGTCCATGTTCAAGGAGATACCGGTAGTAGCTGGCGTCTACCTCGGCGTCGTCAGCCGGGGGGTCGACCATCGAAGCGATATCGACAATGGCGTCGAGGTCATCGGCGACCGCGGTTCGGATCTGCATGCCGGCAGCCTACGAGCCAACCTCGGAGCACTCAGAGCGCGAGTCCGACCCATAGAACGATGTTGGTCCCACCACGCACCAGCCAGGCAGACCGAACCAATCACAAAGGCGGTCTGCGCGAGGAACCACACCGTGAACGCCGCCATGAAACCGGCAAAGAGGGTGGCGGCACCCCATACTGCCTCGGCAAGAGTCGAGCCCAGCGGCCAGCGCCGGCGACGCCAAGGGTCAGCGCGAAGACGCTGAGACCGATGGCCGCGTTCGGAATCGGACCGAAGACGCTCGACTGCCAAAAGGTGAGGGCGTTGGCGCACGAGAACCTGCCGTTGATGTCGCACAGCAAGCGGGCGCTGGCCGATTTTGGGCCTACGGGCGAAGGTCCCGACTCAGCCGCGCCGCGCCTAGGCCTTCCCAACCTCACGCGTGAAGGTCACCAGGTTGGCGATGACGCCGACCAGGCAGCCGATCAGTCCGACTCCGAGCATGACCTGGACAAGCATCGTCCAGTCGAATGAGTAAGCGCCGAAGTCGAAGGGGAAGACGCGAAGGGTGACGATGGTCACGAAGAAGGAGACCGCAGCGGTCACCGCGTCGCCCAACGCCCTCAGCCAACGCGGGTCAGCAATCAGGTAGATGGCGTTGACCACGACGGAAATCACCAGTGCCGCATTCAGGATCGAGATCACCTTCTCGGTTTCACCGGACAAGAACGGGACCGAACTCCACCCCGGCCGGTTGTCGCTGCTTCGCCGAGGCCTCGTCCAGCTGCTCTGGCATCACAGTGTTGGTAGTGGTCGTTGTCATCGTGGTGCACCTTCAAGGCGGTCGCACCGACTTTCGGGACGGCTGCTACAACGTGTGCCCGCCGAACGGCTCCTGCTGCGTGACGCAGTGGACATTGCCACCGCCGAGCAGAATCTCTCGCCCCGGGACCGTGACAATGCGGCGTTCAGGGAAGAACTGGCCATAGGTCTCGACCGCAGCCTCATCATGCGGGTCATCGAAGACCGGCAGAACGACGATTCCGTTGGCGAAGTACGAGTTCACATAGGAGCCGGCTAGCCGCACACCCGCGACCCTCGGTTGCACCCCAGGCACGTGGTCGACGCCCCGGGCCTCGGCATCGGTGCTGAAGAGCGGACCCGGCTGGTGCACCAAGGTGATCTCGAGCTCACGACCGCGTGCGTCTTTGGCTTCGCGCAGAATCGTCAGCGCCTCGTTGCTGATCTCGTACTGCGGGTCCGACTCGTCGTCGGTCCAGGTCAGCATCACCTGCCCAGGGCGCACGAAGCGCGCGAAGTTGTCGACGTGACCGTTGGTTTCATCCAGGTAGACACCACGCGGGAGCCAGATGATGGTCTCGGCATTGAGGTACTCACGCAGGTGCCACTCGATCAGTTCTCGGGACATCTCGGGGTTGCGGTTTCCGTGCAGGAGGCACTCCTCGGTGGTCAGGACGGTGCCCTGCCCGTCGACATCGATCGAACCGCCCTCGAGAACAAAATCTGGCGCGTAGCGTTGGTCTCGTTCGAGGTCGAGAACCTTCTCGCCCACCAGATCATCGGCATCCCAGGGGAAGTAGAGCCCCACCTCGAGTCCGCCCCAGGCGTTGAACTTCCAGTCGACGCCGCGCACCCGCCCTGCATCGTTGACCAGGAAAGTGGGGCCGCAGTCGCGGATCCACGAGTCGTTGGACGACATCTCGACGAGGCGCACGGCGTCCGAAAGACGCTCGCGGGCATTGACGTACTGCCCAGCGGACACGCACACGGTCACCGGCTCGGCGGCTGCGATGGTCTCGGCGACATGAGCGAAGGCCGCTTGCGCTGGCTTGGCCCCGTTACGCCAGTTGTCGCTACGTTCGGGCCAGATCAGCCACGTTCCGCGGTGCGGTTCCCACTCTGCGTGCATCCGATAGCCGTCGGAGCGTGGCGTGCTGGTCAGCGGGGCAGACATGGTTCCTCCTACCGGTTCGCGTCGGCTGGTTCGTCGACGGTGACGCTGTCGTGAAGAGTTGCGGCATCGTCCGGAGCGATTCCCGCCAGTGCCACGTCAGCGGTCGCTTCGGGGTGCTCGAACTCAGCTGCCGCCTCGGCACGTCGGCGCCATCGCGGCGCGAACATTGCGAGGACCACGCCCAGCACCAGGACGAGGGCCGCACCAACGCCCACCTGCATGACGTAGTTCTGGTACGCCGCACGGGTCAGGGATGCACCGGGCCACCACATGAAGAACACCATCGCCGCGGAAATGAACCCAAAGACCAGGGTCGAGGTGATCCAGGCTCCGACCATTCCGCCAGGTACCCGGTAGGGACGCGGTGCTTCGGGATCGCTGTAGCGAAGCTTCAGGAACGCTGCAGCCATCACCAGGTACGAGAGCAGGAACACCAGGGTGCTGAAGGCGAAGAGGTTCCAAAAGAGCGTTTCGATCTTGGGGCTCGTGCTGATCTCCATCACCAGTCCGTAGCCCAGCGTGAAGAACGTTCCGACCAGGGCGGTAGCCGCTGCGGCCCCGACCGGGGTACGGAAGCGCTTGCTGGTGTGGCCGAGGACCGGTGGCAGGTCGCCACGCCTGGCAGCCTCAGCTGCGGCTCTGTTCGCTCCGATCGTCCAGGGAACCAGGGCTGCAAAGAAGCAGTACAGGGCCCCGATGCTGATCGCGACCACCACGGCGCCGGCGATACCGGAGGAACCGATGCCGGACTCCAGCACCCGGAAGAGACCGTTCGTCCTGTTGAAGCCGTCCGTCGGAAGCAAGAGGAGCGTGCCGACGATGGCGACGAGGTAAAAGACCGCGATGAGCACGCCGGCTGTGAAGATGGACCTTGGCACGTCCTTCTTCGGATCTTGCATCTCTTCGCTCGCCGAGCTCATGAGCTCGAACCCGAGGAAGTTGTAGACCACGACGCCGAGCAGCACCATGCTGCCCCAGCTCGGGAGAATGTCGGTGGACGTCCACTGCGTCGCTGATCCGTCAGTCATGACGCGCACCAAGCCGGCGACCCCGATCAGGAGCATGATCGCGACTGTGATGATCGCCGCGATGTTGGTGACCCACCTGCTGGTGTCCAACGTGATCACGTTGATGGCGAAGTTGAGCCAGATCAGGGCAACAGCCATGCCGACGGTCCACCAGAAGCCAACGGTGAAGTCGAACGTCTGACCCAGCAAGGTGGCGAACATCAGGTACACCGATGGCAGCCAGATCCCCACGTTGATCCAGTACCACCAGGACACCTGGGTACCCCAGAAGCCACCGAAGGCACGCTTGACCCACGAGTAGATACCGCCAGTGTCGGCGTACGTCGAGCCCAGCTCAGCTGTCATCAGGCCGTAGGGGATGAAGAAGAAGATTAAGAGGACTGCCGTCCAGAACAGGATGGCCGGACCCTCTTTGGCGGTGATCGGCACCTGCGTGAGGAGCATGATCGCCGCAACGCTGAACAGGACCATGTCGAATCGGCGAAGAGCGCCGAGCGGCTTGGTCCTGCGCGCCGGGGCGGATGCAGTTGTGGTTGTCATCATGACCTCCCTGGAGGTCGTCTCGTGGTGCGCTAGGCCGTCGATACCTCGGCGAGATAGTCCTGCACCTTGGCTTCGTGGTGTGCCCTGACCGCTGGCGTCGCCCGCTCGATGCGTGGGTAGACGTACCAGGCCAACAGGCCCTTCTCGGTGTGCAGCCGGTTCTCCGACTGGTCGTAGATGATTGACCGCGGTCCGTCCATGACGGCGTCGGTGACCTCGACGCCCCTGGAAGCCGGAAGGCAGTGCATGAACTTCACGTGCGCCGGCGCTCGGGCCAGCAGCTCAGGTGTCACTTGGTAGCGCGGCATGAACGCCGCTGTCCGATCAGGGATCTCGGCCTCTTGGCCGAACCACCACCAGAGATCGGTGTAGACGAAGTCCGCGTCACGCACGGCATCGTCGACCTCGATCGTCGGGAGGTACCTCCCGCCGTAGAGGGACTCGTTCTGCTTGACCTCGTCGATCACCTGGGGCCACTGCCGTTCGATGCTGTAGGCCTCTGGCCTCGCGTGGATGAAAGTGCCGCCGAGCATGGTCACGATCAGGGCGGTGGAGGTGCATACGTTCGTTGCATCCCCGATGAAGACGACGGTGAGGTCGTTGAACTCCTTCTCGGGCAGCTTGTGCTCGCCCATGGTGAAAACATCGCACAGTGCCTGGGTGGGGTGGTTGTAGTCAGTGAGCCCGTTGATCACCGGAACGGTCGCGTACTTGGCGAACGACGTCACCGTCTCGTGGTGGAGCGCCCGGATCTCGACGACGTCTACCATGCGCGACAACACCCGCGCGGTGTCGGCGATGTTCTCCTTCTGGCCGAGGTGAATCTCCCCGGGCTTGAGGTACAAAGCATGTCCGCCGAGCTTGGTCATCGCGACCTCGAACGACACTCGAGTCCGGGTCGAGGCTTCCTCGAAGATCATTCCCAGGCTGGCGTCCCGCAACAGCTCTGGGCAGGTGCGGCGACGGTCGGCGTCCTTCAGCAGGCGCACCAGGTGCATCTGGCGGCGCAGGGTGTCGGGTCCGAGGTCCTGGGTGTCGAGGTAGTGGATGGCAGGTGATGTCATGGCGACCAACCTTCTGTCGTCTCCATGCAACGCTCACCAGTGGGTGGGCACCAGCGACTAAGGTCCCCCGTTCTCGGTCTGAGCGTCGATGGCCCCACCAATGAGCGACCGAACGGCGGCCACTCCTGCAAGACCGAGCCAGCCGATCAGCACAGCCACTGCGACCATGTCGAAGAAGGCAGTGACGTGTTCGAAGAACCCTTGAGCGCTCCTGGCCACCGATAGAAGGCGCCCCATCGGCCCCGCCCAGCATCATTGCGGTAGTTCTCCGGGGCCGTTGGCCCGGAGAACTACCGCAATGTCTGAGAAAGAGGGTGGTGCGCGAGGGGGGACTTGAACCCCCAAGCCCTTACGGACACACGGACCTGAACCGTGCGCGTCTGCCAATTCCGCCACTCGCGCGTGCCCCGTCAGGGCCCCGAAAGGCTACCACCGGGGCTCGGCTCCCCCGAATCGCCGCAGATGGCTGGCTGATGGCCCCGACCTGCGCCGATACGATCGAGGGGCCTGCCGCGAGCCCCGCGGGAGGATCGGCCGACGTCCCCAGCGGCCACGGCGCTTGGCCACGAACTTGGAGGTGCGGTGGGCATCCTCGACCGCTTCGAGCGACGCCTCGACCGACTGGTCAACGGCGCCTTCGCCCGGGCCTTCAAGTCCGAAGTTCAGCCGGTCGAGATCGCGAGCGCCCTGCAGCGCGAGTGCGACGATCGAGCGGCCATCGTCGCGCGCGACCGCACGATCGTTCCCAACACCTTCACCGTCGACCTCGCGCCGAGCGACTTCGATCGACTGACCGTCTACCGCGACGCACTGTCCCGCGAGCTTGCCGATGTCGTGCGCGAGCACGCCGGAGAACAGGGGTACGCCTTTGTCGGGCCTCTCACCGTCGACATCAAGCAGGACGACGACCTCGAGACCGGCCTCTTCCGCGTCCTCGGCGAGGCAGCACCTGGCGAGATCCCGGTCGATCCGCACCTGCCACGAGCCTGGCTCGACGTAGCCGGACAGCAGGTGCCACTGACCCAAGACGTGAGCATCATCGGACGCGGCAGCGAGGCAGACGTCCAGATCACTGACCCTGGGGCTTCCAGGCGCCACGCGATGCTGCGCCTCCGCCCATCCCCCAGCGTCGTCGACCTCGGCTCGACCAACGGGACTCTGGTCGGCGGCGTTCGGGCCGAACAGTCCGACCTCAAAGACGGTTCCATCATCACCCTCGGTGGCACTCGCATCGTCTTCCGTACCCAGGGAGGGTGATGTCCGAGCTCACGCTTACCGTCCTGCGGCTCGGCTTCCTGGTGCTGCTTTGGACCTTTGTTCTCACCCTGGCCGGGGTCATGCGGTCAGACCTCTTTGGCCCCCGCGTGACCCGCAGCCGCACACCCAAGCCTGCCGGACGTCCCGCGTCCGCCCCGAGCAAACCAGCCAAGGCGAAGAGTGGCCGCAAGGGAACCGCCCGGGCGCTGACAGTCCTTGAGGGATCCCTGGCCGGTACCTCGATCAACTTGGGAACCACCCCGATCACGATCGGACGGTCCGCTGACTGCACCGTTGTCATCGACGACGACTACGCGTCCAATCACCACGCTCGCATCTCCCCGCACGAGTCCGGCTGGATCATCGAGGATCTCGGCTCAACCAACGGAACCTACGTACAGCGCACTCGCGTCAGCGGTGCGATGACGGTGCCGCTGGGAACACCCATCCGGATCGGCAAGACCGTGATGGAGCTGCGCAAGTGACCGGGTTGGACGCACCGTGGCGTTGACCCTGCGCTACGCCGCACGCTCTGACGTCGGACTCCTTCGCGACGGGAACGAGGACAGCGGGTATGCCAGCTCGCATCTCCTGGTCGTCGCCGACGGCATGGGCGGTGCCGCGGCAGGTGAGGTCGCGAGCTCCGTCGCGGTTGCAGCACTTGCCTCCCTCGATGAGGACGAGCCGAGCGGAGACCTCCTCGAGGTGTTCGCCGAGGCCGTCCGCCGCATCGAGGACCAGCTCGGTGGCCTGGTTGACGCCGAACCGCGCCTGCGCGGCATGGGCACCACTCTCACCGCCGTCGTACGCGCCGAGGGCCGGTTGGGCCTGGTGCACGTTGGTGACTCACGTGGCTACCTCTTGAGAGGGGGGTCACTGGAACGGATCACCCGTGACCACACCCTCGTCCAGTCGCTGATCGACGCCGGCCGTCTCTCAGACCACGAGGCCGCAACGCACCCGCAGCGCAACGTGCTCACCAGGGTTCTGGACGGTACCCATCCCACCGAAGCCGACCTGTCGATCCGCGAGATCAAGATCGGCGACCGCATTCTGCTCTGCAGCGACGGCCTGTCCGGGGTTGTCTCCGCCGACACCATCGCCTCCACTCTCTTGGCGAACGACGATCCTCAGTTCGCCGTCGACGAGCTGGTCGATCTCGCCCTCCGTGCCGGTGGCCCCGACAACATCACCTGTGTCGTTGGAGACGTGGTCGACGACCAGAGCGCACCGGACACCGGCGAGGCCCTCGTCGTCGGAGCAGTCGGCGTGCAGCGCAACTCCCGGCGCCTGCGCCTTCCAGATACTCCGGCCGGACGAGCGGCCCAGCTCGCGCGGCCGGAGGAGGACGACGAGGCCACACCGAGCAGACGCTCGCGCCGCCGCCTCTTGGCACTCACCGCCGTTGGCATGCTGCTACTCGGTCTCGTGGTCGGTTCGATGGTCGGTTGGTACACCTGGTCGCAGGGTCAGTATTACGTCGCCACCACCCCTGGGACGACCGGTAACGTTGTGGCCGTCTTCCGCGGTCCCACCGACCCCCTCTTCGGGGTCGATCTATCCCGCCTGGTCGAGACCTCGACCGTCGGTGTCGCCGAGCTTCCCGAGTTCGAGCAAGAGCAGGTCACCAGCGCCATCGTCGCCCAGAACCTCCAGGGTGCCCGCGACATCGTGCAGCGGCTCGCCGAAGAGGCGCAGCGCTGTGTGGACAAGAACCCCCCGGCCGGCTGCCCGCAGATCCCATGAGTACGGCCACCGCAAGCCCGGCGGCAGTAAGTACGCGCGCTCCCAAGCAGCGTCGCGGTACCGAGCTGGCCCTTCTCGTCTTCGCCTACGGAATCGCCCTTGCCGCCTTCGCGCAGGTCGACCTCGTGCTACTCGACCAGCTAAGCACCGACTTCACTACCTTCGCAATCGTCTTTGGCGTCGGACTAGCCGTTGCCCATGTCAGCCTGCGGTGGTTGGCGCCCTACGCCGATCCGATTCTGCTGCCGACCGTTTCACTGTTGAACGGCCTCGGCCTGGCCATGATTCACCGCCTCGATCTGGCCGATGACCTCACGCCATCAGACCCTGACTACGTTGCACAGCTCGGCTGGTTCGTCCTCGGCATCGGACTCTTCTTCGCGGTGCTCTTCCTCGTGCGCGACCACCGGGTGCTTCAGCGCTACACCTACACAGCGATGCTCGTGGGTCTGCTGTTGCTGGTTCTCCCCCTGCTCCCGTTCATCGGAACCGAGATCAACGGTGCCCGGATCTGGATCCAGCTCAACCTCGGCGGACGCTCGTTCAGCTTCCAGCCGGCCGAGATCGCCAAGATCGTTCTCATCGTTTTCTTCGCCGGCTACCTCGTCGTCAAGCGCGATGTGCTCGCGCTTGCGCGCAGTCGGGTCATGGGCATCGACCTACCGCGCGGCCGCGACCTTGGGCCGATTCTGGTGGCATGGGCCGCCTCGCTCGGGGTTCTTGTCTTCCAGCGCGACCTCGGAACCTCACTCCTCTTCTTCGGCCTCTTCGTAGCCATGCTCTACATCGCGACAGAGCGGCGCTCGTGGATCTTCATCGGAGGCTTTCTCTTCACAGCAGGTGCCCTGGTCGCCTACCAGCTCTTCGACCACGTCCAGCTGCGCGTGAGCATCTGGCTCGACCCGTTCGCCGACGAGTCTGGCGACGGCTTCCAGATCGCTCAGAGTCTCTATGGCTTTGCCAGCGGCGGCGTTCTCGGTGTTGGCATGGGTCAAGGACACCCAGACTTCGTCCCCTTCGCCAAGACCGACTTCATCATGGCCGCCTTCGGTGAAGAGTTGGGGCTCACCGGAGTCATGGCTCTCCTCGTTCTCTACGCGATCATCATCGAGCGCGGAATGCGCACGGCGGTGGCCTGTCGCGATGCCTTCGGCAAGCTGCTCGCAGCTGGTCTTTCGACAGCTGTAGGTATCCAAGTGTTCGTGGTGGTTGGCGGTGTCATGAAGCTCATTCCGCTCACCGGGCTGACCACCCCGTTCCTGTCTTACGGCGGCTCATCGCTCATCGCCAACTGGGTCTTGGTCGCACTGCTCCTTCGAGTCAGTGACGCCGCTCGACGCCCGCCCGATGCCCGACGTGAGGTGGCAACATGAACGCCACGATTCGCCGGACTGCTGTCGCCCTTGGCCTGTTGATCCTCGCCTTGATGATCAACGCCAACGTCCTCGCGGTCATCCAGAACGACGAACTGCGCGCCCGAGACGGCAACCGGCGTCAGATCATCGACGAGTACGACCAGCAGCGCGGCTCGATCCTGGTTGGCCGCAAGGAGGTCGCCAAGTCAGTCCCCACCGAAGAGCGACTCCGCTACCTGCGCGTCTACAGCGACGGCAGCGCCTATGCCCCAGCCACCGGCTACTACTCCGTGTACGGGGCCACCGGCATCGAGAAGACAGAGAACGACCTGCTCGCGGGTTCAGACGACCGACTCTTCGTCGATCGCCTGACGACGCTCTTCTCCGGCCAGCAGCAGCAAGGCGGCACGGTCGTCCTGTCGCTGGATGCCGAAGCGCAGCGCGCAGCCTTTGACGGCCTGGACGGGCAAGAGGGAGCCGTCGTCGCCCTCGACCCCAGCACGGGAGCGATCTTGGCGTTGGCTTCGTCGCCGTCCTTCGACCCCAACCTGCTGGCGTCACACGACCCGACCGTGGTCAGTGAGAACTACGACAAGCTACGCAAAGATCCAGGTGACCCACTGCTCAACAGGTCGATCCAGCAGGTCTACCCGCCGGGATCACTGTTCAAGGTGGTCGTCTCAGCGGCCGCCCTCAGCAGCGGGGATTACACCCCCAACACCGAGATCCCGGGGCCAGCGGCGCTCGATCTGCCCGACACGTCAGCCACCATCAGCAACTTCGACAACGCCCCCTGCCTGGGCGGAACCGTCACGCTCACCGAGGCGCTGGCGCTTTCCTGCAACACCGCCTTCGCCCAGGTCGGGCTCGACCTCGGCGACGATGCACTTCGCGCCCAGGCCGAGAAGTTCGGCTTCAACCAGCGGCTCGATATCCCCCTCGCCGTAGCGCCTAGCGTCTATCCCAACGACCTCAATGCTCCTCAGACTGCACAGAGCGCCATCGGCCAGTACGACGTCAGGGCTACGGCGATGCAGATGGCGATGGTCGGCGCCGGCGTGGCCAACGACGGCGTCGTGATGAAGCCTTACCTCGTTGCCGAGGAGCGGGCCCCTAACCTGTCGGCCCTTTCCATCACCAAGCCGGAACCATTGTCACGTGCCGTGTCGTCTGAGGTAGCGGGAGAGCTAAGCGACATGATGGTCACGGTGGTCTCGAACGGCACCGGGGGCAGCGCGGCGATCCCCGGAGTCAACGTGGGCGGCAAGACAGGCACCGCTCAGGACGGCAATCGTCCACCACATGTTTGGTTCATGGCCTTCGCCCCTGCGGAAGATCCGCAGATAGCGGTGGCCGTGATCGTTGAGAATGGCGGACGTCTCGGAGACGCCGCAACGGGTGGAGCGGTGGCCGGACCCATCGCGCGACAAGTGATGGAGGCGGTGCTGCAGTGAGCGGCGACAGGACCAACGGCACGCTCGGTGGGCGATACGAGCTCGGTGAGCTGCTGGGCCACGGCGGAATGGCTGACGTGCGCAAGGCAATGGATCTGCGGCTCGGACGCGCAGTCGCCGTCAAGATGCTCCGCACTGACCTCGCGCGCGATGCCACCTTCCAGGCTCGGTTCCGGCGAGAGGCGCAGTCGGCCGCATCTCTGAACGCTCCATCTGTTGTTGCCGTCTACGACACCGGCGAGGACGAGCTCGACGGCGTGCGCGTCCCGTACATCGTCATGGAGTACGTCGAGGGGCAGACGCTGCGCGAACTGCTGCGCGACGGTCAGCGGCTGATGCCGAACCGCGCGCTGGAGATCACTGCGGGCGTCCTCAACGCACTCGAGTACAGCCACCGCCAAGGAATCATCCACCGGGACATCAAGCCTGCGAACGTCATGCTCGCCATCAACGGTGACGTCAAGGTGATGGACTTCGGCATCGCTCGTGCTGTCGCCGATAGCGGCGCCACGATGACGCAGACGGCGAACGTCCTTGGCACTGCGCAGTACCTCTCGCCAGAGCAGGCTCGCGGCGAGACCGTCGATGCACGCTCTGACGTGTACTCCACCGGCTGTCTTCTCTACGAGCTGCTCACTGGGCGGCCACCCTTCCAGGGCGAGTCTCCGGTTGCTGTCGCCTACCAGCACGTACGCGAGAACCCGATGCCGCCGTCGACGCTGACCCCCGACATCGGTGGCGACGCGGACGCCATCGTCATGAAGGCGCTCACCAAGAACCCGGCCAACCGCTACCAGTCGGCCGCAGAGATGCGCACCGACATCACCAGGGCGTTGCAAGGCGCCACCGTTGCGGCGCCACCTGTCATGGCTGAGCCGATGACCCAGCAGCTCACCCCGATCAGCGAACCGGAGCCTGAGGACAAGAGCCGCAAGGGCGGTTACATCGCTCTGGTGATCGGCGTACTCATCGCACTCGCGCTGCTCGGTGTCGGCGCTTGGGCCCTGATGGGTGGCGGAGCCAAGAACGTGGCAGTCCCCAATGTCGTCGGTGACCGGCTTCCCCAAGCACAGTCGGCGCTGTCCGGCGCCGGATTCGACACGCAGGTGGACACCCAAACCAGCGACGAGAAGAAGAACACCGTCCTCACCCAGGACCCAGTCGGAAGCACCGAAGCCCCGGAGGGGTCGACGGTGACCCTGGTCGTGTCAGCTGGCCCAGAGCAGGTCAAGGTCCCCAACGTCGTCGGGCTCTCGCAGCAAACAGCCATCGACCAGATCCAGCAGGCCCAACTACTGGTCGACACCGCTCCCGTGGCCTCCGATCAAGCCGCCGGAACGGTGATCAGCACCGACCCGAACGGCGGAACGCTGGTCGACGCAGGCTCGGTGGTTGTCCTCTCAGTCAGCACCGGTGAGGTCGGGGTCCCTAACGTCATCGGGGACAGCGAAGCGACAGCGACGGCGACCCTCGAGGCTGCTGGATTCACCGTGACGCCGGTCTACGAAGAGACCGACCAAGCTCGAGCCGGCACCGTGACCGACCAGTCGCCGAGCGGCGGATCCTTCGCCCGGTTGGGGACCACCGTGGTGCTCACCATCGCCAAGGCGCCCCCTCTACCGACACCGACGGACACCGCCACTCCCACGCCGAGTGACACCAAGACCAACAACGGCGGCGGCAACGACCCCCCGTGACCCCACCCCGCCCCACCCCACCCCACCGGGGCCATGTCACACCGGTTCGGTCATTGCGAACCCATGCCGCATAACGAACTACGCAGAAGGCACAACTGGGGCTAATCCGGCAGAGCGCTGTACGGCAGCAGCGTCCCCGCACACCGTGAGCCAGTTGGCCAGCATGAGGTGGCCGCCCTCGGTGAGCACGGACTCAGGGTGAAACTGCACACCCTCGACAGTGAGCGCGCGGTGACGCATAGCCATGATGACGCCGGACGCTGTGCGGCCCGTCACGTCCCAATCAGGGGGCACGGTCGTTTCGTCTACGGCCAGTGAGTGGTACCGGGTGGCGGTAAAGGGGTCCGGCAATCCAGCGAGGACGCCAACGCCCTCATGCTCGACGAGGCTGGTCTTGCCGTGCAACAGCTCGGGCGCCCTGCCAACGGTCGCCCCGTACGCCACGGCCATAGCCTGCAACCCGAGGCAGACACCGAAGATCGGCACTCGTCCGGCGAACTCGCGTACCAACGGGACGCACACTCCGGCGTCCTCCGGAATTCCTGGGCCAGGGCTCAGGAGCACACCGTCGTAGCCGGCGACCTGATCAAGGTCGACGGCGTCATTGCGCAGCACCGTGCAATCAGCACCCAACTGGGCGAGGTACTGAACAAGGTTGTAGACAAACGAGTCGTAGTTGTCGACGACAAGGATCCGCGAGCTCACGCCGTCCAGCCTAGGCCAGAGTCCGCAAAGGCGAGGCTGCGGCGGACTCGTCGACCGTGACGTCGGTGAACGGCAGCCGAGGCTCGACCCATGGGAAGACCCAGCGGAAGAGGACCGCCACCACCGCGATGAAGAGCAGCAGGGCGACGACCACGCGCACAGCAGTCGGACCAGGAAGATGACTCCAGACCCAGCCGTACATCAGCCCTCACCCCCAAGCGCCGCCGGTCGTCCCTCGCCCTTGGGAAGCTCATCGACGAGCTTGGCGTGGAAGATCAACCGTTGATAGGAGTCCCAGCGCGGGTTGCAGGTCGTCAACGTCATCAACCGGCGACGCGGGACGGCGCCCGGCTCGTTCGGCACCGGAAGGATGACGCCCACCTGTGTGGGCTCGACGATGTACTCCTTGGTCACTTCGTAGGTGTACCAAGTTGTTCCGGTTTCAACGAAGACATCGTCACCAACGTCGACCTGATCAAGGTAGGCGAACGGCTCCCCGTTGGTCGCCCGATGACCAGCCACCGAAAAGTTGCCGATCTGGCCAGGTAGCGCTGTCTCTGGATAGTGGCCGACTCCTTGAGCGAGGTCGTCGAGGCTGACGCCTTCAACGATCGGCACCCGGTAGTTGTCGCCGAGACGCGGAATCCGGAGCAGCGCGAACGCCGCACCGTTCTTCAGCGGCAGGTCGAACTCTGGGTCATCTGGGGTCCGCCCCCCCCACTTCTGTTCGAGGTTGTCGGTCTGGATGTTGGCCGCACGGTCAGCCGCGATGTTCGTCCACACCAACTGGTAGGCCACAAAGAGCAGGACAACGACTCCAGCCGTGATCAGCAGCTCACCAACAACTCCGACCGTGCGACGGGCCGCACTCACTCCACCACCTGGGCCAACTGGGCGGCGAGCGGACCCTCGTAGGCCGGAACCGTGACCGCATCCGACTCACTGACGTCGAACCCGAGTCCGAGGAGGTCGGCGTACTGGCGGTAAACCGCCACCCGGGGAGACACATCGAGGGCGCGCTGAAGACGATCGGTTGGCCCCACAGCGGTCACCGTATAGGGCGGTGCGTATACCTGTCCGTGCAGCAGCAACGTGCTGCCGACGCAGCGCACGGCGCTGGTGGCGATGAGCCGCTGGTCCATCACGCCAATCGCCTCCGCCCCGCCAGCCCACAACGCATTGATGACCGCCTGGACGTCCTGTTCGTGGACGATGTAATCCTCGGCGTTGTACCCGTCAGGCACACCATCGGCAGGAATCGGGGCATCCTCCAGCGTGACGGTGAGCCCGGGGCCATCGACCTGGGAGATCAACGCCTCCAGCTCAGGGTCGGTCGCTGCCGGCACCTCCGCGTTGGCGGCAGCATCGAGCTGATCTTGTAGCTCCGACACGGTGGAGGTCTTGGCTTCCACCCGAGCCTGTTCGGCGCGAATCAGGTCGACGAGATCCGTCCGGCGCTCGGCCCGAAGATCGGTCCCTGCTGCCAGCCGCGCCGACGTTGCCAGCAGCAGGCCGATCAGCAGCAGAACCACAGGCACGAGGACGCGCCATACCAGAGTCGACCGCATAGGAACTACGCTACGGGGCAGACTCAGTTGCCCGGTGCCCCCGGGCATGACCCAAGGAGTGGTGGACGTGCCCAAGTCGCGGTCCCGTAAGAAGGCTGACTATATCTCGCCGCCCGAGCGCACCGACAAGAGCCAGGCCGTGAGCGGGAGGTGGGTCGCTCCCACGATGATCGCGCTACTGCTCATCGGCTTGACGTGGGTGGTGCTCTACTACGTCGCCGCCAGCAGCATTGATTTGTTGAGCTCGCTCGGCGCCTGGAACATCGCCATCGGCTTTGGCTTCATGTTTGCCGGCCTGATGGTCGCCACCCGCTGGAAGTAGCGCTCCGAATCACAGACCTGTAAGTACATCCACAGTGGGGATAACCCCTGTGGATGAGCGATGATTTCCTCCTGCATTGCGTCGCTCTACCGGGCCACTCCCCACAGTGTCGATCGTGGCGGTCGACGGCGACCCCGTGGTCGGTCACGTCATGCTCAGCGTCGGACGACTCGATGCGCCCCATCGGCTGGTAGACGTCTTTGTCCTCTCGCCCCCTGGGGTGCCGCCCACCCACCAGGTGCGCGGAATCGGCACGCGCCTCATCAACGAGGGGCTGACGACGGCTGAACAAACGGGGATCCCCCCGGTTTTCTCGAGGGAGACCCCGGCTACTACGCCACGCACGGTTTCGAGCGAGCCGAGTTGCAGGATTTTCGCTCGCCCTCCTTGCGAATCTCTGAACCGGCGTTCCGGGTTGCCCTACTGTCGGCGTACAAGCCGTGGATGACCGGGATGCTGGTGTACTCCGAGATCTTTTGGGAACTGGACTGCGTCGGCCTGCGGGAGGATCGGCACTGATTGAGGAGGTCTCATGCAGAGCCGGATCGACGGGGCGACCAGCTGGGCGTTGCAGTGGCAAGCGAGGCGGCGCGTCCCTGGGATGGCGTTGGTCATCACTGATCGAAACCAGACCCTGCATGTCGAGCTCTCCGGTCTGGCTGATCGCGACGGGATGCGGCCGGTGGACGCCGCGCAGCGCTGGCAGATCGGATCGATCTCGAAGGCTTTCACCAGCATCGCGGTGCTCCAGCTGCAGAGTCGAGGCGAACTCTCCACCGACGACCAGGTCATCGATCTGCTGCCGTGGGCGTCCCACCTGCACCCCGACATCACGCTGCACCACCTGATGACCCACACGGCCGGACTCCCTGGCGGAAGCGAGTGGACACCGGACTCGCTGCTCGAATCGGCGATGCAGGGGGCCGTCGGCACACCGCAGGCACCGGGTGGTCCCTTCTGGTACTCCAACCCGGGATACGAACTCATCGGCGACGTCGTCGAGTCCATCACCGGCCAGCCACTCGAGAACTACCTCGAAGAGCAAGTACTCCGACCGCTGGGCATGAGCCACTCGGCGGCATCGGTCGTCACGACCGACCATGGCGCCGACGTCCGAGGCCACCGCCCTCCGCAGGACGATGCCCTGTGGCAGGCAGCGACCGATCAGACGCCGGACGTGCTCTTCCCTACGTGCACTGCAGACGGCGCAATCGCGGCGACGCCTGAGGACATGGGCCACTACCTCCGTTTCTTGCTCAACAGCGGTGCAGAGAGTGTGCTCGGGCCAGACGACTTCGCACGTCTTTCCGGCCGCCACGTTCGCGACGACGACGGCTGGTACGGCTACGGCTTGAGAACCCATGAGCACGACAGCCAAGTCACGCTAGGCCACAGCGGCGGGATGGTCGGCATGTTCGCCGAGGCCCAGGTCGACCTTGATCGAGGGGTCGGCACCTGCATGCTCGTCAACGGATACGCCGACGATTCCGAGGCGAACAAACACGTATTGCGCCTGCTCTGCGACCTCCCAACTGATGAGCCGAGCTGGCCGCGACCGGAACCACTCGATGACGGCAGCCATCACCCCTACCGAGCAGCAGTTGGCCTCTACCGTTCCTACAACCCGTGGGCATCAACCCTGCGGATCCTGCACGCTGAGGGAGAACTGCGTCTGGCCGATCCGGTGAGCGGAAGCTTCGAGGTGCTTCACCCAGAGTCGCAGAGCCGATTTCGGGTCGGACGCGTCGACTCACCAGATGTCGTCGACGTCAGCGTCGAGATCGGCGGAAGCTTTCAGCGTCTAGACCTATCCGGATGTCCTTACGGCAGGGCCCGCCGCGACCGCGCCGCCGATCGCTGAGCCGGTAGCCCCGAGATAAGTGATGTCGTTGATGCAGCTGTTGGGGTTTTGCGTTCCGGTCAGGCAAGCGTTGATCTGATCGGTGCGCCACACGGTGACGGCGACACACACGGCAAAGATCGCGAACGACGCACCAATCGCGACACTGAGCCTGTGGCGTTGGGGCGCATAGACCATGGCGGCGGTCAGCACCGTCCCGACGATCAGACCCCCCAAGTGAGCGCGCCAGTTGATGTTGAGGCCCGGGAGAAAGCCGATCACTACGTTGACAACGATCAGGCCGATGATCCCGCCGACATCGAAGCGCAACCGTCTCATCAGGACGAACAGCGCCCCGAAGAGACCGAACACCGCGCCGGAGGCTCCTACCGACGTCTGAAACGGCGAGTCGACGGCGTACGAAAGCACCGAACCACCGAGGGCGCTCAGTAAGTAAACGGTGAGATAGCGCCAGCGACCCAGGCGCGGCTCTATCTCAGAACCGACAAACCACAAGGCGAGCATGTTGAACGCCAGGTGTGTGACCCCCGTGTGCAAGAAGGCGGAGGTGACCAGTCGCCACCACTCACCATCGACAGCAACGGCAAAACCCTGCATAGCAAAGCGGTTGGTCAACCGGTCGTTCGTCGCGTATTGCAAGACGAAGAGAACCACATTGGCCGCGAGGAGAATCTTGGTGACCAGCACCGGATCGCCATGGATAGCACCACCGGCGAGTGTGCGCGTCGCGCGCGTGGTCGCCTTGCCCTCACGCACGCACTCAGGACACTGGAACCCAACCGCAGCGGCGACCATGCAGTCCGGGCAGATCGGTCGCTCACACCGGGTGCACCGGATGTGGCTTTCACGCTCAGGGTGCCGATAGCAGGTCGGCGGGCCCGACGTGGCTGCCGATCCTTCAGCAGGTCGGTCGGTCATCGGAAGACGTCAGGCGCCGACGCGCTCGATCGCAACAGTCTCGACGACCACCGGGTCGACCGGTCTGTCCTGCGAACCAGTTGGAGTCGCCTCGATCGCATCGACGACGGCACGCGAGTCGGCGTCAGCAACCTTGCCGAAGATCGTGTGCTTGAAGTTCAGCCAGTCGGTAGCACCGACGGTGATGAAGAACTGCGAACCGTTGGTTCCTGGCCCCGAGTTGGCCATGGCCAGAAGGTATGGCGCGCTGAACGTGAGCTCAGGGTGGAACTCGTCGCCGAAGCGGTATCCGGGCCCTCCGGTTCCGGTGCCGAGCGGGTCACCACCTTGAATCATGAAGCCGCTGATGACCCGGTGGAAGGTCGTCCCGTCGTAGAGCTTGTTGCTGCTGGTCTCGCCGGTACCTGGGTGCTTCCACTCACGCGAGCCCTCGGCGAGGTCGACGAAGTTGGCAACGGTCTTCGGCGCGTGATTCGGGTACAGCTCGATCCGGATCGCGCCACGGTTGGTGTTCAGTGTCGCGAAGAGTTGCTCAGCCACGGTCGCCCTTTCTGGTGATGTCGTCGTCGGCATCGGTAATCCTCGCATACCGCCCGTGGGCTCGCCGTGTCAGTATCGATCATGGAATCCCTCATCACCACGGCCCTACAGACCCGCCTCGAGCATCTGCCGGGACGCCGATACCGTTGCCTTCAATGAAGGCATCCCGCAGTCCCGCGCCTGGCTGGCCGAGGCTCGTACCCTCATGCTTAACGGCGTGCCGGTTTCGTGGATGTCCGGCTTCTACCGTCACTCTCCGGTGGTCGCTGTCTCAGGTAGCGGATCGATCTTCACCGACCTGGACGGCAACGAGTACCGCGACTTCAACCTGTGCGACCTGGCCATGGCTGCAGGCTTTTCGCCACCGCCCATCGTCGACGCGATCACCCGGCAGTCCGCTCTGGGCAACCACTTCCTACTCCAACAACCGATGCGATCGAGGTCAGTCGGCTGCTGCGGGATCGCTTCGGCATGCCGAGTTGGCAGTACGCCCTGTCTGCGTCGGGCGCTAACGTCGACGCTCTTCGTCTGGCCAGAGCGTTCACTGGCCGGCAACGCGTTGTCGTGTTCCAGGCGAAGTACCACGGTCACATGGACGAGATGCTCTGGTCGAAGGACGAACCAGACGGCCTCGGTCTCCCCCAGGGTTCCGGAGCGCACGTGACTGCGGTGCCCTTCAACGACCTTCCTGCCCTAGAGGCCGTGCTCGCCAGCGGCGACGTTGCCGCAGTGCTGCTTGAGCCAGCCATGACCAACTGCGGGCTCGTGCTGCCGCAGCCGGGGTTCCACGAGGCGGTGCGCACCGCGACCCGGCAGCACCGAACGCTGGTCATCGGCGACGTCACTCACACCCAGTTCGCCGTCCAAGGCGGGGGGCGTTCAGGAGTTCGGGCTCGACCCAGACATCGTCACCGGCGGTAAAGGCATCGGCAGCGGCGTGCCAGTCGGAGTTTTCGGCATGACAACACCGCTTGCCGACTTCCTCAGCCGACCACGTCGAGGGAGACTTCACCGAAAGGGCTGGCGTTCCGACGGGTGGCACCGTCTACGCCAATGCGCTTTCGATGGCCGCCGCCAGGGCCGGCCTGGCCGAGGTCTTCACCGCCGAGGCATACCAGCGCGTCAGCGAGCTCGGCGAACAGTTGCAAAGAGGGCTGCAGAAGCTGGTGGGCGCCAGTGGCCTGGGTTTGACGATCGACCGCTGGGGTGGCCGCTGTCAGTGGCGCCTGACGACGGAGGCTCCCGTCACCGGGTACGACGGCTACGGGTCGGTCAACGAGGCCTTTGCCGATGCGCGCTAGGTGTTCTTCATGAACCGCGGTATCTGGGACGCAATTCGCACTAGCGGTCCTGCCATCTCGTTTGCCGCGACCTCGGGCGATGTTGACGCCTACCTCGACGTTAGCGAACAGTTCCTGGCTGCTATTAGTTGACGGACGCTCTGCCCAGGCGGGAGCCAAGAAATGTGAAAGCCTCGATCGTCTGGTCGTTCCAGTAGATCCGGGTGTGCCCGCCGGGGCCGGACGAGTTGAG
>JAJAYZ010000064.1 GCA_027118455.1 Actinomycetes bacterium
GCCGCGCCGCGGCGGGGGCGGCGCGCGGGCCGCAACTCGCCCCGGCGCCCGTCTCCGCGGGGGCGCTGGACCCGCCCGGAGCCGGTCCGGTCCAGCGCCCGTCACGGGGCGGCGGGATTTGGCGATTCACCGCCCGACGTCTTCGGTCTGGGCTGGGCACCCTCATCTTCGTTCTCGTCATCAACTTCTTCATCTTCCAGTTACTGCCGGGCGATCCGTTGGCTCGGTACAAGGGCGCTCGTGAGATCGACCCGGCAGACTTGGCGAAGCTGCGAGAAGAGCTTGACGCTCCTATGTGGCAACAGTTCTTCAACTACCTCAAGGACCCTTTGCAGCTCGACTCATACAGCACGATTCAGGGTAAGCCGGTTTGGGATGTCATCGCGGCCGCGGTGCCATGGACGTTGTTCCTGATTGGCACAG
Organism: Actinomycetes bacterium; assembly: GCA_027118455.1. GTDB lineage: Bacteria > Actinomycetota > Actinomycetes > JAHEKZ01 > JAHEKZ01 > JAHEKZ01. The sequence continues at coordinate 424 of JAJAYZ010000064.1, forward strand.
CGACGATCGTCGCAACCGTCATCGGCATCTGGATCGGCATCCGTGCCGGGTGGAACCGTGGCGGCCAGTTCGACAAGACGTCGACCGGAATCACCTTGTTCCTCTACGCAACGCCTGAGTTCTGGCTCGGACTGATCTTGATTCTGCTCTTCTCGACCGGCATTGGTCCGTTCCCTGGCATCTTTCCCAGCGGCTCGTCCATTGCCTCGGGGCTTGATCCATGGACGTTCGCCGGAATCCTCAGCATTGCCTGGCATACCGTGCTGCCAGCCGCCGCGTTGGCGGCCGTCTATCTGGCCGACTACTCACTGATCATGCGCGCGTCGATGGTCGATGAACTGGGTCAGGACTACCTGATGACGGCCAGAGCCAAGGGACTGATGGACAAGGCCATCCGTCGAGGCCATGCGGTTCCCAACGCGTCGTTGCCGACCGTCACCTTGATCTTCTTGAATATCGGCTTCATCATCGGTGGCGCGATCACGGTGGAAACGGTGTTCTCCTACCCTGGTCTGGGTCTGCTCACGTTCAAAGCCATCGAGAACCAGGACACCCCACTGCTGCAAGCTCTGTTCTTGCTGTTCAGCGTCTCGGTACTCGTGTGTAACGTCATCGCCGACATTGTGATCGCAGTGATCGACCCGAGGATTCGCCTGTGAGCGCCGCTATAGAGGCCGGGGCGGCCCCCCGATCACCGCGCGCTATTGCGTGGCGGCGGCGCCGGGTGGCAACGACTCGTTTCCTCGCCAAGTTTTCGCGGCACCGGGCGGGTATGTTGGGCGTCGGCATTCTCCTCTTCTTCGTCCTCGTCGCCATCACCGCGCCGTTCATCTTCCCCGAGACCCTGCTCAACGCCAGCGAGAACCTGCAGAATGAAGCCCTTGCTCCTCCGTCGTCGGGGTTCTACTACTGGCTCGGAACCGATGAGTTGGGACGATCGGTGATGGCCGAGCTCGCCTGGGGAACGCGGCCATCCCTCTGGGTCGGGTTCATGGCGTCCGCGCTCGCGATGGTGATCGGGACACTGGTCGGTATCGCCAGCGGACACTTTCGGGGTTTGTTCGGTGCGTCTATGGAGCGGCTCACCGACTGGTTCCTGGTGTTGCCCTTCGTCCCGCTGGTGATCGTCATTCAAGCGGTGCTAGGGCAGACGACGATCTTGATCACCATCGTCGTTCTGGGGATCACGTCATGGCCAGGCACCGCTCGACTCGTCCGTGCTCAGACCCTCAGCGTGGAGGGCCGCCCCTACATCGAACGCGCGAAGGTGCTGGGCAACAGTGACTGGATGCAGATGGTGCGCCATGTGCTTCCGAACGTGATGCCGTTGGTCATTGCCAATACCACGCTGACCGTCGCGATCGTCATCTTGTCGATGACCACACTTGGCTTCCTCGGTCTTCTCGACCCGACACTGATGTCCTGGGGTGTGATGCTCGATAACGCCGATGAAGCCGGTGCAGCACTGCAGGGTGCCTGGTGGTATCTGCTCCCACCGGGCCTCTGCGTCATCGCCGTTGTTCTCGCCTTCACACTCATTGGGCGAACTCTCGAGGTCGTCCTCAACCCGCGACTGGGGGTGAGTAGCTGATGGCAGTGCTCGAGATGCGTGACGTGTCGCTGACCTACCACCCGGAAGAAGGACCAGTCCCGGCGGTCCGCGGCGTCAACCTGTCGGTGGCGGCCGGCGAGGTAATCGGTGTGGCTGGTGAGTCCGGCTGCGGCAAGTCGACGTTGATCTCAACGGTGCTTCGGCTCTATCCGAAGAACGCCACCGTCGAAGGGGAAGTGCTCGTGGACGGCGAGAACGTCTTCGATATGAAGTGGAACCGTATGCGGGCGGTGCGCTGGGGGGAAGCCGCCGTTGTGTTCCAGGGAGCCCTGCACTCCCTCAACCCGATCCAGCGGATCGGAAAACAGTTGATCGAACCGATCCTCGTGCACGACAAGGGCGCCACTGAAGCGTCCGCGCTCAAGAGAGTGCGCGAGCTGCTCGAGCAGGTGGGGCTTCCACTTCGGCACGCCGATGCCTACCCGCACCAGCTCTCCGGCGGCCAGAAGCAACGCATCATGATCGCCCTTGCGCTCACCTGCGACCCAAAGGTCTTACTCTGCGACGAGCCGACGACCGCCCTCGACGTCATGGTGCAGGCGCAGATTCTCGACCTGCTCAAGGGGATTGCACGCGACAGGCAAATGGGGGTGCTGATCATCAGCCACGACCTCTCGGTGTTGTCGACCAACTGCGACCGGATTGCCATCATGTATGCGGGACGCGTCGTCGAGCAGGGCGGCGCAACTGAGCTCTTCCAGCATCCGGCACACCCGTATACGCGGGCCCTCATGGGTGCATTCCCGACGATCGGCGATACCGAATCGCGCTACTCACCGAGTGGTCTTCCAGGTGACCCGCCGTTCCCAGGTGACCTACCCAGTGGCTGCGCGTTCCACCCGCGGTGCCCCATCGCCACCGAAGAGTGCAAGTCCGTCAATGTCGTACTCGAGCAGATCGGCCCCGGGCGCGAGGCTGCATGCATCCACGTCGAAAAGGGGGTTTCCGCATCGTGAGCAGTGCAGCCGAAGGGCCGGCCCCCCAAACTCAGCGAGCGATCGAGGTCGAAGATCTGCATGTCACGTTTACCGGACGCGACGGTGGGCTTGCGAAGGCCGTCGATGGGGTGAACCTCTCGATCAGACAGGGGGAGATCATCGCGTTGGTCGGTGAGTCCGGGTGTGGGAAAACTACGATGGCGCGCACGATTCTCGGCCTGGAGAAACCGGCCTCAGGCGAAGTTCGGTTCCGCGATCAACCCCTTGATTACGGTGGCCGGGCGCTCAAGAAGTACCGGAAACATGTGCAACTCGTGCTGCAGGATCCCACGGGATCACTCAACCCCCGCCACTCGGTGTATGAAGCGGTGGCTGAGGGTCCGAGGACGCACGGCATGGACGATGAGGTCGGACGTGTCACGCGCGCGCTGTCAATGGCCGGGCTGCGGCCGCCTGAGCGCTTCTTCCTGCGTTACCCGCACGAACTCTCGGGTGGGCAGAGGCAGCGCGTCGTCATTGCAGGTGCGCTCGCGCTCGAACCCGAGGTGATCATCGCCGACGAACCGGTCAGCAGCCTCGATGCGTCCGTTCGAGGCGAGATCTTGGCCCTGATGCTCAAGCTTCGCGAAGAGCTGGGTCTGACGCTGCTGGTCGTCACCCACGACCTCGGGCTCGCCTGGAACATTGCCGACCGCATCGTCGTGATGTACCTGGGTCGCGTGGTCGAGCAGGGGCCGACCGAAGAGGTGCTCAGCAACCCACAACACCCCTACACGCGTGCGCTGCTGTCGGTGGTGCCCGAGATGCACGGCGTGGAGCAGATCGTGCTCTCAGGTGAGGCGCCCGACCCCACCAAGATCCCGTCCGGCTGCCGATTCCACCCGCGTTGCCAGGAGGTGCGCGACGGTGGAGCTGAGGCTGCTGGCGTCCTCGGGGCGTGCTCCACGATCAGCCCGACGATCCTGTCGGCGCACATTCCCGTGGGTGCTGCCGCGCTCGGTCACGACTCGGCTTGTCACCTGGTCGTGCCCCCGCCGTCTGCCTGAGCGCCTTCGTACCGGCCAATCACTTCATGGCTGGCGGATGCCGCGCGGCATCGACGAGCCGTTGGCTGCAGAACCCCAACCGACGGCCTAGAGGTAGGGGCCGCTGGTGCGCTGGCTTTGGTCGAATTCGGGCGGGACGCCGCCAGACTCAGATCCGGCGGGGAGCGCCGCGCGTCGTCGCATCTCCTCGAACTGCGCCCGCGCGGCAACCTGCTGTGCGAAGAGCGCCGTCTGAATGCCGTGGAATAGACCCTCGAGCCAGCCGACCAACTGGGCCTGCGCGATACGCAGCTCGGCCTCACTGGGGACGCCGTCATCGTTGAAGGGCAACGAGATGCGTTCGAGCTCTTCGGTGAGCTCGGGGGCAAGCCCGTCCTCGAGCTCGGCGATCGATCTGCGGTGGATCTCCTTCAGCCGCGCGCGTCCGGCTTCGTCCAGAGGTGCACTACGCACCTCCTCAAGGAGCTGCTTGATCATGGTGCCGATCCGCATCACTTTGGCCGGCTGCTCGACGAGCTCGGTGATGGGGGGCTGGCCGTCGTCGCCCTCGGCACCTGGGGCCGGGACCTCTGCGACGGGCTGACCGTCGGGCCCAACGATCACGATGCGGTTCGGCGTCTCGTCCTTCGGCTGTGTCATGGCTCCATCTTGGCCTAGAAACCTGGTGGACGAAGACCGGCCCCTTAGACAGGGTGTTGGCATGGAATTCGCTGCCCTGGAGAAGGTGCTCCCTGACCACGAGATCCGGCCAATCAGCTTGGACGACGTGCCGGCCCTGGTCGACCTGGTGACGCGGCTCACCACCGTCGTGCTCGGTGAGCCCGACGTGAGTGAAGCAGAGCTGCGCGACGACCTCATAGGCCCGCACTACGAGCTGGGCACCGACACTTTTGTTGCGGTCGCCCCCGATGGGCGGGTGACCGCGTACGGGCAGGGCTACGACGAACGCGACGGGTCCGGCTGGATAGACGTCTTCATCGACCCCGCGCTCGACGAGGCACGGCAGGTGGCTGTCGCTGACGCCGGTATCGCCGCGTGCGCCACCCGCATCCTTGAGTCGGCCAAGGCGAGGGGAGCCTCAGAGATCCATTTGACGGCGAACCTGTACGAGTCCGAGACCCTGATGCGGGACGCGTACGAGCGTGCCGGCTTGCCCGTCGAGACGATCTACTGGCGCATGCAGCGCGAGATCTCCGCCACCGAAACGCTCGAGGCGCCAGCTGTTCCCGAGGGCTTCCGGATCGGCAAGGTCGACCCGCGCGACGATGTGGTGATCGAACAGGCCTACCACCTCTTCAACGACACCTTCAGCGAGCACCACGGGTTCGACGGAGAGGTTAAGTCGCTACCTGACTACATCGAGTCTGTGCGCACCGCTGAGGCGTTCGACCGGGATGCGTGGTGGTTCGGCTGGCACGGCGATGAGCCGGTCGGCTTGCTGATCGGTGACAACCGGCGCGAAGAGTCCGGCGTCGGGTTTGTGCGATCGGTGGGAGTCCAAAAGCGAATACGCGGCCGTGGCATCGCGCGCGCCCTGCTGCTGTCAGCTTTCGCCGACTATCGCGATCGTGGACGCACCGCCGTCCAGCTGGGCGTGGACACCGGCAACGTCACCGGCGCCACCCGCCTGTACGAGTCGGTGGGGATGACGTCGTTGCACACCGCGATCGCCCTGGGCCGCGAAGTTACCCTCTGACCCCGGCGCTCCCCCGCGCCCCACCGGCGCACGATGATCAGGTGGCGTGGTCATCGTGCGCAAAGGTGGCGGTTGGCCGCCACCTTTAGGCCCGCTAACGGCACCTCAGGTCAGACAAATGCCACCCGGTCGAGGAATGCGTCGACGAGGGCGTAGCAGCGTTGCCGGTTCTGCTCGGAAAGCTGCTCGCTCTGTCGGTAGATCACTTCGAGGTCGACGCCGTATGCATCGGCATCGACTGCGGCGTCCTTGCCCCAGCGATGGATGATGGCAGGCGACACCTCGGGGTGGAACTGCAGCGCGAGCATGCGCCCTAGGCGGTAGGCCTGGGGTCCGGCCTCCGTCGATGCAAGAACTTCGGCGCCAATCGGTGGGGTGAACTTGTCGATGTGGTACTCAAACCACGGGCCAGGGGGAGCGAGCTCGGGGTCCTCTGTTTCGATGTCGTACCAGCCGAGCTCGCCTCGGTTCGCGCGCTCCACCGAGCCACCGAGCGCGTGAGACATGAGCTGTCCGCCGTAACAGATCCCGAGCACCGGGGTGTCGGAGTGCGCGGCAGCACGCACGAGAGCTGATTCACGATCGACGTGGTTGGCGATCTTTTCCCAGTAAACCGACCAGTCAGACCCGAGCATCACCAAGAGGTCAACGCCAACGAGGTCGATCTCGCCAGCACCGTCGCGATGAAAGATTTCGAGCTCGAACCCGCGCTGCTGCAGTCGTTCACCAACGTGCCCAGCGTCGTCGTCGCCGCTGTTGGCGATCACCAATGCCTTCACAGAAAGGCAGGTTACGGCAGTGGGGCGTCCGATGCCTCGTCCGAGGTGGCAGCAGTGGCATCGCTGCCCGCCGACGAACGCAGGTCGATCACGGCAGGTGGCAGCGTGCGGATGAGCGCCCACGAGCTGTAGGCCACCGGCAGGATCAGGGCGATCGCCATCGTCGACGTTGTGGGCAGCAGTGATGCCAAGGCGCCGGCGGCCAGCGCGCCGAAGGCCTGGATGCCCATCAACCCGGGCTGCACGACCGACACGAACGGAGCGCGCAAGTGGTCGGGCACCATCATCATCGAACCGGTCATGGTCGGGACGTCTGCGGCGATCGTGACGCCAAAGGCAGCGATGGCGAGGAACGCCAAGACCACGGTGGCCATCCCCTGGCCCGAGCCCGCGAGGGCGAAGAACAACGCCGCGGGGCTGGCCGCCAGGATCGTGATGGTGCAGGAGATGCGGAGGAGCCGGGTCGGCGACCCTTCGCGCGGAACGATGGTGCCGCTGAACGCACCGATCAGTGGCGCCGTGGCAATGAGGGCCGCCATTAAGATCGGGTTGATATCTTCGCTGCGCAGGAACACCGGAAGGAGCGCGCTGATCGCGGCATCGGCAAGTGCCAGCAGCAGGAAGAAGAAGAGCATCTGACGCAACAGGCCGGGCCGCGACATCAGCGTGAACGCTTTGCGGGTACGCGTGACGGGGGGCTCCGGCGGCGGCGGCTGACGCCCGGCGGAGATTCCGAAGAGCAGCGCGGCGGAGACTCCGAACGTGGCGGCGTTCATGATCAAGGCTGCCTCCGGGCCGATCACCAGCAGCATCGCGCCGCCGATGGCCAGACCAGCCGCCTGCGCCGTCTGGAACGTGACGTTGCTGAGCGCGTAGCCGTCAGCCATCCGGTCTTCGCCAGCTGCCTCGGGGATGATCGCCGTGCGGGCAGCCTCAAAGGGTGGCGACGCTAGCCCTGCGACGAACGCGAGCACCAGCAGTGACCACGTCGGCAGCGGAAGGGCGATCAGGACGAAGAGCAGCATTCGGATGACGTCCGAGCCGATCATCATGCCGCGCAGCGAGTAGCGCTGGGCCCACGGTGTGATGATCGGGCTCAGCAGGTACGGCAGGTAGGTGACGGCGAGTGTTGCCGCAGTGAGGAACGGTGACCCGGTGCGGTCGTACACGAGTACCGCGAGCGCGAAGCGTGCGGCCCAGTCGCCTACCTCGCTGAGCACCTGGGAGCCCCACACCCGGCGCATGTCGTGAATACGGAGAACGCTGAACGAGGCGACGAACCGCTGTCGCGCCTGCCCCATCCGACCCCCTCAGGTCTTGGCCACCCCGCCGGGTATTTGACCACAACTGATGAGTCGCGCGGGGACAGATGGCCGGGAGGTACGCCCATTGGGTGCGTCAGGCGTGCTCGGGTGGCGGGACGACACGGACGGGGCGGCCTGAGGGCAGCCCCGTCCGAGGGATTAGCTGATCAGGCCCACTTCTTGCCGGCCGTGGCCCACTTCTTGCCAGGTACGGCTTCGAAAGTGCTCTCGATCATTGGTCCCTCCTTCTGTCTCCGCGGTTCAACGTGCGGGCGCGACGCTAACCGATTCACCGTCCCGTTGTCACCCATATGGGCTAATTGTCCACCTACTCCACAGGTTGTCCACAGACTCGGGATAAATCGGACACTCTCTGCGTTCGAGGGGTCACCTTCGGTGACAAGTTCTAGCCAGAGTGGTGAGCGGCTAGGGCAGTTGCCAGTCGAGCGGCTCGGCCCCCTGCGCGACCAGTGCCGCGTTCACCCGGCTGAACGGGCGAGACCCGAAGAAGCCGCGGGACGCCGAGAGCGGGCTCGGGTGGGCGCTGGCGATCTGCGGGACGTCACCCAACATGGAGGCAACGCCCTGGGCGTCTCGTCCCCACAGAACGGCAGCGAGGGGCCCGCTCCGTGCCGCCAGGGCGCGGATCGCGGCCTCGGTGACCTGCTCCCAGCCCTTACCTCGGTGCGAGGCCGGCGCCCCTGGCTGCACTGTCAACACCCGGTTGAGCAGCAGGACGCCGATGGTCGCCCAGGGGGAGAGGTCACCGCTGGTGGGACGCGGCAGGTCGAGATCGTCGACGAGCTCGGTGAAGATGTTCGCCAGACTCCTGGGTAGTGGTCGAACATCGGGAGCAACGGAAAAAGAGAGCCCCACGGGATGGCCGGGGGTGGGGTAGGGGTCCTGACCGACGATGAGCACGCGAACGTCGTCCAGTGGCGTTCCGAACGCTCGCAGCACGTTCTCGCCGCCTGGAAGGTAGCCGCGTCCTGCGGCGACCTCCGCACGCAGGAACTCACCGATGCCCGCGATGGTCGCGGCCTCGGGTTCAAGGGCAGGCAGCCACGAAGGGTCCACCAGCTCAGCGAGTGGACGGGGGGTCATGGGGGATGAGCGTAGGGGCGCCAGCCCGGTTACGGTGACCGGCGTGACTTTCACCCTGGAGCGGGTGCGCTACGACTCACCTGGCGCGCACCTGTTGATCGAGGAGCTGCAGGAGGAATACGTCATCCGCTACGGCGGCCGCGACGAGACTCCCGTCGACCCTGACGACTTCGCTCCTCCGAGGGGCACCTTCTTGCTCGCGTACCGCGATGGCGCGCTCGTTGGCTGCGCGGGAATGCGACGACGGTCCGATGATGACGTCGAGGTCAAGCGGATGTTCATCCGGCAGACCTACCGTGGACGCGGCTACTCGCGTGACCTCTTGGCGCTAGTGGAGGACGAGGCGCGCTCGATGGGGTTCACCCGCATCCTGATGGAGAGCGGGCTCGCTCAGCCTGAGGCGATGGGTCTTTACGAGTCAAGCGGGTACGAGCGCATCCCCGGTTTCGGGCACTACCGCAACGAACCGCAGAACCGCTGCTACGCCAAGACGCTCTGAACGTCGTCCGGCGATGCAGTGCGCGCAACGTCCGACAACTTCCACGCGGCCAACGTCACCCAAGGAAGCCCTACGGCCACAAGGATCCAGAAGGTAAACCGGCTGATGCTCTGGTCCGAATCGCCACCAAAGCCGCCGCCAAAGGCGTCGGGAGCCATCGCCAAAAAGAGTGCGGTGGCCGACGCGAGCAATGTCAGGCCACCGACGCCAGCAGGCGGTGCGGGTCGCGCACGATTCTGACGTGTGGCCAAGACGAGCAGGGCGGCGGCGACGGGGACGCCGCAGAGGACGTACCGTGATTCTGAAGACGTCCGCGCAGGGTCAACGAGACCTGGATCGGTGACACCCAATCCGTCGAGGTCAACGAGGACCAGCGCCAGGAGTGGAGCGCCGAGGCTGACTGCCGCCATATAAGTGGTCGAGCGTCAGGCGGTGCCCCCGGCGTCCTAGAAGGCTGGCGATCGCGGCCACGGTGAACGCGGCCAGGGCAATGCTGACGGGGAACATCGCCCGGACAAGGTCCTGCCACTCGCGGTTCATCGAGTCAGTGACCAGTACCGCGGCGACCCACAACGGGGACGAGAGGAGAAGGGTGATGAGTCCGAGGATTACCAGGCTGACCCTGGTGACGACGGACACGTGCCCCGCCGGCGGCGAGCTACCGAAGAGTCGAGACCGCCCTCGGACGACGCCAGCCACCACCAGCACGAGGCCGACTGCGCCAACGATCAGGACTAGACGCGTCCGTTCGTCGATGATCGGCGTGCAGAATGCCTCATCGCCCGACCCGGTAACGAGATCGCCGCCGAGCACCAACGGGCAGTACGTCACACTTTCGGAGAACGTCGAAACCGCGGCCATCGCCCAACCCGAGAGCATCAGAACTCCACCGATCAGCACAGCGGCTAGCGCCCCGCGCCTGGGTGGGGCCGCCGGTGCATCCTTCCGGTGAGTATGACCGCCGGCGCGCAGGATTTTGCCAGGCATCGCAGGGTCGGAGGTGGCCGTGGCGGGGCAGACATGGCGACCGGCCGCCGCCTGTGTGCGCGATGACCACGTCATCTGATCATCGAGCAACCGGGGGAGCGCGGGTCACTGGCGGAGGGTGAGGGATTTGAACCCCCGGATGCTTTCGCATCGCTCGCTTTCAAGGCGAGTGCATTCGGCCGCTCTGCCAACCCTCCCGGGATGACCATTCTGCCGTACTGGCCGGTCACCCTCGCAACGTGTGAGTCCGCGGTCGGCTATGGCGGCCGCTCACTCACACCTTGCGACGCTTATAGGCGGCAGCGAGCCGTTCGAAGCCTTGGGCCAGTGATACGGCAGGAGTCCACTGCAGGCACTCCTGCGTGCGGCGCTGGTCGAACCAGTGTGCCGTCGACAGCTGCTCGGCCAGAAACCGCGTCATGGGCGGTTCACCCTCGCGGCCGGTAGCCGACCAGGCGCGTTCGACGACGGCACCGACGCCTGACGCCACCGAACGCGGCACCGAACGGGTCGGTTCGGGGACGCCGGCTGCTCGGCAGATTCGGGTGAGCAACTCGGCGACGGTGCGCGGTTCGCCGTTGGTGACGACGAAGGCCTCGCCGCTGATGTCGTCGACTCGATCAAGGGCAGCAACCAACGCGTCGGCGGCGTTGTCGAGGTAGGTCGTGTCGATCAGCGCGCTGCCACCGTTGATCAGCACGAGCCGACCGGACGTCGCGCGCTCGACGATGCGACCGAGGAGTTGAGTGTCCCCAGGCCCCCAGACCAGATGGGGACGCACAGCCACAGCTGACAGCGAGTCGTCAACCGCGTCGAGCACCAACTTCTCGGCCATCGCCTTGGTGCGCGCGTAGTGGCCATGAGCGCGTTCGGCGTCGGCGGGGTCAGCGTCTGCTGCGACGAGCGGCTCACCAAAGTGGGCCACTGACGGGGACGACACGTGCACCAGCCGCGAAATGCCGTGCGCCCGCACGGCGTCGAGTACGTTCTGCGTCCCACCGACGTTGACCGACTCGAACTCGTCCCACTCACCGACCACTGACACACGAGCAGCCAGATGAACCACTGCGTCCACGCCTTCGGTGGCGGACGAGACTGCGGCAGCGTCACGGATGTCGCCGCGCAGCTGCATCCACGGCGCTGCAGCTTCGCCACGCTGCATCGTCACGACATCGTCGCCGCGGTCGCTCAAGCGTTGTGCAACGGCAGCACCGAGCAAACTGGTTCCACCGGTAACGAGCACCCTCACAGGCTGGCTCCACCGCCGCCCGAGAGCACCTTCGCAGCCAGTGCGGAGACCTCAAGGCGGTCGATCTTTGAGTTGTGCCGGACGTCGACCGGCAGCGAATCGACAACGAGAGCTGCGGCGAAGTCGATGCCGGCGGCCAGGCGAAGGGAGTCAACGAGCTCGACCGATGCCACACCTTCGTCCTGCAGCGGCGCCTCGACCACGGCGACGACGACCTGTCGGCCGGGGGGTCCCACGCCGACGACGGCGGCAAGGTGAACCGCATCGAGACGCTCGAGTCGTTGCTCTGGCCCCACCGGCGTCACCACACCCACCGGCGTCGTGATGACGTGCGCGATGCGTCCCTCGACCCAGAGGCGGCCGTCGACGTCCAGGTGGCCAATGTCTCCGGTGCGATGCCATCCGTGGTCACGCGCGCTGTCGCGCTGGGTGGCCCAGAGCTGGTCGTAGTGGTCCTTGATGTGCGGCCCGCGCACGCAGATCTCACCGCTGACGTCGGGGGAGTCGGTCAGCGGCCCGGTTGCAGCACCGGAGGCATCCAGCGGGCTGATGGCAACCTGTACTCCGGTCACGGGGTGGCCAACGAGCACGCCGTTGCCGCGTCCGCCGACCTCGAGCTCATCGAGCGTGACGTCAGCCACGGGGAGCGCCTCGGTCATGCCGTAAGGAGTGTGTGCCTCACAACCGCCAAGGACGTTGGACGCCGCACGCAGCATCTCGCGCGAGACCGGCGCACCAGCCGATAACAGCAGGCGCACGCGCTCACATCGCGCGCGCTGCGCAGGGTCGAGGGTGGATGCAGTGCGCACGATGTTGCGCAGCGCAGCGGGGGCGGCGAAGACGAGCGAGGCGTCGATGGCTGCAATGGCGTTCGCGAGTGCGCGTGAGGTGAGGGTGCCCGGCTTGGTGACGTCCATGTCCGGGACAGCCGAGGCGATACCGAGTGCTGGGCCGAAGAGCGCGAACGGGGCGAACGCTGCGACCAGGCGGTCGCCGGGGCCGATACCGAACGTGTCGCGGACGATGTCGCGCTGAGCTTCGAGCTGCGCATGGCGGTAGACGACGCCCTTGGCCGGCCCGGTCGCACCCGAGGTGAAGAGTACGGCGGCCTCAGCGGTGACCAGCGGCGTGGACGACGTCGGCAGCTGCCGGCCGATCTGCGCGAGCTCGACGACGGTGTAGTCGACACCGAGCGCGCGGCGCAGGCCGGGAGCGAACCCACCGACCGAGATGTACGTTCCGGGCAGGCCCATTCCCTTCGCTGCGCTCAAGCCGCGAGCGACCCCGATCACGTGCTGAACGTTGGCACCGCGCAGTGCGCGCCGCAGCCCGGGGAGCCCGAGCCCAGCGTCAGCGATGACCGGCACGGCCCCCGCACGCCAGGTGGCGTAGAGAACGGCCGTAAGGTCGGCGCCGGGCGGAACGAGTAGCGCCACCCGATCCTCGGGCCGGACGCCGACGGCGGTTAGCCCGGCCGAAAGGTCGCGAACGGTTGCCGCGAGCTGCTTCCAGGTGATGGTCCTGGCCGGTCCGCGGCGTCCCATCTCGACGACGGCGACTGCGTTGTCGCCGGCACGGCCTTCGAGCGCCGACCAGAGCGTGCGGCGCTCAGCAGAGGTCGCTGGCAGCAGCGGAGGATGGGAGCGCAGTTCACGCGTGCGACCAGCCGCGAGGTCGTCGGCGAAGCGCCGGACAGCTGCCGCAACGGGCGCGTCCTCGATGACGAGGTGACCGGCACCCTCGAAGCGGTGTGTCTGCGCCTGTGGGAGCCGCCGCTGCAGGTCGCGCAGGTAGCGGTCAGCGAAGACCGGGTCGCGGGGGCCCCACACCAACAGCGTGGGTGTCTCGCGCAGCGCCAGGAGTCCTTCGGCGACGGCGTCGAGGGTGGCGCGGCTGGGGTGGTCGGACTCAAGCGGGATGTCGGCAACGAAGCCAGCGATCGACTGGCGCCGTGCTGCTGACCGGTAGGGCGCGCGATAGGCGTCGGCGACCTCACGGGGCAGTGTGGGGTGCGCCAGTCGGAGCGTGCCGTCGAGGAAGGCGCGGGTTCGTTGGGTGACGGTCCGCAGCAGGCCGCCGGCGCGGGCGGCCCCGATCAGTGCGGGGACGTTGGCGTCGTCCGGCTGACTGACCGCGGTGTTGAGCAGGACGATGCCGGCCACGAGCTGGCGGTGCCTCTCGGCCCAGCCGAGCGAGATCGGCCCGCCCCAGTCGTGGGCCACGACAAGCACCGGCCCGCTGATGTCGAGCGCGTCCGTCAGCGAGCCCAGCTCGTCGATGCGATCAGCCAGTGTGTGGACCTCGTCGGTACGTTCGCTGAACCCCATGCCGAGATGGTCCGGCGCGATGACCCGCCAGTTGTCCGACAGCTCGGCGACGATCGACCGAAAGGTGTAGGACCAGGTGGGGTTTCCGTGCACGCAGAGCACGGTGCCGATCGGCTCTGCAGGAGCCGTGTCGATGACGTGCCACTCGCGTTGAACGCCCTCAGCATCTGGCGCCGAGACGATCCTTGACCACTGCGGGTCGAGACCAGGCAAATCCGTGGGGGGAAGGGACGCGCTGGTCACCAGACGATTTCGCAGAAGGCGGTGTTGAGACCGGACCCGATGCCCATGCAGAGCACGCGCTCATCCGGCATGAGGTTGTCGACCTCGTGCGCGAGGGTGAAGGGCACGGACGCAGGACCGATGTTCCCGAATAACGGAAACGACAGCGGTACCTTCTTCTGGTCGATGCCGAGACGCTCGCAGAGCGCGCTGGTGTGAACCCGCGAGACCTGGTGGATGATGAAACGGTCGCAGTCGGACCAGTCGAAGTCGCCGGTCTTCCAAGCGGCCTCGGCGAGGTCGAGCCCGGCGTCCATCAGCCCACGTGCGTCGGTATGCATCTGGTCCATGTCGCCGACGCACAATCCGTAATGCTCGGTGGCGGCTCGAGACACCCCACCGATCACCCGGTGGCCTTCGCTGTGCAGATCGCTGCGGCCGAGCACCATCGCTGCCGCCCCAGAGCCGAGCGTCAAGGTGGCGAACTCGCTGAAGAAGTCGGCGGTGGTCGCGGTCGGCGCACAGAGCCGGCGGATGGTGTTCTCCTGGACCTTCTGCGCGTCCTCACCGTTGACAATGAGGGCGTAGTCGATATGCCCAGCGTCGATCATGGTGGCGGCGATGTGGATGCCGTTGACGAAGCCAAGGCAGGCGTTGGCCAGGTCGAAGTTCATCGCAGAGGGCGGCAGCCCCAGCTTGTGGTGGATCCCGACGGCCGTCGACGGCTCGAGGTAGGCCCGCGAGACCGAAGAGTTGATCATCAGGCCGATCTGGGACGGGTCGACACCGGCCTGGGCGATCGCCTTGGCCCCAGCCATGGCCGCGCCATCGGCGAAGTTCATGCCTTCTGGCCACCAGCGACGCTCGTGGATTCCAGCGAGCCCCTCCAGCAGTCCCGGACGTGCGCCGAGACGCTCGTAGGCAGGGGCAAGCTGCTCATCGAGCTCGGTAGAGGTGACCACGACCGGGGCTTCGATCGCCACGATCGACAGCACTGACGTGCGGGAGTGGCGGAAAGTGGAGTTGCCGTCCATTAATTCCTCTCTGGGTAACCGCGAAAGTGTCCCATGAGCGGCCGAGAAGGTCCGATTCGGACCCTCAGAGATCGACAACGGCGGCCGAGCCGTTCCTCCTGGCATCGCCGGTGGCCTCGAGGCGCCCATCGGGATGCCGGCGTACCGCGTTGACGCCTCCGAAGTACATACTGCCTCGGCTCCAGCGGTTGATCGGGCCGAGTGGCGCGATCTCAGCGGCGACTGCTGCAGAGACGTCCGGCTCGAGCTGGCTGGTGGTTCCGTCGAAGTGCACCCGTGGAGCGGCGACCGCCTCGGCGAGTGGGAGTCCGGCGACCAGGTGCGTGACGGTCTGCAACAGCGCGCTGCGGATGCGTTCGCTGCCGCCGCTGCCGATCGCCACCACTGACCCGTCGGCGAGGTCGAGCAGGCTGGGCGCCATCATCGACGCCACCCTGGTACCGGGCTCGGCGTCGTGGAACCCATCGGGGTGCAGGTCGGCCTCACCCATCATGTTGTTGAGCTGGACGCCGGTTCCGGGAACCAGAGTTCCTGAGCATGATCCGTTGGACGTCGTCATTGACGCGACCATTCCGTCGGCGTCGATGACGCTGACGTGCGTCGTGCCCTTGGCTGAGCTGGCGGCAGCGCGCTGGGCTTTCTGGTCTTCGGTGGCATGGTGCAGTGCCTCAACCAGTGTGCGCGGTGGTGGGGCGGAGTCGCGCTGGTCACCGTCGAGCTCACGCAGGGCGGCACAAACGATCGACCCCCCGAACGAAGGAGGTGGGTTCGTCGTGAGCCGAGCCCCCCGGTAGTCGGCGTGGTGCGGTTCGCGGATCTGCACCCGGTAGGACGCCAGGTCGTCATGGGTGAGTAGCCCGCCCCTGGCCTGCATCTGGCTCAACAGATCCCTGGTCTGGGGGATCTGGACCCAACTCGCTGGATCAAGGCCTGCGAGCTGGTCGAGGAAATCAGCGTATTCGGGGTTGGCAAAGCGGTCACCTGCATTGCGGGACGTGCCGCCCGGGAGAAAGAGGTGCGCAACTTCAGGGGTGAGGGTGTGGATCGATCGGAGCAGCTGAAGCACCTCGGCTTGGGTGGGACTGAGCACGGCGCCCTGCCGCGCCAGGTCGGTGGCTGGTGCAACCACCCCCGCGAGGGGCAACCGGCCGAGTTTCCGGTGGGCGGCCAGATATCCGCTGAGCACTCCGGGAACAGCGACGGATCCGAACCCAGCGTGAAAGACCTGCTCCGCGTCGGAGAATACGACGGTAACCGGCGTGAAGTGCGGGGTCAGCTCTCCTGGGGGCAGTCCCCGGCCGGGGACGTCAACGAAAAAGTCCAGCAGCTCGGTCTTTCCGGTGGGGCTCCTGGTCAGCAGGAACCCTCCGCCCCCCAGGCTGGTCAGCCCTGGTTCGGCGACCGCCGCCGCAAACCCGGCACCGAGGGCAGCGTCGACCGCGTTCCCGCCGGCCCGGAGCACGGCGACGGCAGCCTCGACGGTCTGTTGATCACCCGCGGCAACAGCCGCCTGCCCACCCATAGGCCGGAGAGTAACGACCGCGTCGCGTCGTTACACAGTGTCACCCGTTCGGCGCACCGTCTGATGACTAACCCAGACGGATCAAGAAACGACCAGCGGCTGCCGACACAACTGGTGTCTCGCCCGGATCGTTGACGGGTGCGCCCTTTGTGGTGTGCACGTCTGAACGCTTTAGGGCGCGGTGGCCGGGGGCGTTTCGACAGTCGGAAAGGCGCAATGGACAACCCGCAGCAGTTGGCGCGCACCGGCGCATTGGCAGCATGGGTCAATGCCGGCCTTGGCCTGGTGCTCACCGTGCTGATCGACGTCGCCGATGACTCGGTCCCGGTGGCCCTGGTCCCTGCGCTGATCTGGTGCGCGTTCGGCCTCGGCTTCGCGGGCTTTGTGACGGTGCTGGCCCGGAAAGCGGCCAGCCAAGGGCTCGAGGTGGGCAACCGACGTCTGGCCCATGCCCTGATCACGACCGAGATGGTGTGGGTCGCTGGGCTCGTCGCCCTGACGGGCGGCCTGCGCAGCCCAGTGTGGGTGCTCTTCGTCACCGTTGCCGTCTTCGTGGCCGATGTGGTCGAGCGCAAGGGGCTGGCCACGTTCACTCTGCTCGCGCTCGCCATGCTCTTCGCGGCCTCGCTCGCGTCAGGA
Source organism: Actinomycetes bacterium (assembly GCA_027118455.1). GTDB lineage: Bacteria > Actinomycetota > Actinomycetes > JAHEKZ01 > JAHEKZ01 > JAHEKZ01. Next base: position 17,382 of record JAJAYZ010000064.1, read on the forward strand.
ACGCTCAGCCTCGAGGTCCTTCCCTGGTTGCTGGCCGCCGCAGCGATCATCCCGCTCACTGTCGGGTTTGACGAGATGCTCAAGTCCGGTATTCATGAGGGCCACAACGCTCGACTGCGGCGACGCGTCGAGGAACTTTCGGTCTCGTTGGGACTAGCCGCCGATGGTGACCTCGCAGTTGCGATTCCCAAGCCCGAGGGCGACGACGCAGCCCTTCACTCATTGGCGATCAATATCGACGAGACCTTGGTCTCGCTGCGCATGCTCGTTGACCGAGTTCGTGATGGAGGCGAGCGGATCTCGGTGAGCGCTCAGGAGCTGCAGTCTGCTGCTGAGCTTCAGGCGTCAGCCTCGTCAAGGCAGTCAGGCGCGGTGACTGAATCGACCGTGACTCTGCAACAACTTGCTGACATGGCCGAGACGATCGCAGCTTCCAGCACAGAGGTCGTCAACCAAGCTGCTCTGACGTTCAGGTTCGCCGAAGAGGGTCAAGAGGCCGTCACGAACGCCGTCGAAGCGATCGATGCGATCGCTCATCGTTCCCGGTTGGTGGCTGAGCGTACTGCTGCTCTGGCCGACAAGTCCGGAGAGATTGGCCGCATTCTCGACGTGATCGACGAGCTGGCCAACCAGACCAACTTGCTGGCGTTGAACGCGGCCATCGAGGCTGCCAGGGCTGGGGAACATGGTCGGGGTTTCGCCGTCGTTGCCGCAGAGGTCCGCAAGCTTGCTGAGCGTGCTCGGGCGTCGACCAAGCAGATCCAGACCATCGTCTCAGAGATTCAGGCCGAGATGCGGGCAACAACGGCAGCTACAGCAGAAGGTGCTGAGGAAGTTCTCAACGGTGTTGCGCTTGCTCGTGACGTCGTGACTGTCCTCGAACGAATCTCCGAGGTTGCTGACGAGACGACGACGGCGGCGCGCGAGATCTCCAACGCCTCGGCACAGCAGCGAACTGCGTCAGCCGAGGTCGCCTCAGCCATGAACGACGTTGTGGGTGTTTCGGAGCAGACGGCAACCGGGTCGCGCGAGGCGGCCCATGCCGCCGCATCGTTGACCTCATTGGCCGACGACCTCAGAGAGTCGATCTCCCGCTTCCGCATCTAGAGCCCGCCGGCTGTCTCCCTGACTGCCACAATTCGCGTCCGAGTGTGGTGACTTGAGAGAGTGACGCCGTGAATTCCCCTTCCGTAACCCCGACTCTGGCCGATGCCGCTCGCACGTGGAGGTACGTCGGCGTCAACAGCTTCGGCGGACCAGCTGGTCAGATTGCCGTCATGCACCGCGTCGTCGTCGACGAGCGACAATGGATCGACGAGAAGCGCTACCTTCACGCACTCAACTTTTGCATGGTGTTGCCTGGCCCAGAAGCCCTCCAGCTCGCCGTGTATCTCGGGTGGGTCCTCAACGGCGTCATGGGCGGGCTGATTGCTGGCGTCCTGTTCGTTCTCCCGGGCTTGACGGTGATGGCGGTGCTCGCCGCCGTGTATGCGTCGTTCGGCGACGTCAGTTGGATCTCGGCGTTGCTCTTCGGCATTCAGACCGCTGTCATCGCGATCGTGGTGCAGGCCGTCATACGTGTGGGACGTCGCTCGTTACGAACGCCCCTTCTCGTGGCACTCGCGGTCGGCGCCTTCATCGCACTGGCCCTGTTCAACGTTCTCTTCCCATTCGTCGTCATTGCCGCGCTCGCCGTCGGCTGGGTGGTGGGACGACGGTCGCCCGACGCTTTACATGTCAGAGTCGACGCCGACGCCGAAGTCGACCAGGTGTCGAAGTCAGCGGCTCGCTCAGCGCGTCGAGCGGGGTACGCTGCCCTCGTCCTTTGGGCAGTCCCTCTACTGCTGATCATGGCCACACTCGGCATGGAGAACATCTTCAGCCAACAGGCTTGGCTCTTTGCGAAGACGGCGGTGCTCTCATTCGGTGGCGCGTACGCGGCGCTCTCGTATGTATCCCAGCAGGCGGTCGGGAACTACGCGTGGCTCGAACCGCGTGACATGGTCGCTGGCTTGGGGTTGGCCGAGACGACGCCAGGTCCTCTTGTTCTCGTCATGACCTTCGTCGGTTACGTGGGTGCCTACCGGGTGTCCGATGAGCTGGGAATGCCTGGAGTGGTTGCCGGCCTGATCGGGTTCTCAATCGCGGCCTGGGCGACGTTCTTGCCGTCGTTCGGCTTCGTGCTCATCGGCGCGCCATCGGTAGAGCGACTGCGACACAACCGCAGGGTTGCCGGTGCCCTGGCAGCGGTGACTGCCGCTGTCGTTGGTGTCATCGCCGATCTGGCCCTGTGGTTCTCGCTCAACGTCCTCTTTGAAGACGTTCCGGAGCGTTCTTGGGGGCCACTCAGCGTAGAAGTGCCTGTCCCTGGGTCATTGGACGGCGCCGCTCTGTTGCTGACCGTGGCCAGCCTGGTCCTGGTTCTGGGCTTGCAATGGGGACTCTTGCGCGTCCTATCGCTTGCGGCGGCGGCGGGTCTGGCGCTGTCAGCGCTTGGCCTCCATCCGTAACGATCTTCGTCAAACTCCTCGCGCGGCAGGCGGGACCTTCCTAGGCTCACCCTGTGACGGAGCGCCCCATCGCCCCCAGCACCCTGGATGCGCGAGCTGCATATCGGGTTGCCGTCGATCGCCTACGGACGCAGCACCATGACCTGCAGGTCGAGGGACCGATCCGGCTTGCGAAGCGAACGTCGAACCTCTTCCGCATGCGAGACGCGAGCAGAATGCCATGCTTAGATGTCGCCGCGTTCTCCGGCGTCATCGAGGTCGACCCAGTTGCCCGCACCGCGGATGTCTTGGGGATGACCACCTACGAAGAACTCGTCGAGGCGACGCTTCGGTTCGGGCTGATGCCGCTCGTCGTCCCTAAGCTGAAGACCATCACCCTGGGTGGCGCCGTCAGCGGCCGGGGCATCGAGTCGACGTCATTTCGTAACGGCGCTCCGCATGAGTCGGTCATCGACTTCGACGTACTGACCGGTGATGGTCGGGTCGTCACGGTGACCCCGGACGGACCGCATGCCGAGCTGTTCACCGGGTTCCCGAACTCCTACGGAACGCTCGGGTATGCGCTACGGCTGCGGATCGAGCTTGAGCCGGTGAAGCCGTTCGTCGCGCTCGAGCACTATCTGCACCACTCTGCAGCTGACGCGGCCGAGACGATCTGCGAGATCGTACAGACCCGCGAGCACCGTGGCCGTCCCGTCGACTTCATCGACGGTGTCGTTTTCAGCCGGGATCGAGTCGTTATCACGGTTGGCCGCTTCGTCGACGAGGCGCCGTACTTGTCCGACTACACGCGGGCAAAGATCTACTACAAGTCACTCGAGCAACGCAGCAGCGACTACCTCACGATTCGCGACTACCTCTGGCGTTGGGACACCGACTGGTTCTGGTGTTCGGGTGCGCTGGGTGTTCAGCACCCCCTCGTGCGTCCGTTCTTACCGAGACGGCTCCTTCGCAGCGACGTCTACTGGAAAATCGTTGGCTTCGAGCGGCGGCACGGGTGGAAGTTCGGCTGGGACGCCAAGCGTGGCCGTTCACCGGGTGAACCGGTGATCCAGGACGTCGAGATTCCGGTGGGTCGGCTCGCTGAGTTCCTCGACTTCTTCCACGCCGAGATTGGGATCGCGCCGGTGTGGCTCTGCCCGTTGCGGCAACGCAGCAGCGACGTGACCTGGGATCTCTACGCTCTTGACCCCGAGATGACGTACGTGAACCTCGGCTTCTGGTCGTCGGTTGAGGCGATTCCCGGGCAGCGGGAGGGCTACCACAATCGACGGATTGAAGGGGTCGTGGCCGAGCTCGGGGGAAGGAAGTCCCTCTACTCGTCGTCCTACTACGAGGAAGATGAGTTCTGGAGCATTGACAACGGGGTGCAGTACGAGTTGCTCAAGAAGCGGTACGACCCGCAGGGTCGGTTGCTTGATCTCCATGCCAAGTGTGTGCGGGGGCATTGAGGAGGAACCATGCCTGCGTCATCGGTCGCCACTGCGTTCGGAGACGATGCGGCCGACGTCACCCTTTCCATCAGGTCACCTGATGCCGTGCAGTTCCTCGCAACGGCACCCGGCGACCTCGGACTAGCGCGGGCGTTCGTCAGCGGGTCGCTCGTCGTGGAGGGGAGTCTGCACCGCGCGCTCACCCTCTTGGTGATGGACGGTGCCCAAGACGCTTCGACCCGTGACAAGTTGCAGGTCTTGCGTGAGCTTGGCGGTTGGGTGCTCCGGCCTCCTTCGCTTCCCCCGGAGGAGGCGTCATCTCCCTGGCGGCGCGGGCTGCGGCACAGCAGAGAGCGGGATGCCAAGGCTGTCGCGCCACTATGACGTGTCGAACCGCTTCTATGAACTGGTACTGGGTTCGTCGATGACTTACACGTGCGCCGTCCACCCCGACGCCGAGGCGTCACTCGAGACTGCGCAGGCGGCACAGTACGACCTCGTCGCACGCAAGCTTGAGCTTGAGCCCGGCTTTCGGCTGCTGGACGTGGGGTGCGGCTGGGGTGGCATGGTGATGGGCGCTGGCGAGCACTACGGCGTGAAGGCGCTGGGGGCGACGCTGTCGCAGCAGCAGGCTGAATGGGCTCAGAAGGCAATTGCTGGCCGAGGACTGGCTGATCGCGCGGAGGTGCGCCTCCTCGACTACCGCGATGTACCGGAGTCAGGTTTTGATGCGGTTTCCTCCATCGGGTTGACTGAGCACATCGGACGCCGTCAGCTCGGCGCGTACTTCTGGCGGCTTGCGGCCAAGCTGCGTCCAGTGGGACGCCTGCTCAACCACTGCATCACGCGCCCAACCACGCGGGAGAGGGCACGCATCGGCGGATTCTTCGACCGATACGTGTTCTCGGACGGCGAGTTGCTCGGCGTCGGCACGGTCGTGTCGCCGATGCAGAACCACGGTCTCGAACCACGCCATAGCGAGAACCTGCGCGAGCACTATGCGATGACGTGCCGCGACTGGGGCGAGAACCTTGAGGCGAACTGGGAAGAGGCCATTGCCGAGGTGGGGCTTCGTCGTGCCCGGGTGTGGCAGCTGTACATCGCCGCGTCGCGGGTCGGGTTCGAGATCAACAACATCGAGCTGCACCAGGTGTTGGGCGTAAAGCTCGGTAGGGGCGGTTTCTCGTGCATGCCGCTTCGGCCGTCCTTCTGATTCGGCTACAGCCAGCGTCGACGCTTGAACATCACATAGAGCAGGGCCGAGACACCAACCCAGATAATTGTGCTGGTCCAGAACCCGCTGTGGTCGGCGAAGCCGGGGTAGGGGATGTTCTGCCCGTAGAACCCGGTGACAGCGGTGGGGACGGCGATGATCGCTGCCCACGCGGCAAGTTGGCGCGTGACGGTGTTGAGCGAGTGGTCGTTGAGTGCGAGGCGGGTCTCGTAGATCGTGGTGATGAGATCTCGAAGACCTTCAATGGTGTCGTTGACGCGCAGGACGTGGTCGTAGACGTCCTGGAAGTACGGCTGCATCGAGGCGTTGATCGTTGAGCGCTCGCCCTCCTCGTGTCGCATGAGCCCGGAGACGAGTTCGCGCATTGGTTGCGCCACTCGGCGCAGCCGCACCAGCGCCTTGCGGGTCGCGAAGCTGCGCTTCTGCGCCTCAAGCGGGTTGGTCTGGACATCGGGCTGGCTCTGGAAGAGAACGTCTTCCATGTCGTCTACAGCGTCCGAGAGTGCGTCGACGGTATCGAGGTAGGAGTCGACGACGAGGTCGAGGAGCGCGTACAGGAGTGCGGGGATGCCGTGGTCGAGGAGTTCAGGGTTCTGTTCCCAGCGGGCCACGAGGTCGGTCATCTGGATCGGGTGATCGTGCTCGACGGCGATGACGCTTTCGTGGGTGATGATGACGGGGGATGCGCTGAGGTCAAGCGTGGTGTCGTCGCCGAGGACCGATCGGTATAGATAGAGCAGCATGCATCCGGGGAATCGCTCGAGCTTGGTTCGGTGAGCCCCGACTCCGCCGTCGTTGGTGTTGTTGACGACCTCTTCAACGGCTCGCGGATGGATGTCGAGGAGCGGCCCGATGTGACGCATCTCGTCGGCCGTGACCTGGATCCAGACGACACTCTCAGGGTCGGCCGCGAGTTCGACGGCTGCGGCCACGTTAACGGAGCGATGTTCCAGGGACTGCCCTCGCAACTCCCAGACGTCGGCCACGCGCCCCACGGTAGGCGCTGGGGAGTGTGAGTGAGGTGCTTTGCCGCCCCGAGCCGTTGCCCGGTACCCTTCTTGGGCGGTCGAAAGGTCGTGGGGAGGCGTCGCCTAGTCCGGTCGATGGCGCCCGCCTGCTAAGCGGGTTGGGGTCTTAAAGCCCCTCGGGGGTTCAAATCCCCCCGCCTCCGCCGTTCGTCGCCCTCCGTACGAGGGTTAGTCCCGACTTAGCTCGGTTTCGGGTCCAGTTTCTTGGGCTAACTCTCGTACGGACGGTGTCGGGGCCGCACTCGGCTCGTGGCTTGGTGCAAAGCGCGATAAGAACCGCAAACCGCTGCTTCCGCTCACCATCGCGATGGTGGAGCTCGGCGACTTCCCGATGATGAGACGGATGGTTCTCGGGCTGGCAGAGCGGGCAGAAGACCGGCGCCTGGCTGCCAAGGGTGCCGATTTCGGGCCAACCAGTCAGGCCCGGTAAAGTCTGTGCCTGGCCCCTCGGGCCGGGCGCCCGTAGCTCAACGGATAGAGCATCTGACTACGGATCAGAAGGTTGGGAGTTCGAATCTCTCCGGGCGCGCACACATCGCCGCAGGTCAGAGC
>JAJAYZ010000065.1 GCA_027118455.1 Actinomycetes bacterium
ACCGGGTTACCGGCGTTGGCGGCGGGGCAGTGATGGCGGGCGGGCCGGCAGCGGGCGGTGCCGCTGCCGGGGTGGTGGTGTTCGCGCATCCGGCGATCACGAATGCCGCTGCCAGACCCCAGGCCGCCCACCGGGCTCCGGGCCGGTACGTGATCGAACCGACCCGGCGACTGTCGGCCTTGGCTGTGATCATGTGCTGCCTCGTATGGGGTATGTCAACCGCGGGTCTATCCGGTGCTGTTGTCGCCGGTCTCGACGGCTCCACTTGGAGTGGACGTGACCTGCGGGGTTGGCGTGGGTTTAGAGGTCGGCGTGCTCGAGCAGGCGGACCGTGTGATTGTGTTGGTGTCCATCGTCACGGCACCATTGCGGGCCAGAACGCGACCATCGACGGTGGCTCCGGTGGTGAGAGAGATGCTGGTCAGCGCCAGGATCGTGCCGCGGAACGTGGAGTTGGTGCCCAGAGTTGCCGAGCTGCCGACCTGCCAGAACACGTTGCAGGACTGCGCGCCGTTGACCAGGACGACCTTACTGCCTGATCCGGTGACGAGGGTCGACCCGGCCTGGAACACCCAGACGGCGTTGGGGTTGCCGGCCGCGTTGAGGGTGAGCTTTCCGGACAGTGCGAGTGCCGATGCGGAGTTGTACACTCCGGGTTTGAGGGTCATTCCGGTGAGGTCCGCCGGGACCGCGGTTGTGGGCCCCTCACCAGCGGCGGTGTTGTAACCGGTCACCAAATCGGTCTTCGCCCCCTGGGTGACGCTGTCACCTGCGTGGTTGGTGCCGTGCAATGTGAGTGAGCCGGCCCCGGTGATGGTCGTGGTCGGGAATGTCCCGATGTCGCCGGTGACCGTGGTCGGACCGGTGTTGGTGATCCCCCCGCCGGCCAGGACCGCGAAGCTCCCAGCGGTTCCCAACCCCACCGAACTGGCCGCGGCCTGGGCGTTGGCTCCGAATGCGACAAGCGAGCCGCAAACAGCCAGGGCTAGGGCCCCCGTACCTAGTGCGGCTACTGACGCTCGTTTCGACGGTCGAATCTTCATGTTCGGCTCCTTTACAGTGCCTATTCACAGTCTCGGCTCCGATCGTGTGGTCAGAGCCGGTCGTCGAGAACGGCTCGCCGGATGATCCGGACCGAACTGTTGACCACAAGCCGGACCATCCCAGTAGTTCTGCTGTCCAGGATACCCCTTGGCGGGGCACCAGCCTGGAGGAAGAAGTATCGGTTTTGGTCCGAGGGGACCATTCTCGGGTCTTGGTCGCAGACTCTCCCGGCGCGACACGCCAGCGATAGAGCCGAAAGCCCCGACGACCGCGCATAGCGCCCCTTCCTTATTCGCCCAGCCCGCGGCATGCTCGCTGGCCACCCAGCCCAAAGAACTACTCGCAGACCCCGCGCTAGAGCGGCACGTCCATGCTGTCACTTGTGGGCCTAGCCATGCAGCCCCGTTACGGCGCGGCGCTGTCGAGGTTGTTGAGATCAGCGCGTTCACACGGCGGGTGGACGTTTTCGAGCCTTATCAATCAACCCTGGCACCGTTCCCCCTGGTAGTGAGTACCTGGCCGCCGTCGGCTACCCGGTGGACCAGGACGCAGCCTTCTCCGACGGCAACACTGATGGCATCCCAGACTGCTCAGCCAACACCGGCCAAGCCAATCCAGGGCAGACCTGCGACCTCACTACTGACTCGGGACCAGGTTCTTACATCGCGTGGGGGCCATCGTGCACATCAAAGACGCCGTGGACGCGGACGCGCAGCCAGGTCCGAAGATTCCGACGAACTGCGCTGCGTTCGGCGTCCGTGACAAGACCAAGCGGGGTGACTCTAACGACTCCGTGCATGGAAGGTCGACTCGACGTTCAGCCCCTAGGCTGCGCCGCTGGGTCGGTTTCGACCGCGGTGCCGGCAGTCCGGTGACGATGCAGCATCAGGGCGGCACCGGCCAGCACCAAGAAGACCAGGCCAGCAGCGAGCAGCGCCATGGCTGCGCCGACTGCCTCGCCGACCCACGACACCGTCAGCACCACCGCGGCGGCGGTGGCGGCTGCAAGGTATGGCCACAGCGGCCGCCTCAGGTATACGACCAACGAGACAACGATGAGTGTGGTCAGGGCGAGCCGATGCGACCACGGCTCCCCGGCGATGGTCGCCGACGCAAAGAGGGCCAGCAGCAGCCCGAGTGAGGTGACCAGCATCTGGTTCCGCATGAGAAGGGTAAATGTCCCTAGCAATGCCCATGCCAGACCCATCGACAACAAGGTCCACTGGATGGCGATGGGCTCGTCCGGAATCGTGAGCTGGACGAGCGCCATGCTCGCGGTGACAGTAGAGACAACCAGTCCGATTTCGCCCAATGGGGTGTCAGCACGCAGCCGGGCGGCGACCAGCACAGCAGCCGCAGCCAGAGCACCGAGGGTGAAGGCACGCGCGACCTCGTCGTCGGAGGCGCCGGTGTTGTTCGAGAGCATCGCGACCATCACGGTTCCAAACGCCCCGAGCGCGCCGAAACTGAAGAGCGTCCCGCTGAGTCGTCGAAGGGTGTCGCCGTTGGGCACGTCAGCCCACGGGCGCCCTTGGGCGAAGAGGACGAGGCTCACAGCTGCCAGTACCAGGGCAAACGTCGTGCCAGCCATCACGGCCACGCGGGTTCCGTAGGACATGTCGGCCCACTGCTGAACCACCACGACGATGCCAGCGGCCACCACCAAGGCGGCCCCGAGGTATGCCCCGATCTCGGCAAGTCGGGCTGCGATCCCCAGCCGTGGTGCCTTTGGTTCAGTCCGTGGGGCTTCCCGACGGGTCCCGACCGCCAGAGCGGCCAGTACCGCACGCGCCTGTTCCTCGGTCAGCGTCTGCTCGGTGACCAACTGGTCAAACGGCGGCGGAAGCGGACCGCTCGGGCCACTCGCGCCCTCTGGATTTGTGTGCAGGACCATGAGCATGGTTCTCACCCCCATCCACAGGCTAGGTCGACACGCCGCTAGACGTCAGCGGCGGCGAACGTCCCTCGATGAGGTCAAGACAGCTGCCAGCAAAAAGTCGACGGCGTCATCGACCGTTCTTTCGGTGGCACCCTTGCTGTTCACCATGTGCCAGCTCAAAGTCTCCAGCGCGATAGGCACAAAGGGAACGGCGTGTGCGGCAAACTCCCCTGGCTCAACCCCCTGTTCGAGCATGCGGGTGACGGCCGTGCGCCACCTGGCGAGTGCTTCCTGCGCCAAGATGAGACCTCCTGATCTCACCAGGTCCTCGGTCATCCCGCGTAGGTCGAAGGGCATCGTGCGGTACCACTCCAGGTCCCATGCCACGTATCCGGCGAGCCGGTCGACCGCAGACCCCGCGGTACGTGCAACGACCTCTGCGTGTCGGGCCGGCACGTCCATGTCGTAGACGGCCAGCTCAGCGAGCATGGCTCGCTTGGAGGGGAAGTGCTTGAACAACGACGGCTGACGGATGCCGACCTGTTCGGCAGTCTGCCGCGTCGACGCTCCCCGGAAACCGTGCGTGGCGAACGGTCGGGACGCTTCCAGCAGGATCCGGTCCCTGGTTGCCCAGCGCGAAGGCCGCTTGGCGCGCAAGTCAAGCACGTGTCCTTCGGCATTCTCGACGACTGTCGACACGTCGCCTCTTCCCCGTGAAACAACGCTCCGGATCAGGCTATCGATTGATGCCCTATCGCTCCGTACTCTCGACCCGAGGACACACCATGTCGTCAAGCACGCCACACTCGTCTTCTGCAGCTGGCGAAAACCCCACGTTCATCCTCACCCTCTCCTGCGAAGACCGGCCAGGAGTCGTTTACGCCGTTTCGAGCTTCCTCGTTCAGCACCACTGCACCATCATCTCCAGCCAGCAGTACGGCGATCAGGAGACCGGTCTCTTCTTCCTGCGTGTCAGGTTCTCCTGTTTCGACGGAGAGACGAGCTTGCCACTCTGCAGAGCGACTTCGCGCGGATCTCGGCAACATTGGACATGTCCTTCACACTGCGCGCAGCCCTGGAGCGTCAGCGCGTCCTGCTGATGGTCTCCGAGCTCGGCCACTGCCTGAACGACTTGCTCTTCCGCATGCGCATCGGCGCCCTGCCGATCGACGTCGTCGGAGTCGTCTCCAACCACCTCGACTATGAAGACCTTGTTGAGGACTACGACATCCCCTTTCATTACATCCCGTTTACGCCTGAGACCAAGGTGGACGGCGAAAAGCGACTGCTGAGCATCATTGATGACGGGGTGGTCGACCTCGTGGTCCTGGCCAGGTACATGCAGGTGCTCTCGGAGGATCTCTGCCAGGCCCTGGAAGGCCGGGCCATCCAACATCCACCACTCCTTCCTCCCGAGCTTCAAGGGGGGCAAGCCCTACCACCAGGCGCATGAGCGAGGTGTGAAGCTGATTGGGGCAACGGCGCACTACATCACGACCGACCTCGACGAAGGACCCATCATCGAGCAGGAGGTCGTCCGGGTGGACCACTCGCTGTCTCCGGAGAAGCTGGTCGCAGCCGGTCGCGATGTGGAGTGCCAAGCCCTGGCCAGGGCGGTGCTCTGGCACGCCGAGAACCGCATCCTGCTGAACGGGCACCGAACTGTGGCCTTCCGCTGACCGCGCCGAAGTGGAGCGATCCCTCGCCCCCAGTGCAAGGAACCGCGTCGTCGCCTAGGGTCGTTGGTGGCCACCACCGACCGATCGAGCACCGTCACGCGGAGGAAGCATGTCTGGTCACCTCACCTGGGCAGTCGGTGAGCTTGCCCCCGGCGAGCGAGCGGTGCTCGAGGCAACGAGACGGCTGCTGAGCGATGCTGGCTGGCTGACTTCGCTTGACAGTGCCCCCCAAGCTTCGCCAGCAGCGGTATTGGTCTGGACGCACTCGGCTCTTCCGGCTGCGGCAGCCGACTTGGTCGCCTCCGCCCGCGGGCACGGGGCTCCCGTGTTCCTGCTGGGGCCGACTCTGGGCGCCGAGCTGCCTGAGCTGACCGAAGCATCCGGTGTAGCAGCTGACCTCTGGTCGCGACCCCATCGCGCCCGGGTGCGGGCAGCAGGGACCGACGCCTGGACCGGACGCGTCGCCCCGACGGGCGAGCCCATAGAGCTCCGCACGCCAGTGCTCGCAGTAGAGAAGGTGCGAGAAGGCGTACAGGTCTGGGCCACCACCCAGATGGGTATGACAGCCCACCCGGTAGCAACCTGGAATCCCGAGACCCGCATCGGCGCACTGTCCCTCCGACCAGAGTCCGACGAACGTGACGATGTTGAGGCAGTCGCACGCTTGCTGCACCTGGCGCTCCGCCGCTCCCTTGAGATCGACCCCGAAGAAGTCGCACCGCTTGTCATTGGGCTGCTCGGTTTCGGCGCGATCGGAGCCGAGCATGCTCGCGCTGCCCAGGCACTTCCCGGCATGAAGCTCGGGGCTCTCTGCGACCGTTCAGCTGAGCGCCTTGGGGAGGCCAGCCAGATGTTCCCTGGCGTAACCGCCACCGACGATCCGGCTGCTCTTCTGGCCGATTCGTCTCTCGACGTCATCGTGGTTTCGACTCCACCTGACTCGCACGCCGACTGGGCAGATCGTGCGATGGCGGCCGGCAAGGACGTCATCGTCGAGAAGCCGTTCGCCCTGACCGTTGAAGATTCCGACCGCGTCCTGGCCGTCGCAGAACGCGTGGGGCGGCGTGCCGTCGTGTACCAGAACCGGCGCTTTGATCCAGACTTCCTCACCATCGCGAAGATGGTCCGTGGTGGTGCACTCGGCGAGGTCTTCCACCTCGAGGCGTTCGTCGGTGGCTACGGACACCCCTGCAACTACTGGCACTCCGACGAGTCCGTATCAGGCGGTGCCCTTTACGACTGGGGCTCGCATCTGATCGACCAGATTCTCAGCCTGCACCCAGGTCCGCTGGCGCACGTGACCTGCATCGAGCACAAACGTGTGTGGCACGACGTCACCAACGCCGACCACACCACTGTTGCGCTCCGCTTCCAAGATGGCACTGAAGCGGTATTCATCCACTCCGATCTCGCGGCTGCGCTCAAACCACGCTGGTACCTGCTCGGCACCGAGGGTGCGATCACCAGTACCTGGAGACAAGAGAGGGTCGTGCGGCGCAGCGCTGTCGGCACACTGGATGAAGACGTCTTGGCCGTGACCGACTCGCCCCCCGACCTCACCTTCGTCGACACTTTCGGTTCGCAGACAGCTCTCAAGCAGGTGACCCCCGAGCCGCACGCCTTTCATCGAGAGTACGTCGATGCCGTTCGCTACGAGTGGCCGATGAGCGTCACGGCCGTGCAGTCGCGGCGGGTGGTAGCTGTGATGGAGGCGGCACGGGCCTCAGCACGCGCGGGTGGAACCCCCATGCCGGTCAACGGCGACGCGTGAGGGCCACTGACACCGACGAGGTGCGCTGGGGCTTTCTCGGCGCCGGCTTTGTCGCCTCCCAGGCGATTGGCCCCGCCGTCCATGCCAGCCCTCATGCGCTGCTCCAATCGGTCGCCGCGCGAGACGCTGAGCGAGCCGAGAACCTAGAGCCCAGGGGCCAGGCCGTCGATGACTATCAAGCGATCTTGGACGACGACTCAGTCGAGGCTGTCTATATCTCACTGACCAACGAGGTACACCTGCATTGGATTACCGCGGCGCTAGCGGCCGGTAAGCACGTTCTTTGCGAGAAACCCCTCACGCTCAATGCCGACGAGTGCCGGCGCGCATTCTCGACGGCGCGTTCAGCCGGCCTACTCCTCATCGAGGCAGCCTGGACACAGTGGCATCCGCGAACGCGACGGGTTGACGCCATCGTGACCGCTGGCGATCTCGGCGAAGTCCGAAGCATCAGCTCATCGTTTACGTTTGATGGCGTCCCCGTTGACAACTATCGGCTCGACCTGCGCCGTGGGGGCGGCTCGCTCTTGGACGTCGGCCCGTACCTCCTACGGCCGGCGATCACCTGGGTGAACGGAGAGTGGGCCGTCGACGGTGTGAGTCGCACCATCAGCCAGGAAGGCACCGACCTACGCACCAGCGCAACACTGACAGCGACAAGTGGAACAACGGTCGACGTTCTTTCTTCCTTCATCGACCCCGAGCGCCAGGGCCTACACGTCCAGGGCAGTTCCGCTGCGATCACGTTCGGGTCTCCTGCCATCACCAGCTGGCGCGAGGCAGCGAGCATCGAGATCACCGATGGCACCCGGCGTTGGGCCGAGTCCTTTCCCGCCTGTGATGCCTATGAGCTGATGATCAGCTCGGCCTCCCGAAGAATCCGCGGCGACAGCGACGTGTACGTGGCCACCCAAGCGGAGTCCGTGGGCTGCATGATGCTGATCGACTTGATCGACGATGCCTGCGGGAGCGCGGCGTGAATGACTTCGACTGGCCGGCGGACTCCTGGATAGACCCGTCCCCCTTCCCCGTCACCGACGGCACGTCACTCGCCGTGCGCCTCCTGCCCGGCGACGGTCACCCCTTCCTCCTTGTGCACGGTCTGGCGTCCAACGCACTGCTGTGGCGAGGTGTCGCGGAGCAGCTCAACAGTCATGGTCACCCCGTGGCTTGTGTCGATATGAGGGGTCATGGTCGATCTGAGCGCCCCGATGGCGGATACAGCACCGCATCGGCCGCTCACGACCTTGGGGCGCTCGTCACCGCGCTCGGATGGAGCGACTCGCATCCGATCGCAGCCGGACAGTCCTGGGGTGGCAACGTTGTCCTGCGTGCGGCTCACGATGACACCAGCTGGGGAGGGGTCGCCGCAGTCGACGGCGGGTGGATCCATCTCGGTCGTCGCTTCGACTCGTTCGACCGCTGTTGGGCACAACTGGCCCCTCCCGACCTCACCCAGCGAGATCCAGGCGAGGTCATCAGCTGGATCGGGGCCATGGTGGCCGACTGGCCCAGCTGTGCCCTGGAAGCCATTGCAGGCAACCTGGAGGTGGGCAACGGTGGGATCCACAACCGACTCGAGCGACGGCACCACAAGTCGATTCTGCACTCGCTCTGGGCTGACGATCCGGCGCTGCTGTACCCGGCCATCGCTGCGCCGGTGCATCTCATGGTGGCTGGAAGCACGACGTCAGCCGACGTCGATGAGGCTCTGGCGGCACTACCCGACGCCACCGTCAGCTGGCACCCCGACGCGCACCACGACATCCACCTCCAACATCCGCAGGTCGTCACCGAGCACCTGCTTGCCCTCCTCGCACGTGTGGAAGAGTCTTAACCTGTGAGTCGCATCGTGCTGATGGGTTCGGGTGAGACCGCACCGGCCATGGTCAAGACGCATCGCGCCGTCCTTGCCGCATCCGGCGACGGCCCGGCAGTCATGTTGGACACCCCGTACGGCTTTCAGGTCAACGCCGATGACCTCACCAACCGGACGCTCCGCTACTTCGAGGAGTCCGTCGGCAAGAAGGTGGTTCCCGCAAGTTGGCGTCGTGCCGATATCGGGGCGGCAGAACGTGAACGTGTATTGGCCCAGGTGAGCCGGTCCTCCTGGCTTTTCGCCGGCCCCGGTAGCCCCACCTACGCGTTGAACCAGTGGCATGGCACCCCTCTGGTAGGCGCGATCGGCGACGTCGTCGACCGTGGGGGGACCGTCGTCCTGGGCAGCGCCGCCGCTGTCACCGCTGGACGCTGGGCGCTACCTGTCTACGAGATCTACAAGGTGGGAACGACTCCCTACTGGGCCGAGGGCCTCGATCTCCTTACCCGGTTCCTCGACATACCGGTCGCCGTTGTCCCCCACTACGACAACGCCGAAGGGGGCACCTACGACACTCGGTTCTGCTACCTCGGCGAGGACCGGCTGGAGCTGCTGGAACAGGACTTGCCCGATGGCGCAGCAGTGCTCGGCATTGATGAGCACACGGCGGTCATCGTCGACCGCGGGAGGAACACCGTTGAGATTTCTGGGGTCGGGCATCTGACGGTGCGGCGCCACGGAACCAGCGAACAGGTCCCGGCCGGAACGACCCTCACTATCGATGAGCTCGCCTCATTCGTCGCCGGTGTCCGTCACGTGCCCCGCGATGTCGAAAGATCCAGCGCGACATCCCCCGAGAATGAGCTCGAGAGTGAGCCCGAGAGTGCGCGACCTTCGTTAGATGCCGATGTCGCGAAGCAGCGCGAACTCTTTGACACAGCGATGGCTGACCGGGACATCGATAGGGCCGTGGAGGCGCTACTCGGGCTCGACGATGTTCTGGCCGCATGGTCGGCCGACACGCTGCAAAGCGACTCCCTTGACCGCGGACGACGAGAACTGCGGGCCATGGTGGTCCGGCTCGGCGAGCTGGCCCGGTCTGGTGCAGCGGACCCGTCGGTTGCCATCGCCCCGGTGGTCGAAGCAGTGCTGGCTGCACGGAAGTCAGCCCGCGACGACAAGGACTTCGCCACGAGTGACCGACTGCGGGACGCGCTCGTCGCAGGGGGCATTGCGGTGATGGACACCCCAGATGGCGTGACCTGGTCAATCGTGGGGTCTGACGACGAAGGGCCCCGGGGGCCCCCCCGCGCGGGGGGGGGGCGGGCCGCGGGGGGGCCCGGGGTGGGGGCCCCCGCGCCGGGGAGCCCACGCGGG
>JAJAYZ010000066.1 GCA_027118455.1 Actinomycetes bacterium
CGTCTACACAGCTCTGTCGAAGCACGCAGCCGAGGCCGGCGTGACCGTCCCTGACCTGCTCCGTCGTGAGGCGGCCCGGCTGGCTTCGCGTCCGACTGCGCAGGAGTGGCTGGACAGAACGAGGCGTCGTCGGTCGCAGATCACCCGCACCCATGTCCTCGAGGCGATGGACGAAATGCGGGGACCTTGGCCCGATGCTGATCGTTGATGCCTCCTGCCTGTTCGAAGTCGTTGCTGGCAGCGCCAGTGCCGAGACCGTGCGTCAGCGCATGGCGCTCGACAACGATCAGATTGCGCCGCACGTGGTGGATGTCGAGGTTCTTGGTGTGGTCCGAAAGCATCGGTTGCTGGGTCTGCTCGATGACACCGCGGCAGCGCAGGCGGTCGAGGACTTGCGGGATTGGCCAGGGGAGCGGTTCGGTCACCGCAGTCTGCTCGAACGAGCATGGGAACTGCGTGACACCGTTCGGTCCTGGGACGCGATGTACGTGGCGCTGGCCGAGATCATGGACGGAACGCTGCTCACCCTGGACGCCCGCCTGGCAAGAGTGCAGGGTCTCGAGTGCTTGATTGAGGTCGTCGGCACGTCGTAGAAGTTCATGGTTTGAGGTCAACACAAGTGGCACATCGGTGCCGTACCTGTGGGACGAGTTGAGGCTAAGCGAGTAGCTCCACGAGCCAGTGATGATCCCGAGTCCTCAAGTCGTTCTCTTGCCCGGTCGAAGCCCCGTGAGTGAGCGATGGGTCTGTGCTGCCTGAGTTGATCGACGAGTACGAGGCTCGTCTGGACACTCCTGTCAGGTCGGTGCTCGTAGCCCAGACCATGATGCCTAGCGGTACGCCGTAGACACAGATCTTTGCCACGTCGGCACCTGGTGCAGTGGCGTTGTCGACCGGAGAGAACAGCCGGATGTGCATCCGGCTCGAACGCTGGTCGGCCCGTCCGCGCGAAGATGACCAGAGTGGGCAGGAGCGCGATGAACTGCCTTGGCAAGAGGTGCTCGACGGTGGCCTGCTGAGGGTCGGGGCCGAGCAGCAGGACGGCCTCGACGTCACCGGTCTTGGACGAGCGCGAGTGAGCGTGCGAGTTGCGACAAGAGCCGTTGCCGATGACGAGGTTCAGGAGTGGTTGCTGCGGTTCTTCCCTGACCCGGATCGCCAGGATGCGATGGCTGGACCACCGCGAGTGATCAGCCACGACCGGTTGACACCTCTGGCCGCGGGGACCACGACGGTCGCAGATCCCTTCGTGGTTGGCCTTGAGCGGATTGCCGCAGGTGGCTGGTCGTGGATGCCGACGGACATCCTGAATATCGGCGATCTGCTTGCCGCCCTGAGGTTGGGCGCGCATTCCCTGACGCCCGATGAGATTCTTCGGTGGTTGACCCTCAGCCCCATGGCGTACACAGATGGCTGGGAGACCTCGGTCGCCGGCTGGTCCGCAAAACCGAATCTTGTGTTCGTAAACGACGCCAACGGACTCATTGCGGCGCTGGAAGATGCAGCGGGGATGCCCGCGATCTGCACCTTGAACGACAGTCTGCAGTGCCTCCTCAACTTGGGGGTGCTTACCCGCACCCAAACCGTTGACGGGAACACTGTCATCGCGCCGAGTCCGGACGCGCCGGCTGTCTGGCAGGCGTTGGAGGTCTCGCAAGGGTGGCGGGTGCATCTTCGTTCTCCCGCCTTGCGCAAAGAGCTCGCCAGCATCGAGGGCGATGTCGAGCACCTGCTCTTCTGGGCACCGGATGGTGAACTGTCGGCAACTCCCCGCCAGATAGCTGAACGGCTCGGTCTCGCGATTGGTCAGGCCCGGGGCTGCCTAGAGCTGTTGGCGGCCGATCAGGACGTCGACAACGTCGACGACGACACCCCAGTTCATGGCCGGTCGCGCGCCTGGCGCGAGCCGACTGGCGTACCGGTCGTGGCGCGGATGAACCACGACGACCTGGTCTCGCTCGCGAATGAGTTCTTGGCGCCGTCGGAAGTCGCTCAGTGGTTGGCGTATGAGCGGCCATCTGCCCGATTAGTACGCGCAGAACCAGGAGGTGAAGCTGCCGCGGTGCTTGGTGGACTACCCCAACTTCCATCGGACGTTGACTGGCCGATGTTGGGGGACGAACCGCTCCGCTTTCTCGCCAACCTCAACCTAGCCGCCGTACACAAAGTCTTACCTAGTGCGCCGCTTCCGCCGGATGGTTCGCTGCTGTTCTTCGCCACCTACGATTCCGAGGGACCCGGTGGCGACACGGTGATGTTCGTGGCCGCTTCGATTCCGGCGTCGCGTCCCGGTTGGCGGGTCCTCTACGTCCCGGCTGGCTTCGAGACGGCGGAACGGCTCTGCCCACCACACCCGAACTTGGATGTGTTTGACGCTTTTGGACGTGTCGAGTGCGGGCTCGTTCTCGACGCGACCCTCCCCGAGCCGTCTGCCTACGCACGTGCCCGCAAGCTCGAACTTGACGACGAGCGCATGGCTGCATTTCGCCAAGCCAAGTGGCAGCGCTTCGATCGTTGGGCAGGTTCGAACCATCGGGTAGGAGGGTGGGCCGATCCCGCGCAGGACGAGCCAGCATGGGCAGTAGCGCTCGCTCAGGCGGGCGTCACCAACGCGGCGAAGTCGACGCTGAACTTCGATCACCCCTCGGCTAAGGCGTTAGCCGAGACTGCGGACGACGACTGGTTCCTGTTGCTGCAACTCGCCGAAGACGGCGGGCCGGGTTGGATGTGGGGCGACGGCGGCGTGATGTTCTTCTACGTTCAGCCCGAAGCTGCACGAGTTGGAGGCTTCTCCGACGCGTGGATGAACTGGGATTGTCACTAGCTGGCCTGTCCGAGGTTCGGTAGACCTCTCCGATCCGTAGAACTGAACACCATCTGACGGCAGAAACCTCAGCCGCGCAGCAGCGGAGGGTTCAGCGCGGCATCCCGAGCGGTGTAGAGCATGGCCGGACGCCCACCGCCACGGGTCGTCGTCCTTCCGGTCTCGACCAGGAACCCTGGCGTTCCGGTCACCTTGCGGTGGAAGTTGCGTGGGTCAAGTTCAACGCCCCACACCGCTTCGTACGCGGCGCGCAGCTCGCCGACGGTGAACTTGTCGTCGCAGAAGGAGGCGCCGAGCGAGGAGTACTCGAGCTTGGCGCGCGCCCGCTCAACGCCGTCGCTCAGGATCGACGCGTGGTCGAACGCGAGGCGTCCTGATGACAGCGTTCCGTCGACCGGACGCCACGAGGCGTCGGATGCGTCCGTGCCCGCGACGGGGGAAGGCAAGTCGGGGGCGAGCACCAGCCACGCAACGCTGACGACGCGCATGCGCGGGTCGCGGCGGGGTGCGCCGTAGGTGGCGAGCTGCTCGAGGTGGACGTCGTCAAGTCGCAGTCCGGTCTCTTCGCGCAGCTCGCGCACCGCGGCTGCGCGGAGGTCTTCGTCGATCTGGACGAATCCGCCGGGTAGCGCCCAGCGCCCCTGGTAGGGGGCGACTCCGCGGCGGACGAGCAGAACCTGCAGCTCGCCATCGCGAACGGTCAGCACGACCAGGTCAACGGTCAGGGCGAACGGTGGATAGGCGTGCGGGTCGTAGTCGGTCACGCGCGCAGTGTATCTCGTCCTGTTGACGAGAACATCTTGTTCCCGAGCTGCACGTGGTTGAACCGCTACGGCCCGAGAACAGCCAACAGGACGACGAGGACACCGTCTTTGCGCCGATATCATCGACGGACGAGACAAGCCGTTCCGGACCACGCCCCGGACGCTGACTATGCGGCCGTTCGTCGACTGGGCGACGAGTACCGCAGTCGCAATCCACGTTCGCTCGCCTGATCGCGAGTCAGGCGGGAAGCTCGGCTTTGGGCGTGCGTAGTCCGTCTAAATGCTGTGCCAGCCTCTTCGGGTCAGCGCTCCGGCCCTCAAGCAACGACTGAGTGATTTGCTTTCGCTCACTTTTTGGGAGCGGCTCGACGGTGATCCGGAGCCCGAGAGCCGCAGCAACCTCGGCGAGTGTGCCGAGGGTGGGGTTGGAGTTGTCCGAAGATAGAAGCCGACGGATCGTTGCGGGCTCCTTCTGGATCGCGCGCGCGAGTTCGGCTTTGGTCAGCCCTGCGGCTTCGCGGGCGTCATCGATCGCGTTCACGATGGAGTCGACGGTGGCGATACGCATGGACTCTACGACGTAATCACGCAGGAACTCGGGGCTCTCGAGGTCGCGGGCCAAATCGTCCCAGAACACCTTGTGGTGAGTCATCGGGCTCTCCTCTCATACGGGAGGAGCGTACCACAAATGTTACGCTTCAATCACAGGTCAGCCGGCCGGGCCAGCCAGCAGCGCATAGTGCGCCAACGCCGCCGCAGCCGGGTGCACCGGCTCTCGAAAGCTCACCTGCTTCGCAGCCTCGCCGACATTGTTGAGCAGCGGCAGAGGGCTTCCGTCCACGCGGTACAGGTCGTAACCGCGAAGGCGTGTCCGATCCCCGCGCTGCCAGCCCAGGTCGCCGAGCAGGCCGGCGATCGCGTCGAACGGCACCAGCTTGTTCGGCGATGACGCAACGTTGGCGACGATCAGCAGGGCGGAAAGCTCGGCGAAGTCGCCCTTGCCAGTGGGGATGAGCCGGGACGCAAGGTAGTCCCACAAAGCGCCCGTGTCGTCGCGCACCTTGATCCCAGCACGCGTGGTCAGCAGCTTGCCCTTGTGCTTGCGTAGCAAGCCGGCGGCCTGCAGCCAGGCGCGGAACTCCTGGAGCGGATGCGCGTGGTTCTCGCGGTTGTTCCTACCGATCCAGCCAGCCATTGTCGGCAGAATCGCGCAGATCTCCTCGAC
>JAJAYZ010000067.1 GCA_027118455.1 Actinomycetes bacterium
AACTCTGGGCACCAACTCCACGTTCCGCGGCACGATCCTGGCGCTGACCAGCATCTCTCTCACCACCGGAGCCACCGTCGATGGTCGCGTTCTGGCCCGCAATGGTGCCGTGACGATGGACACCAACACCATCACACGGTCCGCCTGCTCGACCACGCCAACCTCCAAACCCACGCCAACCCCGCAGGTCACATCCACTCCAAGTGGACCCGTCGGGACCGGCGACAACAGCACCGGATAGACCAGCGTCAATCGACTACCGGCACCCGCTGGCCGGCCACAAGCCAAGCCGGTAGTCGGATGACATACCCCATGCGAGGCAGCACATGATCACGGCCAAGGCCGACAGACACCGGGTCGGTTCGATTACGTACCGGCCCGGAGCCCGATGGGCGGCCTGGGGTCTTGCAGCGGCATTCGTGATCGCCGCCTGCGCGAACACCACTACCCCGGCACCGGCACCGACCGGTGCCGGCCAGACCGCCACCACGGCCACGCCGACAACTCCTGCAACCCCGGCCGCGGCCGCCACGTCAGCAACCGGGATGCGACGCTCTGTCCCGCTCCGGGTCCGCATCCCAGCGATCGGCGTGGACGCCGCCCTCGTCAGCCTCGGGCTGCAGGCCGACGGCACCCTTGCGGTCCCGAGCCAGGCAATGACCGCCGGCTGGTACACCGGCGCGCCAACCCCCGGGGAACTAGGCCCTGCCGTCATCGCCGGCCACGTCCACTGGAGCGGCAGACCCGGCGTGTTTTACCACCTGGCCAACCTCAAACCCGGGGACCGAGTGATCGTCAGTCGAACCGACCGCACCACAGCAACCTTCACCGTCGTCCGCGTCGCAACCTTCGCCAAGACCCGCTTCCCCAGCCAACTCGTCTATGGCGACATCGACTTCGCCGGCCTGCGACTGATCACCTGCGGCGGATTCGACCCTGTAGCCGACGCCTACGAAGCCAATGTCATCGTGTTCGCCAAGCTCGTCACCGACTGAACGCGGCACACGCCCGCCTTCGCGATCACCCTCGGGTAGGGCACGAGTGGCCTCGACGACCTGCTGCGCCTGCTCGCGTGACGGCGGGAGCATCGTCTCGACGCTGGCGGTTGCACGGTCAGCGGCCACGGCCGGGGTTGCAGGAGTCGACGGCGGGTCTCTCTCCTCTGCACCGATCGCCCAATGCTTGTCGCTACCTCAGTGAGTGGTCGCTGCTGAGGTGGTGTGCTGGGCGCGCCGTGCTCTCCGTGGTCAGACTTGCCCTCGACACCAAAGGCCTTGTAGGCACTTTCGCGCATCTACAACGCGTGTCAACCCACCAGTCGTGAACGATCCGGGCTAGAGCACTTTGATGACTGGCGGTGGTGGTGACTAGTCATTGTGGGCGACCCCGAATGCCATGCCAGTCAACGCTCTGTCACCCATTCGGCTCGCTGCGTGTGACACATCGTGCTCCATCCTGGAACGGCAAAGGAGGTTGTTCGTTGACTTCGTAGCAA
This sequence comes from Actinomycetes bacterium, assembly GCA_027118455.1. Classification (GTDB taxonomy): domain Bacteria; phylum Actinomycetota; class Actinomycetes; order JAHEKZ01; family JAHEKZ01; genus JAHEKZ01. The sequence goes on from JAJAYZ010000067.1 coordinate 1,496, forward strand.
TGGAACACGAATGAAGGGGTGGCTATGAATACAGGGAAACTCAAGACCGTGCTGCAATCAGCATCTGCGGTCACCGTGGTCTCGGTCCTGGTGTCGATCGTCGGCGCCGGAACCAAGTGGATGAACTGAAAGGGGCTTCGCCATGAACGCATTGAAGTCCCGTGTGATTGTCTCCGTGCTCGGGAGCGCCGCAACGGTGCTCACGCTGGCCTCGGTTGTCGGCGCCGGCAAGAAGTGGGCCTAGCGAGACAGTTTCAGGCACTCAAGCAATCGGCGACATCCGTTCTCACGTGCCTCGTGAGGGCGGATGTTTGTCGCTCGCCTTGGTGAACCTCAGGGGCGCCTCGGTACTATCCGCCACTGGCCAGCATGCCCGGCGGTTACTCTCGTGGTGTCCGAGGGGGGACTTGAACCCCCAAGCCCTTTCGGGCACTAGCACCTCAAGCTAGCGCGTCTACCAGATTCCGCCACTCGGACAAGGTGAGCCGCAAGACTACCAACGGCACAGATGGCGTTGAAATCGGGCTGTACTCCATCGGGAAGGTGCACGATAGGGGGGTGACCGACGTACAGACATCTGCCCAGAGCGACCCGGCTCGCGAGGTTGTCGACATCTGCCGAAGGCTCATTCAGTTCGATACCAGCAACTACGGTGACGACCCTCGGTCGCAGGAACGCGACGCTGCCGAGTACGTCGCCGGGCTGATGTCCGATGTCGGCCTCGATCCCGAGCTTGTCGAGTCAGCCCCCGGACGGACGAGCGTCTTCGCCCGCGTCGATGGCGAGGACTCGAACGAGTCGGCCCTCCTGCTCCACGGGCACCTCGACGTCGTCCCTGCCAACGCTGATGACTGGACGCACCCACCGTTTGCGGCCGAGGTCCACGAAGACAATGGCGTACCGATGGTGTGGGGACGCGGCGCCATCGACATGAAGGACATGGACGCGATGATCCTGTCCGTCGTGCGGGACCGGGTGCGCTCGAGACGTCGGCCGCGTCGCCCACTCGTCATCTCCTTCCTCGCTGACGAGGAGGCCGGTGGGCTCTTCGGTTCGCATTGGCTCGTCGAGCACCGGCCCGACCTCTTTGAAGGCGTTGGCGTGGCGATCGGTGAGGTAGGCGGCTTCAGCTTTACTGTCGACGACCACCTGCGCCTCTACCTGATCGAGGCGGCAGAAAAGGGTATCTCGTGGATGCAGCTCACGGCCGACGGCCGAGCGGGCCATGGGTCGATGGTCAATCACGAGAACGCCGTGACGAGGCTTGCTGAGGCAGTGGCCAGGATCGGCTCGCACGAGTTTCCGGTCACCATGACGGCAACAGTCGAGCACTTTCTCGTCGAGGTGCGATCAGCGCTCGGGCTTCCCGATGACACGCCTGCCGAAGCCGTCGTCGCCCGCCTCGGCCCCATTGCGCCGATGATCGGCGCCACGCTTCGGCATAGCGCAGCGCCAACCATGCTGGAAGCCGGCTACAAGACGAACGTGATCCCTGGTTCGGCGACCGCCGTCATCGACGGGCGCTTTCTTCCGGGACGCCGCGACGAGTTCCTCGCCACGATCGATGGGCTGCTCGGCCCCGACATCACCCGCAGCACCTTGGTCGACGACATCGCTCTGGAGGTGCCGTTCGAGGGTCCTGTCGTCGACGCCATGGTCAGGTCCCTTCTCGAACACGATCCGCAGGCGCGCGCGGTGCCTTACACCCTGAGCGGTGGAACAGACGCCAAAGCATTCGCCACGCTGGGCATTCCCGGTTACGGGTTCGCGCCGCTCCGGCTTCCTCCGGCGTTGGCCTTCGCTGACCTCTTCCACGGGGTCGACGAGAGGGTGCCGGTGGATGCCCTTGAGTTCGGTGCCCGGGTGCTCGACCGCTTTCTCGACCTCGCCTGAACTAGCTCAGCGCGCAGCGCTCCACCGCCCTGGCGGAGACTGTGCGACCCGATATCGGCGTCGACGTAGCCAGACCCGGCAACGACCGTCGAGGAAACGTCGAACGCGCCAGAGTTCCCAGCGGCCGTACTCGGCGTGCTCGGTCAGGACTTGGCGAATCTCGGCCCGACTGGTAGCACGCGGGAAGTCGATCCGCCACGTCTCGTACTCCACGCTGCGCGCGCTCACGACTCCTCCGAGGGAGTAACCGCCTTCTGGTTCCAGCCGTGCTCGGGATAGCTCCGCGCCGGAGTCGAGACTTCGTCGAGCGCGGTCACGATCTCATCGGGGAGCTGCAGCCCTTCGGCTCCCAGTGAGCCAAGCAGCTGCGCAGCGGTTCGAGCACCGACGATCGCTGCTGTCACACCTGGTCGGTCGCGGACCCATGCCAGAGCAACCTCCAATGGCGCGACCCCTAGCCCACTCGCGGCGGTCACGACCGCGTCAACGATGTGTCGACTGCGGTCGTCCATGAAGGGACGCACGAAGTCGCTGAAGTGCTCAGACGCCGCTCGCGAGTCTGACGGCGTTCCGGTCCGGTACTTGCCCGTCAGAACGCCCCGACCTATCGGCGACCAGGCGAGGACCCCTGCCCCGGCCTGCGCCAACGCCGGGAGGACTTCCCGCTCGATCCCTCGCTGCAAGAGCGAATACTCCATCTGGCTGGCGACCAGTGGGGCCCGCCCCGGGAAGGCCTGCTGCCATGCGCAGGCCCATGCGGTCTGCCACCCGCAGTAGTTCGAGATGCCGACGTAGCGAGCTTTGCCCGAGCGGACGGCCTCGTCAGCAGCTGAGAGAGTCTCGTCGATCGGGGTCTGGGGGTCCCAGGCGTGGAACTGCCACAGGTCGACGTAGTCAGTACCTAGCCGTCGCAGCGACGCATCCAGCGATGAAAGCGCGTAGCCCCGCGATGCGTCGAACCTGCGGTCGGTGCCCGGCCTGCTAGCAGCCTTGGTGGCGATGATGACGTCCTGCCGTGGCACGACGTCATCGATCAGCATCCCCAGGATGCGCTCGGCCGCACCGTCGACGTAGACATCAGCGGTGTCAACCAGCGTTCCGCCAGCCTCGCAGAAGTGACTGAGCTGGTCGCGTGCCTCGTGCTCGTCGGTGTCGCGCCCCCATGTCATCGTGCCCAGTCCGAGCCGCGAGACGCTGAGCCCGGCAGATCCCAGGTGTCGTTGCTCCATGCAGCGTGAGCCTAGCGATCAGGGGTCGATAGAGTCCGACGCCATGCGGATCCGCCGTACGGCCACCTGGAGGCGCTCGTGAGCTGGATAGAGGCGATCCTGCTGGGCGTCCTCCAAGGCCTGACAGAGTTCCTGCCCATCTCCAGCAGCGCGCACCTGGCGATCTTTCCCCAACTCTTCGGACGAGCTGACCCTGGCGCCTCCTTCACTGCAGTGAGCCAGATTGGTACCGAGCTGGCAGTCATCTTGTACTTCGCCAAGGACATCTGGAGGATCGCGTCCACCTGGACACGATCGCTCTGGCGTCCGTCGCTCCGTGGCCACATTGACGCCCGGATGGGCTGGTACATCATCATCGGAACGCTGCCGATCGCCATCGGAGGTGTGCTTCTCGAGGACACGATCCAGACGACCTTTCGCAACCTTTGGGTGATCGGGGCCAACCTGATCATCTTTGGCCTGATCCTCGGCATTGCGGACCGGCTCGGAGCCAACGAGCGACCACTCGACCGACTCAACCTCCGCGATGCGCTTCTCTACGGTGGCGCACAGATGCTCGCCCTAGTGCCCGGCGTCTCCCGCTCCGGTGCAACCATCAGCATGGGTCTTGGGCTCGGCTACCGCCGCGAGGCGGCCACTCGCTACGCCTTCCTGCTCGCGATTCCAGCGGTCGTTGCCTCCGCGATCTTCCAGTTGCCCGATGTGAGTGCCGGTGCTGAGCCAGGGATGGCCAAGACCCTGCTCGCCACGGTTGTTGCGTTCTTCGTCGGCTACGCCGTGATCGCCTGGTTGCTGCGCTACCTGCGGACGCACTCCTTCCTACCGTTCGTCATCTACCGCGTGGCACTCGGCACCCTGGTGCTGGTTCTGCTGTCGGTCGGTGTCCTGGACGCCACCGTCTCTGTCTGACTCGTGCGCGGTCTGACTCGTGCGCGGTATCCCATCCATCTAGGGTGGCAGTGTGGCAACTGTGCTCTTCATCCGTCATGGACGGACAACGTCGAACTCCGCAGGTACTTTGGCTGGCTGGACGCCAGGTGTCCTCCTCGACGAGGTCGGACGGGAACAGGTAACGGCACTAGGGGCTCGGATCGATAGCGTCCAGCTGGCTGCTGTGGTCACGAGCCCGCTGGAGCGATGCCGGCAGACGACCTCGGCGGTCTTGGGCGACCGCGACGTGCCTGTTCACCTCGACGAGGAGGTCGCTGAGGTTCGCTACGGAGACTGGACGGGGCAGTCGCTGAAGGTCCTGGCCAAGCAGCCGCTGTGGAAGGTCGTCCAGCAACACCCCAGCAACGCCCGATTCCCCGGGGACGACGGGGAGAGTCTCGCGGCCATGCAGTGCAGGGCTGTAGCGGCAATCCGTCGCTGGAACGACAAGCTCGGAGCAGACGCTGTCTACGCGGTCGTCTCGCACGGCGACGTGATCAAGGCTGCGCTGGCCGATGCCCTCGGGTTGCACCTCGACCTCTTCCAGCGCATTGTCGTCGACCCCGCGTCCCTAAGTGTTGTTCGCTACGGCGATACCAGGCCATTTGTCGAGCGCATGAACGACTCCGGTGGAGATGTCTCGGCGCTCCGTCCACCCAAGCGGCGGCGCAAGACTGCCAAGCGCGACGACGCAGCCGTTGGTGGCGGCGCCGGACCAACGCCGCGGAGCAGGGGACAGTGATGACTCTGCACACCTACGTTGATCCCGAGCGCTTCGTGACAGGAACAGTTGGCTCACCTGGCCAGCGGACCTTTTTCGTCCAGGCCCATGACGGGTCGCGCACCACCAGTGCCGCTCTGGAGAAAGAACAGGTCCGCGTCCTCGCTGAGCGCATGGACGCCATGCTCGACCTGCTCACCCGCCGTGCCAGCAGTGCGTCACCGATCCCCGTCGTCGCCCGACCAGAAGACCGCGATGACGCTCCGCTCCATGCGCCTGTCGAAGAGGACTTCCGGGTGGTCGTCTTGCGCATTGCCTGGGACGGCGATGCAGAGCGGGTGCTCATCGAGGCCTCCTCTGAGCCAGCGGAGGACGACGACGACTTGAGCGGGGATGTGCTTGCCGTCCAAATCACAGGGGCGGCAGCTCGAGCCTTCGTCGCGCGCGCCGAGTCAGTGGTGGCGGCTGGGCGCCCGCCGTGTCCGTTCTGCACCCTTCCGCTCGACCCAGAAGGGCACATTTGCCCGAGGGCCAACGGCTACCGCAGGCGATGACCGCCACACTTGCGGAGCTGACCTTTGGTGAGCTCGAGGTCGTCGGTCAGCTGATCGATGCATCGAACGGCAGCCTGCTCTGCCGGCTCAAGACCGATGCCAATCTGGCCCGAAGAGAGGCAGCCGAAGACGCGCCACTGGTCATCTACAAGCCGCGAGCGGGAGAGCGCCCCCTGTGGGACTTTCCGGATGGAACGCTTAGCAAGCGGGAGGTAGCGGCCTTCGTCGTTGCGGAGTCACTGGGCTGGTCGATCGTCCCGCCGACCGTATGGCGCGAAGGTCCGGTTGGCCCCGGCATGGTGCAGCTCTGGGTGGATATCGACGAGAGTGTGGATCTGGTGGCACTCGTCCAAAGCGATCACGAAGCGCTTCGGCGCATCGCGGTCTTTGACGCGCTCATCAACAACGCCGACCGCAAGGGTGGTCACCTGCTCCCCACCGCTGACGGAATGATCTGGGGTATCGACCACGGAGTCTCGTTCGCCGTCGACGACAAGTTGCGGACCGTGCTGTGGCAGTGGCGCGGCCACCGCATTCCTCCGCCCCTGGTCAACGAAGTACGAGAGTGGCTCGGCCGGATGGAGTCAGGCGACGGCGTGCGGGGCGTCCTTGCGAAGCTCCTCGTCGCCGACGAGATTGACTTGCTCCTCCGGCGCGGCCACCAGTTGGTAACCGATGGACACCACCCACAGCCCTCACCCGACTGGCCAGCGATCCCTTGGCCACCGTTCTGAAGCATCCCCGCTAGGCTCACGCGTCGTGGAAACCTGGTGTCAGCCGCCCGTGCCTTCGGTCCCAGGTGATGGGCGGGTACTAACCCTGTACGACACCGCTTCCGCAGAGCTCCGGGCCACCTCCCCAGAGGCGACCGCCCGGCTCTACGTCTGCGGCATCACGCCCTACGACGCGACGCACCTCGGCCACGCCGCTACCTATGTGGCCTTCGACCTCGTCCAGCGAGTCTGGATGGATGCCGGCCACAGCATCCACTACGTGCAGAACGTGACCGACGTCGACGATCCCCTTCTCGAACGAGCTGTCGCCACCGGGCAGGACTGGAGTGACCTCGCAAGAGCCGAGACCGCTCTTTTTCGCGATGACATGACAGCGCTCGGGGTCCTGCCGCCACGGGAGTACGTCGGAGCCGTCGAGTCCATCCCGCTGGTTGTCGACCGCATCGACGAGCTCCTGGCGTCTGGCGCCGCCTACCGCGTCGACAAGGACATCTACTTCTCAACGGCCGAGGATGCCGACTTCGGCTTCGTCAGCTCGTACGACCGCGAGAAGATGCTCGCCCTCTTTGCCGAGCGCGGAGGCGACCCTGCGCGTGAGGGAAAGCGCGACGCTCTCGACCCGCTCTTGTGGCAGGCCGAACGTCGAGGTGAACCGGCCTGGGACACACACTTCGGTCATGGGCGCCCCGGATGGCATATCGAGTGCACCGCGATCGCGCTGCACCACCTTGGCAACGGCTTCGACGTGCAAGGTGGCGGGAGCGATCTGATCTTCCCCCACCACGAGATGGGTACGTCCCAGGCACACCTGCTCACCGGAGACCGACCTTTCGCTAGGCACTTTGTGCACGCTGGCATGGTCGGGCTCAACGGACAGAAGATGTCGAAGTCAAAGGGGAACTTGGTCTTCGTCTCTCGGCTTCGCGACGACGGCCATGAGCCGATGGCGATCAGACTCGCCCTCCTGGCCCACCACTACCGAAGCGACTGGGAGTGGACCGACGGCGATCTGACCCAGGGGGAAGACCGGCTGCATCGATGGACGTTTGCAGCCACCGCTGACCGTGGCCCTGCGTCTGGCCCGGTGATCGAGGCCGTCAGGGCAGCGCTCGCTCACGACCTCGACGCGCCGACCGCCCTAGCGGTCATCGATGCTTGGGCAGAGCGGGTTGCGTCCGGTGCAGGGGAAGACCGCGAAGCTCCTCGACAGATGGCAGAAGCGGCCAACGGCCTGCTCGGCGTCGTACTGCGCGACGACTAGCACCGACTCCTGACACCGTGGCAGTCTGCGTGACCGACACGACGTCAGTCGTCGTCCCTCCGGCGGAGGTAGCGCTCGAACTCTTTGGCAATGGCGTCACCACTTGCTTCAGGAAGATCGGCTGTGTCGCGTGCTTCTTCAAGCGACCGTACGTATTCGGCCACTTCTTCATCGTCATGGGCCAGCTCGTCGACGCCACGTTCCCATGCCAGCGACTCGTCCTTGAGGTCACCGGGCGGAATGGTGATATCGAGAGCGTCCTCGACGGCGCGAAGCAGTGCGAGCGTTGCCTTGGGGCATGGTGACTGTGCGACGTAGTGCGGGACCGCCGCCCAGAACGACAGAGTCTCGATGCCGGCCCTGGTGAAGCCCTCGGTGAGAGCACCGACGATGCCGGTCGGACCTTCGTAGCGGGTCAGTTCGACCCCAAGCCGCTCGGCGATGGCCGGGTCTGACGCGACCGAGGTGACCGGGACCGGCCGGGTATGGGGAGTGTCGGCCAGCAGGCTGCCAATCGTGACCACGCGGTCCACGTCAAGCTCGAACGCGAGCCCGATGATCTCGTTGATGAAGGTCCGCCACCTCATGCTCGGCTCGATACCGCGCACGACGACGAGATCAGGCCCGCTGGGGATGGTGACCGCGTAAGCCGACGTGGCTGGCCAGCTGATCTCTCGAACGCCCCGTTCCCCGACCGAGATGATGGGCCGGTTCACCTGAAAGTCGTAGTAGTCCTCCGGGTCGACGTCGGCGAAGCGCTGGCCAGGGAACTCAGCCAGGACGTGGTCGATGAGGCCCGTTGCCGCCTCGGCAGCATCGTTCCAACCCTCGAAAGCAGCCACCAGAACCGGCTGGTTGAGTGGCGGTAGCCCCTCGAGCTCGATCATCGACCCCTCCTTGCAGATTATGCCAGAGTACGCCGGACGGGGACGGGCTCTGATGGCGCCGCACCGAGGGTGCAAGGTGGCCGCTGATGAGCGTCTAGGTATCGTGCGTCAACGATGACGACCGGATCTGCTCTTCCCATCGAAAGACCACTGGACGCCGTCCTGTTCGACATGGACGGGCTTCTGGTCGACACCGAGCCGCAGTGGTTCGCAGCCGAGAGCGCTACCGTAGAACAGCTCGGTGGGACGTGGGGTAAGCAGCAGCAGATCGACCTGCTCGGCAGCAACCTTCCGGTTGCGGCGAGCTACATGATCGAGTTCACCGGCAGTCGCCTGGACATGCCGACGGTGATGCAGATGCTGCTCGAGAACATGACCGAGCAGCTGGTCGGCGCCATCACATTCCAGCCAGGAGTTCTGAACCTGCTTGACGCGCTCGTCGCTGCAGGTGTTCCCCTAGCCTTGGTGACATCGTCGGTCCGGGTGCACGTCGATATGGTCCTGTCTCATCTGTCCAGCCAGCCGTTCCGGTATCAGGTCACCGCTGAGGATGTCGCGAACCTCAAGCCCCACCCCGAGCCCTACCTCAGCGCTCTCAGCCTGCTTGGTGCGTCGGCGGAACGATCGGTGGTCCTAGAGGACAGTCCAGCAGGAGTTGCCGCCGCAGAGGCGGCAGGTTGCCACGTGGTGGCTGTTCCCAGCGTCGTCCCGATCAAACCCGCACCACGACGAGCCGTCGTCGAGTCGTTGACCGAGGTGGACCTCAGGGTGCTCACGGACCTCGTTACTCGGTGGTGACGGCCTTGAGCACGTCAAGCCGGGCCGCCCGGCGCGCTGGCCAGGCTGCTGCCAGGGCACCGACGAGCATGGCGATCACCAGATAGAGGGCCAGTGCTGGCCACGGGATCTTGAGCACATCGATCCCCTGCTCAGCCAAGGTGCGCTGAAGGGCCGTGGCAAAAGCCACCCCCAGAACTACCCCGAGAAGCGCGCCGAAGAGCGCGATGACGATCGATTCGAGCACCACCATCCACCGAACCTGCCAGCGGCTGGTGCCGACCGCCCTCAGCATGCCGATCTCTCTGGTGCGCTCCAGGACGGACAGGAAGAGCGTGTTCACGATGCCCAGGATGGCGATGATGATGGCAAGACCGAGCAAAGCGATCATCACACCGAGCAGCGTCTGGACGTTCGACTGCACCTGTTCCTTGAGCTCAGCCTGGCTCTGAACGACAACGCCGGGATAGGACTTCAGGACTTCCTCGATGTTGCCCTTCAGCGCGTCGAGGTCGGCGCCGTCGTCGGCCTTGACGTAGACGAACGTGTCACCGATCTTGACGCCAGCGTCTTCCAAAGCCTGGTTGGTGATCGTGTACCCGGTAAAAAACCCAGCCGGTTCGTAAAGCCCAGCCACGTCGAAGGTGGCCCGCCCGCTGGCGAAGGTGAACGTGACCTCGTCGCCGATGGCGAGGTCGGAGTTCGTAGCCGTTGTGGTGTCGACGATCAGGCCGGTGTTCGACATATCGTCGAGGCCACCTTCGGTGAAGGTCAGGTTGAGGACGTCGGCGATGGTGGAGGGGTCGACGGTTCCCACGAAGGTCGTCGGTGGATCATCAGACCCCGTTGGGACAGGGATGGAGTCGGCAGCAATCTGCGCTTCGGTGAAGGTGGTGCGGGATACGACGGACACGTCTGGCAACTGTTCGATGTCATCGGCAACCGCCCGAGGGTAGGGCCGCTGAGTGTCGGTTGCCACGATGTACTCGGCGCCGATCACCCGGTCGATAGCTGCGTTGAGGGAAGCGGTGATGGACGACGCGAAAATGGTGAGGGCGCTCACAAGGGCGAGGCCGATCATCAATGCAGAGGCCGTCGCAGCTGACCGTCGCGGCTGCCGCGAGGCGTTGTCGACAGCGAGCCTCCCCACGGTGCCGAAGAGGCGCGGCAACGGATACCCAAGGCCCCGTGCGACAGGTGATGCGAGTACGGGGCTGAAGGTGATCGTGCCGGTCAGGAGCAACAGCACGCCGAGCCCAACCAACGACGCACCGGACGAGCCGCCACTAGAGACACCGGCAACCATCGCTCCGGCACCGGCCAGCATCTGGACGGCACCAAGGACAGCGCGCACCGTCAGCGCTTTGGTCGGGAGCGTGGCATCGTCCCTGAGCGCGGCCACCGGAGGGATCTTGGAGGCACGTCTGGCGGGGAACCAAGCGGCAACAGCTGTGAAGCCGACCCCCAGGGCAATTCCGATCGCAAAGGTGCGTGGCTCCAGCTGCAGGGGAGTGCTGCCCAAATCGATTCCGAACTTCCCGAAGAACCAACGCAGCAGGAAGACCACTCCGATCCCCATCACACAGCCCAGCACCGAGCCGATCGCACCCACCACCAGCGACTCACCGAGGATTGCTCGGGTCACTTGTCCTCTTGTTGCGCCGACTGCTCTCAGGAGAGCCAGCTCGCGCGTCCGTTGGGAGATCAACATCGAGAAGGTGTTGAGGATCAGGAACGAACCTACGAACAACGCAATCAGGGCGAAGACCAGCAAGATGACGTTGAAGAAAGAGAGCGCCTCGGTGATATCTGAGGCTGCTTGATCAGCGGCCTCCGCACCCGTCTGAACGGTGGCCCCGGAGCCTGCCACTGCCGAGACTTCGTCGGCCAGTTCTTGCTGAGTGACGCCCTCAGCTGCGACAACGTCGATCTCGGTGTATCGATCCCCGCCGTCCAACAGCAGCTGCTGCGCGGTCGGGGTGTCGAAGGCGGCGATGGTCGCCCCTGCAAGGTTTCCGCTGGCACCGAAGCGGAAGATCCCCACGAGCTCAGCTTCGATCTCTCCTGTTGGGGTGACCAACCGAATCGTGTCACCGACGACGAGCTGGCCGTCCTCTGCTGAGACTGAGTCGATGGCGACTTGGTTGGCTCCCTGGGGCCCCGTCCCCTCGACCAACCGGTAGGGGGTCAGCTCCTCGTCGTCGTTCCAGTTGCTGCCGAACCGCGGCGCACCCTGCTGCCCGATTGGCTCATCGTCGGACCCGACGATGCTGACGCCGTCGGCAAAGACTGCTCCACCAGTCTTGGCAGCCCCGGGGACAACGGCGATGTCGTCGAGGAGCTTGGGCGAGAGTGTCGCAATTTCGCCGGCGAAGCCCGAGCCATCGAAGTCTGACGGGGGACTGACAACCACATCTGTCGTGGTCTGGCCGAAGAGGTCAGTGAACGTTTTGTTGAGCGTGTCGGTGAAGATGTACGTCCCCACCACAAATCCCACACTCAAGACGATGGCCAGCGTGGAGAGAACGAGGCGCAGCTTGTGTTGTACAAGACTGCGCCAGGAGGCGCGGAACATCGGCTACGACCTCCGGCCTTTCGCGTCGAAGCTCTTCATGCGTTCGAGGACACGGTCAGCCGTTGGGTCGTCCATGTCATCGACGATCTTGCCGTCGGCCAAGAAGATCACCCGGTGGGCGTAGGAGGCAGCCGTCGGGTCGTGGGTGACCATCACCACGGTCTGGCCGTGCGTGTCGGCGCTGTCCCGGAGGAAGGCCAGCACCTCAGCGCCTGCGCGTGAGTCCAGGTTGCCGGTCGGCTCGTCGGCGAAGATGATCTCAGGCCGGGTGATCAATGCCCGAGCAGCAGCTACCCGCTGCTGCTGGCCACCGGAAAGCTGATTCGGCTTGTTCCGTAGCCGGTCCCGCATCCCCACCATGTCGATGATCTCGTCGAGCCACTCCTGGTCAGGCTTGCGGCCGGCGATGTCGAGCGGCAGGGTGATATTCTCCAAAGCAGTCAACGTCGGGACGAGATTAAACGACTGAAAGATGAAGCCAACGCGGTCGCGCCGAAGCCGCGTCAGATCGGAGTCGCCCAGTTGCGTCAGATCGGTACTGCCGATCGAGACCGCGCCAGACGTTGCGTCATCGAGGCCGGCACAGATGTGCATGAGGGTCGATTTACCCGACCCGCTCGGTCCCATGATCGCGGTAAGGCGTCCAGTGGCGAACTCGACGGATACGCCGTCCAGCGCTCTGACTTCGGCTTCGCCTTCGCCGTAGACCTTGCTCAGCGTGTCTGCGCGGGCTGCTGCCGTTGCGGGGGCATCGACTGACATGTGTGGATCCTCCTGTGCGGTTTCGGTTCACCCTAGAGGCCAGCCGCGTGCGTCGCCGTCGGTGTTCACCCTGATCGTGGCCCGAGCCTGACCCTGAAGGGGGCTCAGGGCTGGACGGGAGCAGGAACGGGCAACGGGGGAGGGGTGCCGCCCCAGGCAGGGCACAGTGCCCGGTGGGCGCACCAGTCACAGAGCCGACTCGGATTCGGTTTCCAGTCACCGGTCTCGACTGCCTGTCCGATGGCTGCAGCCAGCGCGACCAGCTTGCGCTCCATGGCGACCAAGTCGTCTTCATCTGGCTGGTACCGGACGATCTGGCCGTCTCCGAGATAGATCAGCTGCAGGAGACGGGGGACCTCACCGCGGAGCCGCCACAGGGCGAGCGCGTAGAACCGCATCTGGAACATGGCCTTCTGCTGGAAGGCGGCGCCGGGAGTACGTCCGGTCTTGTAGTCGACAACACGCATCGCGCCGTCAGCAGCGACGTCGAGGCGGTCGACGTACCCCCGGAGCACCAGTCCGCTCTCGAGCTCAACCGAGAGCGCGAGCTCGCGCTCTGCCGGCTCGAGCCTGGTGGGGTCTTCGAGCTCGAAGTAGGTGGCGAGGAGCGCCTCGGTGCCGTCGAGCCATTCGGTCGCGAGAGCACCATCGTCGTCGGCGAACGCCTCGGCCAGCTGCTCGTCCTCGGCGAGGACCTCTTGCCAGACCGATGGCACCAAGGCTGTCGCGGCCTCGAGGGAGCGAGCACCTCTCGGTAGGTCGAAGAGCTGCTCCAGCACAGCGTGGACGACCGTTCCTCGGGTCGCTGCCTTGCTGGGCGGCTCGGGCAATCGGTCCACCACCCGGAACCGGTAGAGCAGCGGACACGTCATGAAGTCGCCGGCCCTTGAGGGACTGAGCGACTTAAGTGATGACGACATGCCCGCAGCGTAGAGGCAGACACTGACAGGGTTCGCGAACCAGGTCACCCCTAGAGTCAGGTGGTGACCGACTCACCCCAGCCGACCCGCAGTCGGGCGTCAGCCGAGCCACTGCCCGGGCTCTCGCTCGGCCATCCGTTGGGCGTTCCCCTGCGACTTGCGTCCTCATGGTTCGTCGGTGCTGCGATCATCACCTGGGTCTTTGCCCCTGTTGTCGAGCGACGCCTCGTGCTCGAGTCGCCATGGACCCTGGTTGTCGGCGCCTCCTTCGCGGTGCTGCTGGGCCTGTCAGTGTTGGCCCACGAGATGGCGCATGCCGTCATGGCCCAGCGGCTCGGTCTGCGGGTCCGTTCAATGACCATTCACCTTCTCGGTGGCGTGACTGTCATGGATGCCGAAACCCGGCGTCCATGGGTCGACTTCGTTGTCGCTGTAGTCGGGCCACTCATGTCACTTCTGGTGGGAGGGGTCGCGTGGCTCGGCTACCTGGCTGCTCCGTCAGGAAGTGTCTTCGCGTTCGTCACGTGGCAGTTGATGGTCGCCAACCTCATCGTCGGCGTTCTCAACCTGGTACCAGCACTTCCCTTGGACGGCGGGCGCCTGCTTCGCGACGTGGTGTGGGCGGCCTCCGGACGCGAGTACCTCGGAACCATGGTCGCGGGGTGGACGGGCCGGGTCTTCGCCGTGATCATGGCGTGTTTGGCTGTCGTGCCCTTCATCGGTGGACGTCCGGACATTCTCTGGCTCGCGTCCGGGCTCCTGCTTGCTGGTTTCGTCTGGATCGAGGCGAGCCGTTCGCTGAAGTACGCCGGCGTCGCACGGGCTATCTCCGGTCTCAGCGCTTCTGACCTCCTTCGTCCGGCAGTCTTCGTGTCTCCCGACACCTCTCTCGATGCGGCCCTGCAGCTGCTCAGCGGGGAGCGGACCATGCTGGTCGTGACAGATGCCGAAGGTGGGGTGAGTGGAGTCGTCCGACCTGAGGCAGCCTTCGCCGTCCCAGCAGAGCGACGCCCCTTGGTTCCGGTCTCGTCGGTGGCGGTCACCCACGTGGGACGTATCTCGATGGACGCGACAGGTCAGGATCTCGTCGACGTCCTTAACGCAGTCCCAGGCCACGTGTACCTCGTCGAGGACGACCAGCGAACCGTCTACGGTGTGCTGGTCACCGCCGATGTGGAGGCAGCCCTAGCCGCCCGGTGACCGATGCCGCGCTGAGCCGCCCACCGTGCCCGACCCGTTCAACGAAGGAGCCCAGCTGTGCCGACGCCCGAAGCCTCTGCTGTCGTTGGCAGACCATTTGTGGCGGGAGACCGGGTTCAGCTGAGCGACACCAAGGGCAAGCTGCACACCGTCACTCTCGAAGCAGGCAAGCTCTTCCACACCCACAAGGGGGCCATCGCCCACGATGACCTGTTGGGGCAGCCAGAGGGTGTCGTCGTGATATCGACAGGAAGCGTCGCCTACCTTGCGCTGCGCCCGCTGCTGTCGGACTTCGTCCTGTCCATGCCACGCGGCGCCGCGGTCGTGTATCCGAAGGACGCCGCGCAGATTGTTGCCATGGCCGACATCTTTCCGGGAGCCAGCGTACTGGAGGCCGGTGTCGGTTCCGGCGCACTCACGTGTTCGCTGCTCCGCGCGGCGGGGAGCGAAGGAGCAGTGCACTCCTACGAGCGCCGCGATGATTTCGCCAAGGTGGCCAGGACGAACGTGGCTTCCTTCTTCGGGACTGAGCCATCGTCATGGACGCTCACGATCGGCGACCTCGTTGAGGTGATCGACAGCCAGCCCGTCGACCGGGTCGTGCTCGACATGCTTGCCCCCTGGGAGTGCGTTGACGCGACCGCACAGGTGCTGAGGCCGGGCGGCGTGATCTGTTGCTACGTGGCGACGACGACCCAACTGTCGACGGTCGTGGAGCGGCTCCGCGAGCACGGAGGCTTCACCGAGCCGGCTTCCAGCGAGACGATGGTCCGGACCTGGCATGTCGAGGGGCTCGCTGTTCGTCCCGACCACCGGATGATCGGGCACACCGGCTTCTTGGTGACCAGCCGCCGGCTCGCGCCAGGTGTCACGGCGCCAGCACGGCGCCGGCGCCCCGCCAAGGGCTAACCGACGGGCTACCGGCCGTGTTGGTGTCCTGGTCACGGACAGTAACTGCCTCGACACGCCGGATTTGTTCCAGGTCTCGCAACGACGTGCCGAGGGTTAGGGTCGGAAGACGTTGTGCCGGTCACTCGGCATGACTCGTTGGACCCGAGGCGGAGGTGCGCCATGCCGCACGACGAAGCGGACAGCCCGCGCGAACTGAGCGCGCCTGACGCCAGCGACCTGCGTCGCGAGATCGCGTCATTGCAGGAGCGCAACATCCGACTGACGGCGACGTTGCACGAGTCACGTGCTCAGCTGATCGCTATGAAGGACGAGATTGACCGGCTGGCGCAACCGCCATCGGGGTACGGCGTACTCCTCGAGCAGTTCGACGACGGATCAGCCGACGTCTTCACTGGAGGACGCAAACTACGCGTCGCCGTGAGCCCTGACGTCGATCGAGACGATCTGCTGCGTGGCCGTGAGGTGATGCTCAACGAAGCCATGAACATCGTCCGCGTCATGGGCTTTGAGCAGGTCGGTGAGGTCGTCATGTTCAAGGAACTCCTGGTCGACGGCGAGCGAGCGCTGGTGATCGGGCACACCGATGACGAGCGCATCGTCCGGCTCGCAGAGACACTGCGCGACGTCCAGATCCGAGCAGGCGATTCGTTGATGCTCGAGCCCCGTTCCGGTTACGTGTTCGAGAAGATCCCCAAGGCCGAGGTCGAAGAGCTCGTCCTCGAAGAGGTACCGGACATCGACTACGCCAGCATCGGGGGGTTGGGCAGCCAGATCGAGCTCATTCGGGACGCCGTTGAGCTTCCGTACGTTCACCAGGATCTCTTCCGCGAGCACGACCTGCGTCCACCGAAGGGAATCCTGCTCTACGGCCCGCCTGGGTGCGGCAAGACCCTGATCGCCAAGGCGGTCGCTAACTCACTGGCCAAGAAGGTGGCGGAGGTGACCGGCCGGCCCGAGGGCAGGTCGTTCTTCCTCAACATCAAAGGCCCAGAGCTGCTCAACAAGTACGTGGGTGAGACCGAGCGACACATCCGGCTGGTCTTCCAGCGAGCGCGCGAGAAGGCGGGAGAAGGTGTGCCCGTGATCGT
This sequence comes from Actinomycetes bacterium, assembly GCA_027118455.1. GTDB lineage: Bacteria > Actinomycetota > Actinomycetes > JAHEKZ01 > JAHEKZ01 > JAHEKZ01. The sequence continues at coordinate 17,939 of JAJAYZ010000067.1, forward strand.
CTTCTTCGACGAGATGGACTCACTCTTCCGCACCCGAGGGTCGGGGGTCAGTTCCGATGTGGAGAACACGATCGTTCCCCAGTTGCTGAGCGAGATCGATGGTGTCGAGGGCCTCGAGAACGTCATCGTGATCGGAGCATCGAACCGTGAGGACATGATCGACCCGGCCATTCTGCGCCCTGGGCGGCTCGACGTGAAGATCAAGATCGAGCGACCGGACGCAGAGGCCGCGCGCGACATCTTCAGCAAGTACCTGCATGCTGACCTTCCATTGCACCCTGAGGATGTCGCCGAGCATGGCGGCGACCGCAAGGCAACCGCCGCGGCGATGATCCAGCGTGCTGTTGAGCGGATGTACACCGAGACAGAGGAGAACCGGTTCCTCGAGGTCACCTACGCCAATGGCGACAAAGAGGTCCTCTACTTCAAGGACTTCAACTCCGGCGCGATGATCGAGAACATCGTGGCCCGTGCGAAGAAGTATGCGATCAAAGACTTCCTGGCACTCGGCACCAAGGGAATCCGCGTTCAGCATCTTCTGACGGCTTGCCTCGAGTAGTTCAAGGAGAACGAGGACCTCCCGAACACCACCAATCCTGATGACTGGGCCCGAATCAGCGGAAAGAAGGGCGAACGGATCATCTTCATCCGCACACTGATTCAAGGGAAACAAGGAACCGAGGCTGGTCGCTCGATCGAGTCGGTGGCCAACACCGGTCAGTACCTCTGAGGGCCAACTAACGCTGCGGCGTGCGGACTCGCGCGTGCGGCGCCTAGGCTGTGTGCGTGGGAACGACACGAGTCATGGGCTTAGAGACCGAGTTTGGCATCGCCGTTCCCGGTGACGCTCAGGCCAACCCGGTCATCATCTCGACCCAGATCGTGAATGGTTATGCCACGGGCGAGCCCGGGCTCTCGCACGCGAGGTGGGACTACGAAGAGGAGAACCCGCTGCGAGACGCGAGGGGCTTCACCATGGCCAGAGAGGTGGCCGACTCTAGCCAGCTCACTGACGACGGCGCCGGCATGGCCAATGTGATCCTCACCAACGGCGCCCGGCTCTACGTCGACCACGCGCACCCGGAGTACTCAAGCCCGGAAGTGACTAACCCCCGCGATGCACTCGCTTGGGACAAGGCCGGCGAGCTGGTGATGGCCGAGGCCGCACGCCGAGCCGCGCGCGTCCCGGGCGCACCAGCCATCAACCTCTACAAGAACAACACCGACAACAAGGGCGCGTCGTACGGGACGCACGAGAACTACCTCATGCGACGCAGCACCCCGTTTCCGGAGATCGTCAAACACCTCACCCCGTTCTTTGTCTCACGACAGGTGATTTGCGGGCAAGGACGTGTCGGACTCGGACAGCAAGGCACCGACCCCGGATTCCAGATCAGTCAGCGGGCTGACTTCTTCGAGGTCGAGGTCGGACTCGAGACGACCCTCAAGCGACCGATCATCAACACCCGAGACGAACCGCACGCCGATGCTGACAAATACCGACGCCTCCACGTAATCATCGGCGACGCCAATCTCTCCGAGGTCGCCGGGCTGCTCAAGGTCGGAACCACTGCTCTGGTGCTCGCCATGATCGAGGAGGGTTTTCTTGCCGACGACCTCGGCCTTTCTCGGCCGGTCCACGAACTTCACTTGGTCTCTCATGACCCTGATCTGAAACACCAAGTCGAACTGCGCGACGGGCGGACCATGACGGCTGTGCACCTGCAGCGTGAGTACTGCGACCAGGCGCACAAGTTCGTCGAAGATCGCATGGGCATTGACGCTGACGACGCAACCACCGAGATCCTCCGCCGTTGGTCACAAGTCCTCGACGACTTGGAGGATGACCCGTCGCGTCTGGTCAACCAGCTCGACTGGGTGGCCAAGCGCCAGATCCTGGAGGGCTACCGCTCTCGCGACGGGCTCGCGTGGTCGGACGCCCGACTTCAGCTGGTCGACCTGCAGTACTCCGATGTGCGCCCGGAGAAAGGGCTCTACCACCGACTTGTCGCCAGTGGCCGGATGGAACGAGTCCTCACTGATGAGGCAATACGGCAAACCGTCCATACCCCGCCGGAAGATACCCGCGCATGGTTCCGCGGCGAATGTGTCCGGCGCTATGGACCGCAGGTGGCAGCGGCATCGTGGGACTCAGTGATCTTCGATGTCCCTGGACGACCTTCACTCCAGCGCGTCCCAATGCTTGAACCCCTCCGGGGTACGCGCGCCCACGTCGGAGAGCTTCTTGAACGTTGCCAGACAGCAGCGGAGTTGGTTGATGCTCTGACGGGCGCCTGAGCACGTTTGACCCATCTCCATCAGCTCGTGGCGCGTCGGGGGTTCAGAGCGAGCCAGCACCGGTCGATCCGACTAGGGTCGAGTTCTGAGCAGTGACGTGGACGTGGAGGTTCCAGACATGAGCGCACAGGAGACTGGCGGGCAGAAGCACGCCGAGCGTCGGACCGAAGAGGTAGACGAAGCTCCGGCCGAGACGACCGGCGTTGCTGAGCGTCACGAGGCGCTCAGTGAAGACGTTGACGCGATTCTCGACGAGATCGATGAGGTCCTCGAGGAGAACGCTGAGGAGTTCGTTCGTGCATTTGTCCAAAAGGGAGGCGAGTGAGTTCTGTGACTCACCCTGAGCGTTTGGGATCGTTACCCGCTGCATTCATGCGAGCCGGGAGCTCATCGTTCAGTGACTTCCTCGCTGACCACGCGCCCACCCTGCTGCCTGGCGGAGCGGGGTCGGGCACCGGAAGTGCAGCCGATATTGACGCCCCCCACGGCACGACCATCGTGGCATTGAGCTTCGACAACGGCGTTGTGATGGCAGGCGACCGGCGCGCAACGATGGGCAACATCATCGCCCAACGCGACATCGAGAAGGTTTATCCGGCCGACGAGTACAGCGCTGTCGGCATCGCCGGTACGGCCGGTCTCGCGATCGAGTTGGTCCGACTTCTTCAGGTCGAGCTGGAGCACTACGAGAAGATTGAGGGAACGACTCTTTCGCTCACCGGTAAGGCGAACCGGTTGGCAACGATGATCCGGGGAAACCTCGCGATGGCGATGCAGGGACTCGCCGTGGTTCCGCTCTTTGCCGGTTACGACCACGAGACTACCCGTGGTCGCATTTTCAGTTACGACGTCACTGGTGGACGTTATGAAGAGCACTCGTTTCATGCCGTCGGGTCTGGCGGTTTCTTCGCGCGGGGGTCTCTGAAGAAGCTCTACAAGGGCCAGATGCCCGAGGCCGACGCAGTCATGGCTGCAGCGCAAGCGCTCTACGACGCCGCAGACGACGACTCTGCGACCGGAGGCCCTGACCTCATGCGCCGAATCTTTCCGGTGGTGTCTGTCGTCTCGGCCGAGGGCTACCGCCGCTTGCCAGATGCCGAGGTCGGCGACGTCGTCGAGCGGCTCGTTGCAGCCCGCAACCAGCGCCCAGACGGCCCAGCCTCGCCGTTGACCTGAGCCCACAGCCACTCACCGCAGGAAAGGAAGGCCCGTGTCCGTTCCGTTCTACGTCTCGCCTGAGCAAATCATCAAGGACAAGGCGGACTACGCACGCAAGGGCATCGCCCGCGGACGATCCGTGGCAGTCCTACAGTACCGGGACGGAATCGTCTTCGTTGCGGAAAACCCGTCGCGAGCCTTGCACAAGGTGAGTGAAATCTACGACCGGATTGCCTTTGCGGCCGTGGGCAAGTACAACGAGTTCGAGAACCTTCGAGTCGCCGGTATCCGGCTCGCCGATCTCCGCGGCTACTCGTTCGACCGTCGCGATGTGACCGTGCGGAACCTTGCCAACGCTTACGCACAAACGCTCGGCACCATCTTCACCGAGACATCTAAGCCCTACGAGGTTGAGATCGTTGTCGCCGAGGTTGGCGACCAAGCCTCGGGCGACCAGATGTATCGGCTCACTTTCGACGGCTCCGTTGCCGACGAACATGGCTACGTGGTCATGGGTGGATCCGCTGAGGTGATCAGCACCTCGCTTGAGTCAACGTACGAGGAGGATCTCGAGCTGGGTCCGGCAATCGTGCTGGCCATCGATGCTCTTTCCAGCGACGGAGCCGGGGGAGAGAACGGCGAACCGCGTCAGATCACTCCGGCCCAGCTCGAGGTCGCCGTTCTCGACCGCACCCGTACGCAGTCCCGCAAGTTCAAGCGGTTGGCCGCTGATCGGCTTGTTGAGCTCCTGCCGAGCGGCGGGTAGTCATGGATCGGCGCATCTTCGGGATCGAGACTGAGTACGGGGTCACCTGTACCTTCCGAGGTCAGCGCCGGCTCTCACCGGACGAGGTGGCTCGGTACCTCTTTCGCCGCGTGGTCTCCTGGGGCCGCAGCAGTAACGTCTTCCTCCGCAACGGCGCTCGCCTCTACCTCGACGTTGGCTCGCACCCGGAGTACGCGACACCAGAATGCGACTCGCTCACCGAGCTGATCACTCACGACAGAGCAGGGGAGCGAATCCTCGAAGGGTTGCTGATCGACGCAGAACGCCGACTGCATGAAGAAGGCATAGCCGGCGACGTCTACCTCTTCAAGAACAACACCGACTCCGCGGGGAACTCTTACGGGTGCCACGAGAACTTCCTGGTCGGGCGCCAAGGTGAGTTCGGCAAGCTTGCTGACATTCTCATCCCGTTTCTGGTCACTCGGCAGTTGATATGCGGAGCCGGCAAGATTTTGCAGACCCCACGGGGATCGGTCTTCTGCCTGAGCCAGCGGGCTGAGCACATCTGGGAAGGCGTCTCATCGGCGACGACGCGGTCTCGTCCCATCATCAACACCCGGGACGAGCCGCACGCCGACGCCGAGAAGTACCGCCGACTGCACGTCATCGTCGGTGACTCCAACCTGGCCCAGCCGACCACCCTTCTCAAGGTAGGCGCCACCGACTTGGTGCTGCGCATGATCGAGAACGGCGTCGTGCTCAGGGATCTTTCGCTGGAGACCCCGATTCGGGCGATCCGCGAGATCAGCCACGACCCAACAGGTCGGCGCCTGGTGCGGCTGGTGAACGGGCGCGAGCTATCGGCGCTGCAGATTCAGACCGAGTACTTCGAGAAGGCATTGGCCTTCGCCGACCGTCGCGGCCTCGATGACCCTGTGACCAGAACGGTCCTCGACCTCTGGCAGCGCACGCTGACCGCCGTCGACACTGGAGACTTGTCATCGGTGGGTCGAGAGATCGACTGGGTGATTAAGTACCAGATGATCGAGCGCTACCGGGCCAAGCACAACCTCTCGCTGGGATCGGCCCGCGTCGCGCAGCTCGACCTGGCTTACCACGATATTCGTCGTGACCGCGGCATCTTCTACCTCATGGAGCGCCGAGGTTTGGTCGACCGGGTCGTCCCTGAGCTGGCCAGCTTCGAGGCCAAAGGCAAGCCACCCCAGACGACCCGCGCACGACTGCGCGGTGAGTTCATCCGTCATGCCCAAGAGAAGCGCCGCGACTTCACCGTTGACTGGGTGCACCTCAAGCTCAACGACCAGGCGCAGCGCACGGTGCTGTGCAAGGACCCCTTCAAAGCCTACGACGACCGGGTGGACCGGCTGATCGAGAGCATGTGATCCCCTCCGGCGGGGCGGAACCGTTCGGCGCCGGCCGGCGTCTACCCTACAACTGCCGGTGCACGCTCTGACGACGTGTGTGGGCCGCCCATGAGCACCCCTGCCCGCCAAGGAGCACTGTGTCTACCGCGTCCAACGCGTCCCCCGCCCGAAGAAGAACCGTGACCGCTGTGGGCGGAGCCCTGGTGCTAGTCGCGTCCCTGGCCGCCTGTGGCGAGAGCACCGACCCGTCCGACAACCCCAATGCCTTCTCGTACCCAGAAACCAGTGGCGAACCCAGCGGTACCCCTTCACCGTCGGCATCGGCCTCATCTTCTGCCGATCCGGCTGCCAGCGGTGAGCTCCCAACGGTCGAGGGGGGATTCGGCCAGACACCAACGATTACAGTCCCAGACGCGGAGCCACCCACCGACCTGGTCGTCAAGACCCTGAGCCAGGGCGACTGTCCTGCCGTTAAGTCGGGGGAGACGATGGTTGTCGACTACGTCGGCGTGCGTTGGGAGGACGGTCAGCCCTTCGACTCCTCCTTTGATCGAGGGGCTCCGGCCGGCTTCGGAATCGGCGTCGGCGCCGTCATCCCCGGGTGGGACTCCGGCCTCGTCGGGGTCAAGGCGGGCACCCGCGTTCTGATGGTGCTACCACCGGATCAGGCCTACGGGGACACGCCACCAGGCGACCCGATCCAAGCTGGCGACACCCTCGTGTTCGTCGTCGATGTTCTCGGGTCGCACGCTGGCGACGAAGCTGCCATCGGCGCACCGGCGCCCACCGAAGACGACAGCCTTCCCGCGGTCTCCCTCAGCAGCAAAGCCCCAGCAATCACGATTCCCGCTGGTGACCCACCCAAGCGACTCATTGCAATCCCGGTGGTAGTTGGCAACGGCCCTGCGGTTGAGAAGGGCGAGACGCTGGTCGTCCAGTACAAGGGTGTCCTGTGGCGCAATGGGCAAGAGTTCGACTCGTCATGGAGCAGGCAGCAACCCTTCGTCACCGCCATCGGTCTGGGTAAAATCATCCCCGGATGGGACAAGGGCCTCGTCGGCCAGACCGTTGGCAGCCGGGTCATGCTCGTGGTCCCACCCAAGCAAGGATTTGGGGACGCCGGGCAAGGAAAGATCAAGGGTACTGACACCATGGTCTTCGCGGTCGACATCCTCGGCGCGTACTAGCCACTCGCGGCCTGCTCACCGCCCAGCAACTACGTGGAAGGACTCATATGACGGACAAGCCCGAGGTCGACTTCCCCGGTGGCGATGCACCCAAAACCCTGGTCATCACCGACGTGGCGGTCGGCGATGGCGCAGAGGCTACGCCCGGTGCCGCCGTTGAGGTGCACTACCTCGGGGTCGAGTTCGACTCCGGCGAGGAGTTCGACTCCTCATGGAGCAGGGGCGAGGCGATCTCCTTCCCGCTCGGCAACTTGATCAAGGGCTGGCAGGAGGGCATCCCCGGCATGAAGGTGGGGGGTCGTCGCCAGCTGATCTGTCCGCCAGCGCTGGCCTACGGACCTGCAGGCGGAGGGCACCGGCTCTCTGGCCAGACGTTGATCTTCGTGATCGACCTGCTCGGAGTGAACTAAGCAGCCGGACGTCTTGGGCGGTCACCGCCCAGCAGACTTGCGGCGTGCCGGCCGGCTGCGGCTGATGCGATGAACGCGGCCCCGTCTGAGTCCAAACCGCGTCCCATCGTCGAAAGCCCGACCGGGCTGGCCGCCAGCGCTGCCGCGAGACCGTCCACCTCTACGGTCACGAGGTGATGCGGGGGGCTGAGCGTGGCTGCCTGGCTGGCCACCCGTTCACCGAGCTCTCCCGGCAGTTGCGGCACTGGAATATCTGCGGAGTGCGTAGCCACCCGACCGTAGGCGGTCAATGAGTGGTGTGAGACGCCGCGGTGGCGCTCACGGTCATCGGCTTGGGAGACCCGCAGAGCTGCCACCGGGCGTCCCCCCAACGTCGCTGTGGCGTTGATCGCCTCGCCAGCTGCGACCCCCGAAAACCCCCAGCGCGTTCCGGTGCCGAGGTTGCCTGGGCCCTGAGCGACCACCGTCACGTCGGCCTCGAGAACGAGGTGGGCAGCGAGCAGCCCGTTGTGCACCGTTACGGCTTCGAGGTCACCACCGAAGGTCTGCCCGACCGTGATCGTCCCTGCGAGCCATCCAGCATCTCGCAGACCCTGCACGGTTTGCGAGAAGGCCAGCGGGAGCGCCCCACCGTCCGTGGCGACATAGACGACGGTGGCATCAGGTCGCCGCTCGCGGAGACCGGCGATGACCGCGGGCAGCGCCGAGTGCAGGTCGGCGACCACCACGGGCATGCCAGCGAGGTCGTCAGCATCTCTCAGGACGTCGTGGTGCGGTGAGTCCTGCTCGTCGACGCCCAAAACGGTCATCTGCAACGGCGTGTAACGCGCCTTGACCAGGTGGCCGGGGCCATCGGGGTCGGCGGGGAGCCGCTGAGGGATCCCAGCGACGAGGGCGTAGCCGCCAGTACCAAGCTCGAGGTCAAGGGCTGTCACATTGAGGAGCACGACGTCACCGACCACGGGGGAGCCGACCACATCCGCATAGGCCAGCGCACGAACGGTCGTGACCTCGGTGCCCTGAGACCGCTCACCAACGTCATGCTCAAGCTCGACCCTCAGCTCGACAGCGGTCGCCCACCTCCTGCCGACCTCAACGACGCATCCACTTCGCCACCGGATCACGGCACTCACTGTACGCAGCGGGTAGCGTCTGCCCGAACAAGACTCGGCACAGAGGTGGCAGCGACGCCGCCATCGATGCCGGGGCCCAGACTCCGGAGAGGACTCATGGCAGTCTCGCGCACTGAGCGCTTGCTCAACCTGGTGATCTGTCTTCTTGCAGCAACTCGGTATGTGAACAAGGAGCAGATCCGCCAGGCGGTGCCCCAGTACGCCGGGTGCGCCAGCGATGAAGCCTTTGAGCGCATGTTCGAGCGAGACAAGGACGACCTGCGAGAAATGGGAATCCCGCTCGAGACCGGGTCGAACGAGGTTTTCTTCGACGACGAGATCGGCTACCGCATCCCCAAAGACGCCTACGCCCTGCCGCCTGTGGCGTTCGACTCAGAAGAGCTTGCCGTCCTCGGAGTCGCCGCCCGGATGTGGCAACACGCCACCTTGGCTGGCGCTACAGCGCGAGCCATCCGCAAGCTCGAGTCAGTGGGGGTCGACGTCGATCCGGAAGCTCTGGCGGTCATCGAGCCCCGGGTCGACGCCGCCGAGCCCGCCTTCGCGGCGCTCTGGGACTCCGTGCAGCAGCGGCATCGGGTGCGGTTCCACTACTCCCGTGGCGGTGCGGCAGCCGCGCCGCGGCGGTTGCAGCCATGGGGACTGGTCTCCTGGCACGGCCGGTGGTACGTCGTCGGTCACGACGATGACCGAGGGGAGACCCGGGTCTTCCGGCTGTCGCGCATACAGGGAGATGTCACGGCCGACGGTCCTGCTGGCTCAGTCGTGGTGCCCGACAACGTAGACATCACTGCCTCGGTGCGCATGCTCGCTCAGCCTGCACCAGCACGAACCGCTCGGCTGCAGGTGCAAAGCGGGCGTGCCGTCCCCCTGCGCCGCCAGGGAACGGTCGTGAGCGAAGAGCCAGGTGCTTCTGTTCTGGACGTACCGTTCGAAGACGCCGAGCAGATGGCATCGATCGTCTGCGGATTTGGCTCTGCGGTGACAGTCCTGACACCTGCGGACCTTAAAGACGCAGTTGTCCGTCGCCTGCGCACCACTCTTGAGTCCATCTCGGCAGCCAGCGCTGGCGGGGCAGCGTGACCACCGGGGGAGCGGTCGGCCAGCTCACGCGGCTCCTGGCGCTGATTCCGTGGCTCCTTCAGCGGCCAGGGGTCTCCGTGGCTGACGCAGCTTCGGAGTTCGACATCTCTGAGCAACAGCTGCGAGCCGATCTTGGGCTCGCGTTCTTCTGTGGCTTGCCGGGGCACCTGCCCGATGACCTGATCGACGTCTCCTTGGAGAACGACCAGATCGTCGTCACCAACGCCGACACGATTGCCCGACCACTGCGCCTAGCGCCCGACGAGGCTGTTGCACTTTTGGTAGGGCTGCGTGCACTCGCCGACCTTCCAGCACCAACAGGCCCCGACGTGATCGATCGGGTCATCGCCAAGCTGGAACGTGCGGCAGGAGACGCGGCAGACGCGCACCGAAATGTGAAGGTCTCGATCGAGGGGGCCGGCGAGGCTCAGGAGGCCGTGGGAACAGCGCTACGGACGGGACGCCGGCTCGCGCTGGAGTACTACGTCCCCGCCCGAGACGAGGTCACCATTCGACAGGTCGACCCCCTGCGCCTGCTTCTGGTCGACGGTCAGAGCTACCTGGAGGCATGGTGCCTTCTCGCCGGCGACCTGCGCATCTTTCGTCTCGACCGGATCCAGTCTGCGCAGGTTCTCGACACACCGGCATCGCCGCGTCCGGTGCCGCCGGTCCGTGAGGGGATCTTCGACAGCGACACCGCAGCCTGGCGGGTGCGGCTGGCGCTGAGCCATCGAGCCGAGTGGGTACGCGACGCGTATCCGAGCACGGTGATTGCGAGCGAGCCAGAGCTCGTGGTCGAGCTTTCGGTTGCCGACCTTGGGTGGGCCAAGCAGCTGGTGATGCGCCTGGGTGGCACTGTTCGGCCGCTCGCACCACCTGAGCTGGTCGATGCCGTCCGCACTGAAGCCGAAGACGCGTTGGCGGCCTACCAGAGCCACTAGCCCGTTCGGGTGACCACCACGGACCTCGATGGTCAAGGTTCGCATGCCAGATGCCGAAGCCCCTCACACAAGAGGGGAGGTACGAGACATGACGACGATCAAGGCCTCGTGCCCGGTGTGTGGGGACGTGGAGCTGACGCCCGAGCAGATGCGCCTGGTGGTGTGCAACCGCCAGGAGTGGTCCTACTACGCCTTCCAGTGCACCACGTGCGCAGACGAGGTGCGTAAGCCGGCTGACGCCGAGATCGTGGCGCTCTTGAAGTCAGGCGGTGTCGCCGTTACTCCCTGGCACATCCCAGCTGAGGCGCTAGAGGAGCACACCGGTCCCGTCATCAGCTACGACGAGATCCTCGACTTCGCACTGTGGCTGGAGAGCCACACCCTGGTGCCAGCCTCGTTCACGACCTCTCGATAGAGGCCGCAAGCCGGTCTCCAGCATCGACACGGAGGACCCTGGCTCCGCCAAGGGCGCTCACGGCGTACCATCGACAGATCAGCTCACGCGGCGGAATCGACCCGGCGCACTTTCCGATAAGCAGAGGGACACGTCATGCCCAGTTGGCTCGGAGGCCCAGAGATCCTCATTCTCGTCCTCGTTCTCGTGCTCCTGTTCGGTGCCAAGAAGCTGCCCGACACCGCGCGGGGGCTCGGCCGCTCACTGCGCATCTTCAAGTCCGAGATCAAGGCAGCGCAGGATGAGGACGGCAACAGCCCGCCCCAACAGATTCAGGCAGCACCAGGTGAAGTGGGCAGCCCCCAGCCAACCGTCGCTCCTCCGGCGGCTGAGCCGACCAATCCCGACGCCAGCGACCGCTGACCGCCGCACCTCACCCGGCACCGGAGACCGCGGTGGCCATTGCCTCCACAGAGCCGCCCAGCGCTGGCGGCGCCATGCCGCTCATGGAGCACCTTCGTGAGCTCCGGACGCGCATCTTCAAGTCGATTGTCGCCGTCTGTCTCGGCGCTGTCGTCGGTTGGATCTTCTACGATCAGATCTTCGGGGTCATCACCGAACCCATCGTCTCCTTGGCGGACACCCAGCGGACCGCTGGACTCAACATCGAGTTGGTACTGAGCGGGGTCACCCAGGCATTCATGCTGCAGTTGAAGGTGGCCCTGCTGGCCGGCTTCATCATCGCTTCGCCCATCTGGCTCTACCAGCTTTGGGCCTTCATCACCCCAGGGCTCCACAAGCACGAACGGCGCTATGCGCTGGGCTTCATGTTCGCCGCCGTCCCCCTCTTTCTGCTCGGCGTAGCCCTCGCGCTCTGGGTGCTTCCGAAAGGCCTCACGATCCTCATCGGGTTCACGCCAGAGGACGTCAGCAACTTCATCTCGGTCGACACCTACCTCTCGTTTCTCGTTCGGCTCGTCATCGTCTTCGGCGTCGGGTTCCTGACCCCCGTGATCATCGTTGCCCTGAACTTCATGGGGGTGCTCACCGGCGCCGCGCTGCTTCGGTCATGGCGTTGGACAATCCTGGGCGTCTTCATCTTCGCAGCGGCCGCAACTCCGACTCCCGACCCCTTCACGATGCTCTTGCTTGCCCTGCCGATCCTGCTCTTGATCAGCGGTGCATTCCTGATCGCCGTCTTGAACGACCGCCGCCGGGCGCGGCGATCGAGCGAACCGGACTACAGCGATCTCGCTGATGACGAAGCGTCACCCATCGGTGGCCCGGATGGCCCCGGCGGCGCTTCGCCGATCGAGACTCCGGCTCCGCTGGACGCTGACGAGTTCGAGCACCCCGGTCGCGACGACAGTGAGCCGTCCGCCTGACCTTGCGCCAGCCACCCCGGGGCTCGATGCCGTCCGCCCTCCGGGTGCACGCCGCCTGGCTCCCGTAGCCTTTGGGTATGACCAGCCCTGCTGAACGGTATGCCGACTGGCGCAAACGGCAGGAAGATGGAGACTCAGCACCTACTGTGCTTGTGGAGAGGTTCCGGGAGGGCTACCCCTTCGGCCTTGACGCGTTCCAGGTGCAGGCCTGCGAAGCGCTCGCTCGCGGAGAGTCGGTGCTGGTCGCCGCTCCCACGGGGTCCGGCAAAACTGTAGTCGGCGAGTTCGCTGTTGACCTTGCCCTGCAGCGCGGTCGGAAGTGCTTCTACACGACGCCGATCAAGGCCCTTTCCAACCAAAAGTACCGCGACCTCGTTGAGCGATACGGCGAGGAGTCGGTCGGGCTACTGACAGGCGACAACACGATCAATGGTGAGGCGCCGGTCGTCGTCATGACGACCGAGGTCCTCCGCAACATGTTGTACGCCGGGTCAGGCACCCTCAAAGAGTTGGCGTTCGTCGTCATGGACGAGGTGCACTACCTCGCTGACCGGTTCCGCGGCGCAGTGTGGGAAGAGGTGATCATCCACCTCCCTGAGTCGGTCACCTTGGTTGCGTTGTCAGCCACGGTCAGCAACGCCGAGGAGTTCGGGGCGTGGATCACGACCGTCCGCGGGACGACCGAGGTGATTGTCTCCGAACACCGGCCGGTGCCGTTGTGGCAGCAGGTCATGTCGGGACGCCAGATCTACGATCTGTTCGCAGATGACGAGCATCGGCGGGTGAATCCTGAGCTACAGCGGATGGCCCGCGACGAAGAGAGCCAGCGTCGGATGCGGGGGCATCGTCCGGCGCGAGGCGAACGACGTGGCCGGCCTCCTGGCGTCCCGAGTCGTCGAGATGTCGTAGAAGCGCTCCGTCACCGTGACCTGCTTCCGGCGATCTACTTCGTGTTCTCACGTGCGGGATGTGACGCTGCGGTTCGTCAGCTCCTGCAGTCCGGGGTCCGCCTCACCGAACCGCAGCGAGCCGACGAGATCCGTTCGCTTGTCGAGAAACGCACCGCACACCTCACCGACGAGGACTTGCGTGTCCTGGAGTTTGGCGACTTCCTCGATGGCCTCGAGCGGGGCTTCGCCGCGCACCACGCCGGATTGCTGCCGGTGTTCAAGGAGATCGTGGAAGACCTGTTCGCCAGTGGCCTGGTGATGTGCGTCTTCGCCACTGAGACTCTTGCACTCGGCGTCAACATGCCGGCTCGCACCGTGGTCATCGAGAAGCTGACGAAGTGGAACGGCGAGACACATGCCGAGATCACACCGTCGGAGTACACCCAGCTCACCGGCCGAGCAGGACGCCGCGGCATTGACGTCGAAGGTGACGCTGTCGTGCTGTGGCAACCCGGCTTGGATCCGCAGGCTCTCGCGGGGTTGGCTTCCACCCGCACCTACCCCTTGCGGTCCTCGTTCAGCCCGACCTACAACATGGCAGTCAACTTGGTCCGGCAGATGGGTCGACACACCGCGCGGGAGGTCTTGGAGACTTCTTTCGCGCAGTTCCAGGCCGACCGAGCCGTCGTCGGCCTGGCCAGACAGCTGCGCAAGAATGAGGAGGCACTGGCCGGCTACGCCGATTCGATGAACTGCCATCTTGGGGACTTCATCGAGTACGCGTCCATCAGGCGTGGGCTCTCCGACCGCGAGAAGCAGCTGGCCCGCGACGACACCGCCGGCCGACGTGCCGAGGTGGCCCAAGCACTCGACCGGCTCGAGGTCGGAGACGTCGTACGGCTCCCTGGAGGAGGACGCCGGTCAAGCCGAATCGGCGTGGTCATCGAACGTGGGAGCCTGAGTGGATTTGAGGGAGCTCGGCCCGTTCTGCTCACCGAGGATCGTCAAGTACGAAAGTTTGCCGCCACGGACTTCGTTGACCCCCCCGAACCCCTCGAGCGGTTGCGGATGCCCAAGGGCTTTCGCTCGCGAGACACCAAGGCGCGGAAAGCCCTGGCGGCGCGACTGCGCGAAGTCGAGGCCCCACCTCGACAGCGCTCCCGACGCGGAGCAGCGTCTGAGGATGAGACGCTGTCGGCCCTGCGGGCTCAGTTGCGCGCGCACCCGTGCCACAGCTGCAACGAGCGCGAGGACCACGCACGGTGGGCCGAACGGTGGCACCGTCTGCAGCGTGAAACCCAGACGCTGCAACGACGCGTCAATGACCGTACCGGCAGCATCGCGCGTACCTTCGACCGAGTCGTCGCCGTTCTCGACGAGATTGGCTACCTCGACGGAGACACGGTGACCGCCGATGGCGAGCGTTTGACGCGCTTGTACACGGAGATGGACCTCGTGGCAGCCGAAGCGCTGCGTCACGGACTGTGGCGAGGGCTGACGCCGGCCGAACTGGCTGCCGCCGTGTCGGTGCTCGTCTATGAAGCACGCCGCGACCTCGGAACACCTCCCAAGATCCCTGGTGGTGCTGGTCGGACGGCCATTGAGCAGACACTCCGACTGGCCGACGATCTCTCTGCGCTTGAGCGCGAACACCGGCTCTCTGCGATCCGTGACCCCGACACCGGCTTCGCCTGGGCCGCCTACCGATGGGCCAGTGGGCACCGGTTGGAGGCGGTGCTGACCGAGAGCGAGTTGGCCGCCGGTGATTTCGTACGCTGGTGCAAGCAACTGATCGACTTGTTAGGCCAGGTGGCCAACGCAGCAGCGACGAGCGCGGTTGCGGGTGACGACGCCGTCACTGCCGCGGCCAGGACGGCGATCGGTTCGCTGCGCCGCGGCGTAGTGGCCGTCACCGCTGAAGAGTGACTCATCCAGAAGTCACCGTCAGCCCTGGATCTGTCAGGCAGCTCGCGCCATGGCTTCGATGAGCCGGTTCACCGACCGGGCGATTCCCCATCGAGCGGTCAGATTCTCCAGAGTCTCCGGGTCGGCCGGAGTACGGGGGAGCGCAGAGCTCAGTTCTGGTACCGCGACGTTCGTGCGCACTCGCACGACCTCGATAGCCCGCGTCAGGTACTCGATGGCCGGCTCGATCTTGGCTCGGTGTGGCACATCGACCGATGGGTCCTTCATCGCCGCCAGTAGTGACTCGATCGTCGGAAACTGGGCAACGACGGTCGCCGCTGACTTGCCGCCGACCCCTTTCACACCAGGAAGTCCGTCTGAGGGATCGCCACGTAAAGTGGCAAAGTCGGCGTACGACGAAGCAGGGACGTCGTAGCGCTCTTGCACACTCCCGTCGGTGATCCGTTCGGCCTTGGCGAAGCCCTTGCCGATGTAAACGATCGTGGTCGGGCGTACGTCCTCGGCAAGCTGAAAGAGATCGCGGTCTCCGGTGACGATGTCGACCGGCATCGCGGCCGCACGGGCAAGCGTTGCCATGACGTCGTCCGCCTCGAAATCCGTAGCGCCAGCACGGGCAACGCCGAGAGCATCCAGCACCGCCTCGATCACCGGCACCTGGGGCGCGAGGGCATCGGGGACTTCCTCGACATCTGGGGGTTGGTCGACCGCCACGCGATGAGCCTTGTACCCGGGGACGAGGTCAACCCGCCACTGCGGACGCCAGTCAGTGTCGAAGCAGGCCACCAGGTCAGTGGCCGGATGGTTGGTCAGGATGCGGGTGATCGCGTCCAGGAACCCCCGGACGGCACCGATAGGAGTTCCGTCGGGCGCTGTGATGGACTCTGGCACGCCGTGGAAGGCCCGGAAGTACATCGAGGCGGAGTCCAGGAGCATCAGTCGAGACGTCGGCACCATTGGGCGAACCTACCGGCTCCCTGGGGCGGGGGATAGGAGTAGGAGCGTGACTCAACGGCCGGCCCAGGCGCGGCTCACAACGATAAGAAACTTGAGGACGCAGAGGGTCTGAGTTTGCGCCGACGAGCCAGTGCGGCCATCCGGCATCCCATGCCCCTGGTTGTAGAGCCTGTTGACGCACTGGGTGTAGCTCTGGTCTGGAACCGACCCGCACTCCTGGGTCGCCTTACGGTCCAAGCCCGGCCCTGCCAACCCCCAGAGAGAGACGCCGCGCGCGGAGCGGATGACCGTCGCACCGAGCAGTGATCACGGCAGCCACTTCGTCCCGTAGGTCAGCGGCACGCGTCGACCGTAGGGCGCAGCCGTGGTTGCCTTCAGAAGTTGCCCGGTTCCGTCTTTGCCAAGGCGCCCTTGACGAATCGCAAGGAGGGCCGGACCGTAGGGGTATGGAACCGGTGAGCCCGCTGCCGACGCAGGGTGCGGTCTTCTTCGACCCGCGCGACGAAGGTCGCTTTCTTCGGGTCTCGTTCCACGACCCGCTCGGCGTTTTCGTCCTCAGCCTGTGGAAGGACCACACCTGCCTCGGGACGTTCCGGCTTCCTGCCGACGAGGCTCCACGCCTGGTCCACGCGATGGTGAGCGCGCTCGTCGAAGGTGACGATGCCATGAGTTCCACCACGCCATCTTCTGATGCTCGGACCATTTCAGCCGTTTCCGAGGCTCTCCAACGACGCGAGAACGCCTGAAACGCTGCGATCACCTGAGCGGGGTACCGTTGCGGCTGTGGATCCTTTCGCCGACGGCCGCCGTCTTGCGGCTGCCCAAGAAGCTGCTCGTCGTGCCGGTATCGACGCCCTGCTCGTCACGCCAGGGCCTGATCTGCTCTACCTGACCGGTTATCAAGCAATCGCCCTGGAGCGGCTGACCTGTCTCGTCGTTCCAGCCAATGGCGAGCCCGTGCTCGTGGCACCTGAGCTTGAAGTGCCAGCCGCGCAGGCATCGCCCTTGGGTGCGGTTGGGGTCCCCATTCGAAGCTGGGCCGAGACCGACGACCCCTACGCGCTGGTCGCCGCGCTGGTCGCCGCGCTGGCGCCTCGTGCAGCGGCGGTCGCGCTCACCGACTCCATGGCGGCCGGGGCCGTACTCCGCCTGCGAGACGCCATGCCGAAGGCGCGTCAGCAGCTGGCCGGGCCGGTGCTGCGCGAGTTGCGCATGATCAAGAGTCCTGACGAGATCGAGTACCTCCGACGGGCAGGTCGCGCCATCGACAGCGTTCACGAGCAGGTGCCCGACTTCCTGCGCCCTGGACGCACCGAGCGGGAGGTCGGGGACGACATCGCCGAGGCGATCCTTGCGGCCGGACACACCACCGTCGACTTCGTCATCGTGGCCAGCGGGCCCAACGGCGCCAGCCCGCACCACGAGGTTTCCGATCGCCGCATCAACGTCGGTGACCCCGTCGTTGTCGACATCGGCGGCACCATGGACAGCGGCTACTGCTCCGACTCGACCCGTACCTACGCGCTGGGGCACGCGCCCGATGACTTCCTGGCCTACTACACCGTCCTCCAGGAAGCACAACGCCATGCCGTCGAGTCAGTTCGACCCGGCGTGACCGCCGAGTCGGTGGACACCGTTGCGCGAGATGCCATCACTGAAGCCGGATACGGGGATCGGTTCATCCACCGTACCGGTCACGGCATCGGGCTTGAGACGCACGAGGAGCCCTACATCGTGCAGGGCAACGCTGAACTGCTACGCGCCGGAATGGCGTTCAGCGTCGAGCCGGGGATCTACCTGCCCAACCAACATGGCGCGCGCATCGAGGACATCGTCGTAGTCAGCGCTAACGGCGTCGAATCACTGAACAACACGACCCATGAGCTCGTCGTCATCGATCCCACTTACAGTTCCTGACCCTCTGCCAAGCAAGGAGCACCTACAGCTGTGGCCCTGACCGTCACTCGAGAGTTCACCGATCCCAGTTCGGCCGACCTGCTGCCCACCGTGCGGCAGATCTGCGACGACCTCCTAGCACCGCGAGCAGCCGCTGCAGAAGACACAGCCGAGTTCCCACGTGAGGTGTTTCGAACTCTCGGAGCCGCTGGGCTGCTCAGCCTCCCCTTCCCGCAGGAGTACGGCGGCGCAGGGCTGCCGCTGCACGACTACCTTCAAGTGATCGAAGAGTTGACCTCCGCCTGGGCGACCGTCGGCCTCGGCGTCAGCGTTCACACGCTTTCGTGTTTCCCGCTTGCCTCGTTCGGCACCGACGAGCAGAAGCAACGCTGGCTTCCGGCGATGCTTGGTGGTCAGCTGCTTGGTGCGTACTGCCTCTCGGAGGCAGAAGCAGGTTCGGACGCGGCAGCGCTCGCCACCAGCGCCTCGCACACCGACCTCGGATATCGAGTCAACGGCGTGAAGTCGTGGATCAGCCACGGCGGAGTTGCTGATTTCTACGTCGCCATGGTGCGCACGTCCGACGATGGAGCGAAGGGCATCACCTGCCTGCTGCTCGACTCCGACACCGCTGGCCTCTCGGCCAGGAGCCCAGAACGCAAGCTCGGTTTCTCGGCGTCCCCGACGGCTCAGATGGTCTTCGACGATGTCCCGGTTGACGCAGACCGACGAATGGGGGAGGAGGGGCAAGGCTTTGCCATCGCGCTGGCAGCCCTCGATGGAGGCCGCCTCGGGATGGCAGCGTGTGCAGTCGGTATCGCACAGGCGGCCCTCGACCTCGCGGTCCAGTACGCGCATGAGCGTGAGCAGTTTGGCCGCCTCATCGCAGAGTTCCAGGGGTTGTCATTCATGCTTGCCGACATGGCCACCCAGGTGGCAGCAGCGCGCGCGCTCTATCTGGCCGCCGCCCGCAAGCGTGATCGCGGCGAGACGTTCGGAGTCGATGCCGCGATGGCCAAGCTCTTTGCCACTGACATGGCCATGCAGGTGACCACGGATGCGGTTCAGGTGCTCGGTGGTGCCGGCTACGTGAAGGACTACCCCGCCGAGCGCTACTTCCGCGAGGCCAAAGCGTTGCAGATCGTCGAGGGGACCAATCAGATCCAGCGCGTGGTGATCGGCCGTTCCTTGCGCCCGCGTCGGTAGACCGGGATCTGCGCACAGCACGGTGCTCGACGCCAGTAGGCTGGCGCCGTGGATGAGCTCGACGGACACGACCGGCAGATCGCCCAGCTGCTCAGTGCAGACGGCAGGATGAGTTACACCGAGCTGGCCAAGCACACGGGACTCTCGACGTCTGCGGCTCACCAACGGGTTCGACGACTCGAACAACGCGGCGTCATCACCGCGTATCGAGCAAGCATCGATCTTTCAGCCATCGGACTGCCCATGACGGCATTCGTGTCGATCTCACCCATTGACCCCGCAGACCCCGACGACATCCCCGATCGGGTCGCTCATCTGCGGGCCGTTGAGTCGTGCTACAGCGTGGCCGGTGACCACAACTACGTCCTCAACGTCCGGGTTGCCAGCCCAGTAGCCCTTGAGCAGCTCCTAGCCGACCTGCGTGCCAGCGCCCACGTCACCACCCGGACCACGGTGGTTCTGAGCATTCCGTACGAGAACCGCCCACCCGATCTCGGCGACAATCCAGGAGACGAGGCCGACGGGGACACCGCTCCCTGGTAGCCAGCGCCTGGCCAGATGCCGCGCGTGAGTTCTCCCGTTATGTCCGACATTTCCAGAAGCGCCGCGGCTCGTCGAGATGCAGGTTCGCCCACCCATTCGGGTTAGGCTCAAACTTGATCACGAACAGGTCACGGCGGCACACCTGATGACTCGTCGTCCGGATCTCACGGCTCACGAACGAAGGCAGGAACTGTGGCAGGGCGACGACGAGCAGCGCGAACGAGCACGGCCTCAGCCGGTCTGGCTGGCGCCATCGCCGACCGCACTCGGCTCGTGGGCGTCACCGCACTGATCGCCACGGCAGCTCTGCTTGCCGCACTGGTCGTCCCGGCCGTGTGGCGCTCAGCCGGCACCGACGTCGAGGCCTCAGCGGAGGCCAGCAGCCTCTTCACCCTCGTCAACCAGGCGCGGGCCAACAACGGACTGGCTCCGCTGGACTTCGCCTCCGACCTCACGGCGGTTGCCGCTCAACGAGCCTCGATCATGGCCGAGTCCGGCTCACTCACCCACACGCCTGACCTGGGCGGGCAGGTCTGCTGCTGGACGTGGATCGGCGAAAACGTTGCATTCGCCGGATCGGTGCAGTCGGTCAACGACGTCCTCATGAACTCGGCGCCACACCGCGCGAACATCCTTAATGCCGATGCCGACGACATCGGAGTCGCCGTCGTCAAAAGTGGGGGCGAGTACTGGGCGGCCGAGGTGTTCCGCGCCCGCTCTGACGCCGATCGGGCTGACGATGCCAACTCCGACTCACGCGGTGACAGCCGCGGCTCACCGGCGACGACCAGTGCCCCATCCTCGACGACTGGCTCAACCGGCACTGGTACCACCACGACGACGAGCACGGCTCCGGTCCTGACCCGAGCCGAGCTCCTGCGCCAGCAGCTGAAGCAAGATTTATACAACGCGCGGCAGGACCTGCAGGCCGATCGTCGAAAGCATGGACCGTTCGATCCGGTGAAAGCAGCCGTCCGCTATTCGGCAACGCTCGACAGAGTGACCCGCTAGTTGGTCGCGCCTGTACGTCTAGTGAGTCGGCGCCATATCAGAAGCTGCAGCCGCCCTCGACGCCGCAGCTGCAGCGTGCGTCTCCGCGGCAATCTGGCCCTTGGGGTAGCCCTCATTGATCCACCACTCTTGGCCCTCTTGGGGCAGTGAGTGCACTGGGTCGTAGTAGACATGCTTTTTCCGCACAGCATCTGGGTCTTCGAGCTCGATCCCGGTGCGGTAGTTCTTTGACCAGTACGAGATCCCGAGAACGTGGTCGTACTCGTCGACTTGGTGCACCCAGCGCTTGCCGACGAACGGCACGTCGCAAGTGACTCGTGGGGTCGCAAATCCCGGCAGGTAGCCCATGACGCCATGCTGCAGCCGCTGTGCGTCAGCCAACGAGACGCGCCAGTGCTCAGCAAAGGGAATCATGTCAGGCATGTAGAAGTAGTAGGGCAGGATGCTGGCCTCATCGAGCAGGGCGAAGCAGAGGTCGAGCAGCTGGTCGACGCTGTTGTTGATGCCGGCCATCAGGACACCCTGATTGCGAACATCACGAATACCGACGTCCAGCAGGCCTCGCGATGCTCTGGCGACCAACGGCGTTACTGAGTTGGCGTGGTTGACGTGGGTGTGGACGGCCAGGCCAACACCGCGACTGGAGGCCTTGGTCGCCAGTCGTTCGGCTCCGGCCAGGACATCGTCGGAGTACCAGTGCTGGGGGAGCCCCATCAAAGCCTTGGTGGCCAGCCGGATGTCACGGATGTTCTCGACGTCGAGGATCTTGTCGACGTAGGCCTCGAGGTTCTTCCATGGCATGTTGCCGACGTCGCCACCTGAGACCACCACGTCACGGACCGACGGGGTCGCCCGCAGATAGTCGAGGTGTTGCTGCATGCGGTCGACCGGCTTCAGCTCCAGCTTCAGCTTCTTCACGGTCGGGGTGGAGTTACCGACGAGGTCCATCCGCGTGCAGTGTCCGCAGTACTGCGGACAGGTAGAGAGCACCTCGGCGAGCACCTTGGTCGGATACCGGTGGGTGAGCCCCTCAGCTCGCCACATGTCGTGCTCGTGCAAGGAGTCGCGGCTGGAGTAGGGGTGCGACGGCCAGTCGGTACGCCGGTCACTGAACACCGGGAGCATGTAGCGACGCACCGGGTCGACGTAGTAGGCCTCGGTGAACGTCTGCGGGGTCGGTGTACCGGTGTCGTGCGAGTCCGGGACCATGGTGTTGACCATTTGCGGAGTGATCAGCATCGACATCGTTGCGCGCTCGGCCTGATCTAGCTCAAGATCGTCGTAGAAGTCGTCAGTCAGCAGATCACCCATCAGGGCGCGCAACTGCTTGATGTTCTTGACGCAGTGTGCCCGTTGCCACTGTGCGTCTTCCCACTCAGAAGTGGTGACCTCACTCCAGCCTGGAAGGCGCGTCCAATCTGGTTCGCGGACCTCGTGCTGGCGGTAGTCGTACGGCTGGGGTAGCGGATGGCTCACTGGCTCTCCTTCAAACCGTTATCGCAGTACCGCGAGGTTACGGAGATCTTCCTGCCAAATCAATGACAAACCGCAACTTCTCCACCAAAAGGTGGTTCGTTTCCATTTTGTTGCGGAGTTCCCCCTCCCGGGTGCTGGCGATCGCACCCTCGCTCCTGACAAGATCGCCCGGTGACTCGAACGACTCCATCGTCGCCCGTAGGACTTCACCGTGTCATCGAGCCGCGCGGAGTTCTGCCGCAGGCCGCCACCAGAGTTAACGCCAGCCCCGAGATCTGGCCAGACGAGGTCCGGGTGGCCGTCTCGGTGCTCAACCTCGACGCAGCCTCATTCCGGCAGTTGATCACCAAGCACGACGGCGACGGCGACGCCGTCCGCAGCGAGGTACTCGAAATCATCGCCGACCGGGGGAAGATGCAGAACCCAGTGACCGGTTCAGGCGGCATGCTCGTCGGCACCGTCGACGAGGTGGGTCCGGAGGCCACCTTCGACGTCACGGTCGGGCAGCAGATCACGACGCTCGTCTCGCTCAGCCTGACTCCGCTGGTGGTGACCGACGGGCTCGTCCGTTGGAGTGGCCTGAGCGAGCAGGTGCCGTGCGACGGCTACGCGATCCTCTTCGGGCGAACGATTGCCGCCTCGGTACCGCATGACCTCCCGCCAACGCTGGCTATGGCGGTCATGGACGTCGCAGGAGCCCCGGCTCTCACCGCGAGGGTGGTGCTGCAGTACGTGGATCGGGGTCACCCGCCGACCGTTGCAGTGATCGGCGGGGCAGGAAAGAGCGGATCGCTCTCCCTGGCCGCCGCGCGTGACAGCGGCGCTAAGAGGACTGTCGGCATTGTCCCCGTTCACGCTGAGGCCGAGTTGCTCAGCGAGGTCGATTTGGCCGACGTCGTTGCGATTGCAGATGCCCGAGATCCGGTGGCTCTGTCTACGGCTGTCGAGCAGTCGCTGGGTGCTCCGGCTGATATCACCGTGGTCTGCGTCGACGTCCCGGGATGTGAGCACGGGGCCATCCTGGCCACGTCACCAGACGGCGGCACCGTCATTTTCTTCTCCATGGCAACCTCTTTCACCGCAGCCGCCCTCGGGGCCGAAGGACTCGTCTCGGATACGACCATGCTGATTGGAAATGGCTACACGCCAGGCCATGCTGAGTACGCCTTCGACCTTTTGCGCCGCTCGGCTGGCGTTCGTGACCTCTTTACCCGTCGGCTAGCTCACGAGGAGAGAGCGGGGTGACCACCACGCTGTATCGCGGAGGGCTGGTCTACAACACCGCCGAGCCCTTTGCCACCGCGCTGGTAACCCAGGACGACCTCGTTGCTTGGGTCGGATCAGATGAGGCTGCCCGCGTCAACGCCGACGGAGTTGACGTCGTCGTCGAGCTCGATGGAGCGCTGCTCACGCCCGCCTTTGTTGACGCGCATGTCCACACGACCTCGACGGGGTTGAACCTGTCCGGCCTCGACCTCTCGGACACCAAGTCCCTGGAGGAGGCGCTTGCGCGCCTGGAGGCACACTCCAGAAGCGTGCGCGGCGCCGTGGTGCTCGGGCATGGGTGGGATGAGACCAGGTGGCCCGAGGCTCGTCCGCCACGTCGCGACGAGGTAGACCGTGCTTCATACGGTGGGGTTGTCTATCTTTCCCGCGTTGACGTCCACTCGTGCATCGCATCCTCGGCCCTGCTTGCGCTTGCTCCCGAAGTGAGCAATGCAGCCGGCTACTCAGCCGATGGATGGCTCTCCCAGCAAGCGCATCACGTCGTACGTCGGATCGCACTCGACTCAGTCACCCCTGCTCAGCGCCGAGCAGCTCAACGGCTCTGCCTGCAGCATGCAGCGTCGCTCGGCATCGGTATGGTGCACGAGCTCGGTGGTCCCGAGATCTCCAGTGCCGACGACTTCGCCGACCTCCTCGCCACGGTTGGCCCAGAGTCGGGCGTCGAAGTTGTCGGCTATTGGGGCGAGGGCGGGGGTCCTGATGTCGCACTCTCGCTCGGGGCACGCGGTGCGGCGGGAGACCACTTCGTCGACGGCGCGATTGGCTCGCGAACCGCTTTCTTGCGAGACACCTATGCCGATGCCGAGACGCACGGCGCCGCGTACACGACAGCAGCCACGATCCGCGACCACGTCATTGCATGTTCGATGGCCGGCGTGCCGGCCGGTTACCACGTGATCGGCGATGGCGCGATGGACCTGGTCGTCGCTGGCTTCACCGAAGCAGCAGAGGCAATCGGCGACGATGTGGTTCGAACGGCCCAACACCGGCTTGAGCATGTCGAGATGGTCGACGGCTTGGCCAGGGCAGTGCTCGCGCGCCTAGGAGTTCTCGCCAGCGTGCAACCAGTGTTCGATGCCTGGTGGGGTGGGGACACCGGCATGTACACCGAGCGACTCGGTGCCGCCCGGGCAGCGACCCTCAACCCATTCGCCAGCATGCAGGCGGCCGGGATCCCGTTGGCTTTCGGCTCTGATGCCCCCGTGACACCCCTGGCTCCGTGGCAGGCGATCCGGGCGGCTGTCCATCACCATCAGCCAGAAGAGCGGCTCACCGCACGTTCTGCATTCACCGCACACACCCGCGGTGGATGGCGAGCGGCTGGACGACGCGGCGGCGTCCTGGCGCCGGGTGAGCCGGCCACCCTGGCGTTGTGGCAGTGCGATGAGCTTGTGGTCGAGACTCCAGACGATCGGGTTGCCGCCTGGTCGACCGACCCGCGGGCGGGTGTCCCTGGCCTTCCGTCGTTGGAGCCCGGCACTGCAGACCCGGTGTGTCTGCGCACGATCGTCGCAGGTCGTACGGTCTACACCAGTGACGCCGTCCAACCAATCAACCCTGGGAGGGGTAAGTGACGCGACGAGGTAAGGGCAAGCTCGAGCTTGACCCCGCCGTGGTCCGAAAGGCTCGTAGCCTCGCGCGCAAGGCCGGTAAGCCCATCGTGACTCTGGCAAAGACGCACACCACGGTGTCCGTCGAGCGAGCAGTACTGCGTCTCGCCGGATTGTCAGGTGCCGATGCCGAGGGGCAACCCTGGGTGAACCATGTCGCCGACGCCGTGCGTCAGGACGTCGGCCTCGAGCACGGCGTTGCCCTTCCGGTCTGGCATGCGATGGCGTCAGGTCAGTTCGCCGACCTGACCGCTCTCGCGCAGAAAGCCGCCGCAGGAGGGGTGATCTTCCACGCCCCCGAGGGGCGAGACGCCACCCGTGCCCGCAGCGCGTCCCGAAAGGCTGCGGCTGCCGGCCTGCGAAAGATCGACAGCAACCGCAAGGCTCGCGACCGGTTCACCAAGAAGTATGGCGACCCACCCAAGCCATGGATCTACCTGATCGTCGCCACCGGGGATATCTACGAGGACATGCCGCAGGCACAGGCTGCGGCACGCGAAGGTGCCGACATCGTGGCCGTGATCCGATCAACAGGCCAGTCGCTGCTCGACTTCGTCCCAGAAGGGCCGACTCGTGAGGGTTACGCGGGCACGTATGCGACGCAAGAGAACTTTCGCTTGATGCGCTCAGCTCTCGACGAAGTCTCTGCCGAACTTGGACGCTACGTACGATTGACCAACTACGCGTCGGGTCTCTGCATGCCCGAGATTGCGACGTTGGCCGGCCTGGAGCGCCTCGACATGATGCTCAATGACTCGATGTACGGAATCCTCTTTCGCGACATCAACCCGATCCGCACCTTCGTCGACCAGCGCTTCAGCAGGCAGATCCATGCACGGGCGGGGATCATCATCAACACCGGCGAGGACAACTACCTCACGACGGCGGACGGCGTCGAGGCTGCACACACCGTCACCGTCAGCCAGCTTCTCAACGAGTTCTTCGGCAAGGAAGCCGGGCTCGTCGACGACCAGCTTGGTCTGGGCCATGCCTTCGAGATCAATCCGACCGTGCCCGAGTCGTTCCGGCTCGAGCTGGCCCACGCCTTGCTGGCCCGCGAGCTCTTCCCCAACGCGCCGCTGAAGTGGATGCCGCCCACCAAGCACATGACCGGCGATGTGTTCGGTGGCTATCTGCTGAACGGCTTCTTCAACCTGGTCGGCTCAATGACGGCGCAGGATATCCTCCTGGTCGGCATGTTGACCGAGGCCGTTCATACACCGTGGTTGTCGGACCGCGATCTCGCCCTGCAGAACGTTCGCTACGTGATGGAGTCGACCCGTGGGCTGGCCGAGGACTTCGTCCCGGCGCATGACGGATTCATCGTCCAACGCTCGCGCCAGGTGCTGGGGGAGGCCATCGAGCTGCTCGAGCGGATCGTGGACGACCAGCTGCTCAACGCCATCGCCGACGGCACGTTCGGGCTGATGAAGCGCCCGGCCGACGCCGGCCGCGGACTCGACGGGGTCGCCAAGCACTCCAACTCTTACTACAACCCGGCCAGCGAACTACTCGACGAGTACTTCGCCGACGCGAAGGGGCATGCTCGATGAGCAAACGCGCGGAGCCGCACATCATTCGCCCCTATGGTGACGCCACCGGCGACGGCCAGGTCCAAGTGTCCTTCACGCTTCCCATTGCGCACGACAAGCGAGCCGAGGGAGCAGCACTCCAGTTGGCGGCCAAGATGGGTCTTGAGCCGGCCATGGTGGTGCATGCCAAGCAGATGGGACCGCACTTCACCTTCTTCGTCGTCTACGGGCGCTGCAGCCACCTGGTCGACCTCAACAAGGTCGTCGTCATGGAGCGTGAGTTCCCTCTTCTCTCACCGAAGGAGGTCAGCGCGGCGATCAAGCGCTCGTTGCGGCGTCCACTGGTGGTGATTGGTGCCTGCATCGGTACCGACGCCCACACGGTCGGCATCGACGCGATCTTGAACATCAAGGGTTGGGCTGGGGAGAAAGGGCTGGAGGCCTACAGCGACCTCGAGGTGCACAACCTCGGCGCCCAAGTATCCGTCCCTGATCTGGTGGAGCATGCGCAGAGCCTCAAAGCTGACGCCGTGCTTGTCAGCCAGGTGGTGACGCAACGAGAGGCTCACCTCCACAACGTCACGCAAATGTCAGCTGCGTTCCGCGAGGCATACCCGGCTGGAACAACGCCGGTGCTGATCGTTGGAGGCCCGCGCTTCGACGAGAGTGCTGCGTCTGAGCTAGGCGTCGACCGCATTTTTGTGAAGGGAACGACACCCAGCGAAGTTGCCAGCTACCTGGCGCACCGGCTCTGCGCGACGCCGGCCGGCACTCGTCGGCCCAACGCCAAGAAGAAGAGCAAGAAGGCAGGAGTGCGCTGATGCCAGATCCCACCGACCACAAGCTTGGGAAGAGCATCACGCATCGGCGGTACGTGCCCTACTCGCACGCTCACTATGCAGGGAACTTGGTCGACGGGGCGTACACCCTCAGTCTCTTCGGCGATGTGGCTACCGACTTGATGATCGTCACCGACGGCGACGAAGGGCTCTTCGCCTCATACTCCGACATCCAGTTCACTGCCCCGGTTCGCGCGGGTGATGTCCTCGAAGTCACCGCGACGGTCAGCAGGGTTGGGCGGCGCAGCCGAGAGCTCACGTTCACCGCCCGTGTCGTCAGTCGCGGCCGGCCCGACCTCGGAGAGGCCGCTGCCGAGGTGCTCGCCGAGCCAAAATTGGCCGTTTCGGCCATCGGCACCATCGTCGTTCCCCCACCCGTGGCCACCGCGGAAGCGTGATCGGGTTACCGTCATCTGGTGAGCACTATCGCCAAGGGCCAGCCCACGGCTCGAAAGGTTGAGCCCTTACCGGCCAGGCCCGTTCCGTTGTTGGCGACGGTTCTCGCCTCGGCGGCGATCGGTGGTTTCCTGGTGCTTGCCTTCCCTCCGTATGACCTGTGGTGGTTGGCCCCCGTGGCCGTCACTGGGATGCTCGCCGCACTAGACCTTGGGACGCGGACCGGCCGCCCGATGCTTCGTGGTGCTCTGCTCGGGGCGGTCTTCGGGTTGGTCTTCTTCGGCCTGCTGACGCCATGGCTGCGAGTCATCGGCCCCGATGCCTGGCTGCTGGTGGTGGTGCTGTCGGCAGCTTTCACCGCGCTGTTCGGCGCCGGCGCCACGCTACTCGTACGTCTGCGTGGATGGCCGTTCTGGGTCGCTTGCTGGTGGGTTGGTGTCGAGGCACTACGGGGACGGGTGCCTTTCGGCGGTTTTCCCTGGGGTCGGTTGGGCCATTCGCAGGCCGACGCGCCAACGGCCGCTTGGGCCTCGGTGGGTGGCGTGCCCCTGCTGGGTTTCATCCTCGTGCTGGCAGGTGCCCTGCTGCTGGTCGCAGTCAAAGCGGCCGTTCGCCGTCATCTGCTTCGATCTGCCATCGCGGCGGGCGCCGCTCTTGCCATCGTGCTCAGTGGCCTGGCGATCCCGCTGGCCACAGCTGGACGTCAGATCACCGTCGCGATTGTCCAGGGCAACGTTCCTCGAACTGGAATGGACGCATTCGGACAACGCGAGGCGGTGCTGGCCGCTCACCTGGACGCTACGCACCAGCTCGCCGACGACGTCCGGGCTGGCGCCGTCGCCGCGCCTGACGTGGTCATCTGGCCTGAGAACGCCTCCGACATCGATCCGGCGCTGGACGCTGATGCGTTCGCTGCCATCGATGACGTGGTCAAGGACGTCGGTGTCCCGGTACTGGTGGGGATGGTTGTGGAGGTCGACGGCGGGGATCGGGTGGCCAACCAAGGCACGGTGTGGGACCCGGTCACAGGTCCTGGCGCTTCGTACATCAAACAGAACTTGGTTCCGTTCGGCGAGTACGTCCCGTTCCGCTCAACCGTCGAGAAGTTCATCACGCGATTGGACCGGATCCCCCGCGACTTCGTTGCTGGTGACAAGCCAGGGGTGATCGACCTTGGTCCCGTTACTGTTGCCGACGTCATCTGCTTCGACGTCTCGTTCGACTCGGCAGTCCGCGATGCCGTCGCGGGCGGGGGCGAGTTGATCACGGTGCAGACCAACAACGCCACGTACGGACGCACTGGTCAGGTCGAGCAACAGTGGGCGATGAGCCGGCTCCGGGCGGTTGAGCATGGCCGTACGGTTCTCGTCGCCTCCACGAGCGGTATCAGCGGGATCATCGCCCCGGACGGTGAGGTCCAAGCCGAGACCCCAGAGTTCGTGCAGCAGGTGGTTGTCGAGTCGGTGGTTGCCAGAACCGACCAAACCCTCGCCACGCGGGTAGGCGCTTGGCCCGAGCTGGTCTTGTCCCTTCTTGGTCTCGGCGCGGTCGTGCTGGCGGCCGTGCGTCGACGAGGCAGAATCGCAGCATGAACGGCGACGTACTGGTCATCATCCCGACCTACAACGAGCGACCATCACTGCCACCGATCGTGCAACGCGTCCGGGCGGCAACTCCGGACGCCCACATCCTCATCGTCGACGACAACAGCCCGGACGGCACCGGCGATCTCGCCGACTCGCTCGCGGCCGAAGACGACCACATCGAGGTTCTCCACCGCACCGCCAAGAACGGACTGGGAGCTGCCTACCTGGCCGGTTTCCGGTGGGGGATGAGCCGTGGATTTGATGTGCTCGTCGAGATGGACGCCGACGGCTCTCATCGGCCCGAGCACCTGCCGGCAATGTTGGACGCTCTGCGATGCGCAGACGCCGTCATCGGGTCGCGCTGGGTGCCTGGAGGCGGCGTCGTAAACTGGCCACGTCACCGGCAATGGCTGTCCCAAGGCGGAAACCGCTACACGCAGTTGATGCTGGGACTGGGAGTCCATGATGCGACCGCCGGTTACCGCGCCTATCGCCGTAGCGCGCTGGAGCGCATGGACCTGTCGACGGTCTCCTCGCAGGGCTACTGCTTTCAGGTCGATCTCACCCGACGTGCGGCGGCCGCTGGGCTGAGGATCGTCGAGGTACCGATCACGTTTGTCGAACGCGAGCAAGGCGACAGCAAGATGAGCGGGGCTATCGTCGCCGAAGCGCTGTGGCGCGTCACTCAGTGGGGGGTAACGAGCCGTGCGCGGCACCTTGCACAACGGGGCTGCCGCTGATGCTCGTCGTCTTCTTGCTGTTCTTCGTCGTCATTCCCGTCCTAGAGCTCTATGTCGGCTCGCTGGTCGTCGATGCCCTGGGGTTCGGCCCGGCGACCCTCCTGCTCCTGGTGGCGGTGGTGCTCGGCGTCATCGTCATGCGCTCAGCGTGGCGGCGGCGGCCGCGCAGCACCGAGAGTGCGATCCTGATGGCAGCCGGCATCTTGTTGCTGCTTCCCGGGTACGTCTCAGACGTCGTGGGACTTCTGCTGCTGCTTCCACCGGTCCGTGCTCTGCTTCGCGTCTGGATAGGGCAGCGTGTCGCGCGCCGGCTGACGTCGTGGAACTTGACCATCTTGCGCTGGGATGACGACACCGGACGGATCACCCGCACCGATGTGGTTCCGGGCGAGGTCGTCGAGGACGGCCCAACGGATGGACGCGTCGTACGCGGTGAGATCGTGCCGGGGCCAAGTGACCAGCCCGAGAGCCGTTCTTAGGCCGAGCGGCGGGCGGCGCCGGAGGCCCGCAGGAGCCCAAGGCGCTCTTCGAGCAGCTCTTCGAGTTCAGGAATCGAGCGTCGCTCCAGCAGCATGTCCCAGTGGGTGCGGGAGGGTTTGATCGCCTTCTCTTCCGGGAGAGGCACGTCGCGACCAATCGCAACGGCTCCGCACGCGCGGCACTCCCAGCGAGCCGGCACGTCAGCTTCGACGGAGAACGGCATGGTGAAGGAGTGGCCTTCAGGGCAGTCGTACGTGACGTCGAGGCGAGCTGCTGGCTCTACACCCTCGTCATTCTCGTAACTCGTCGCACCCAGACGGGTCCCCCGAAGCGAGCGCTCAGCCATGGTCAGCCTCCAATGTCGATGCCTACGGCAACGTCTTTTCGGTTCGACGGATTCCCGCGTCGGTTGGTTCCCGCCCTATCTGTCCGTTTTGTCGCTTTATCGTTCCTCCAGGGTGACGTCGGCGAGCCGACGGCGCAAGCCGCCGTGCGGGGGACACCTGTTCGGTTCCCGGCCCGTTCAGAGGACCGCCGGCCTCAGGTTCCCCACAGCGTCGATGGCCACGCCGACCTGCACGCGGTGGAGGAGTAGTCCACCGACGATGAAGAAGGCAACGAGGACGACGATGGCCACCCGGTAGGAGCCGGAGACCTCGTAGGTCAGGGCGAAGGTCAAAGTGCCGAGCCAGCTCGTTCCGCGCTCGGAGATCTCGTAGAAGGCGAAGTATTCGGCCTCTCGGCTGCGCGGGATCAGCTGGGAGTACAGCGACCGCGACAGAGCCTGGGAGCCGCCCAACACGAACCCGATCGCGACAGCTATCCCGTAGACCCCCATCGCTTGGCTCTGCGGCAGGTAGAACGCCACGACCAAGATGGCGCCCCACACCACCAAGGAGTGGAGGATCACCCTCTTGGCGCCCCACCGAGCCGCGAGCCGCCCGAGGGCCAGCGCCCCGGCGAAGGCGACGATCTGGACGAGCAGGATCACCGAGATCGAGACAGAAGTGTCAAGGAGCAGCTCCTTCTCGATGTACACAGCAGCGAGGGCGATGACGGTCTGAATACCGTCGTTGTAGAGCAGGTAGGCGAACAGAAAGAGCAGGGTTTGCGGGTAGCGGCGAATGTCGCGCAGCGTGCCACCCAACTGCCGGAAGCCGCTGGTGAGGACTCCGCCTCCCCTTGACGGTGCTGGCTCGGGATCACTGTTGTCGGGCCTCGGCAGACTTCGCAGTCCGCGCACCGGAATGATCGTGAAGACCGCCCACCAAACCCCTGCTGAGAGCAAACTGATCCGCACGGCTTCGCGCTCAGACAGTCCGAAGGCGTCATGCCCCAGGTAGAGCGCCAGATTCACGACCAGCAGCACCGCCCCACCCAGGTATCCGAGCGCCCAGCCATGTGATGAGACCCGGTCGCGCTCGTCGGCCGTTGCGATCTGGGGGAGGAACGCGTTGTAGACAACGACACTCATACCGAACGCAAGGTTGGCCACCACCAGCAAGAACCCACCGAGCACAAAGCGCCCGTCGGTGAGGACAACCATGGTCATCGTCGCCACAGAACCAATCGCGGCGAAGGTCGCCAGTAGCTGACGCCGATGCCCGGATCGGTCGGCAATCGCCCCCGTCACCGGAAGGACCAACACCTGGAGAACTACCGAAAACGACACGAGCAAAGAGAAGTAGGTGCCCGGCCGGACGTCCCACAAGATGAAGCCAACGCGGCCATCTGCACCGGCCGCGTCCTCGGCGAGAGTCGTGAGGTACGGGCCGAGGAAGACTGTGACAACCGTCGTCGAGAAGGCCGAGTTTGCCCAGTCGTAGAAGTACCAGGCGCGCTGCTGGCGTCGCCGTTGATCGTCGGGCAGGTTTGCGCTCTCTGTTGTCACCGGTGAGGTCGCCAACCGTTGGCAGTGAAGACGTCCGTCAACACGTCAGTGTCATCACTCATGACGCCATCGACCCCCCTCGCCAGCAGTCGTGCCATCTCGGCGCCATCGTTGACCGTCCAGACATGGACGGGAAGGTCGACACGCCTAGCGAACTCAAGGAGGTCGACTCGCCTTGTGCCGAGCCGTGGTGTCCGTCGGGTGAGCCACCTGGGCACTTGCAGAACGTCAACGCCGGGGAGATCAAGCGTTTGGCCCCCCGCCATCTGCGTCATCGCCCTTCTCAGCTCACGAGGCCCGGCGGCCGTACATACCCTCGGCCCGAGGGCCGTTCGTACCCACCTGAGGCGCCGATCGCTGAATGACGCGACACAGGTTCGCGCCAGCACGTCCCGGTCGAGGAGTAACCCAACGAGGGGGCGGACGGCGGCGTCCACCTTCGGGTCGATGTTGAACGACACATCCGGATACTCATCGAGCAGGTCGACGAGTCGGGGGAGGGGTTCGTCTCCGACCGGAATGTTCGAGAGCTCGGCCCACGTCACCTGGGCAATCTGGACTCGCTCTCCCGCAACGCGGCGGAGGGAGTGGTCATGGCACGCCACCAGCACACCGTCCTGCGTGACCCGAACATCGGTCTCGAAGTAGCGGAATCCACCTCGATAGGCGCGTCGAAAGGCGGCTCTGGTGTTCTCGACGACCTGCGAGTCACTGTTCAGTGGCGCGCCGCGATGGACCATCGGGATTGGCCCGTCGTGCTCAAGAAAGGCGTGCAGGGGAGCAGCACCTGGAGGCGGCGTCACTACCCGGAGGAAACGCCAGCGCCCAGGCGATGCAGGAAGACCGTCTGAGCCAGTGCCGCCCGCTCGAGCTCTTGGAGGTCAACACTCTCGTTGGCGGAGTGGATGTTGGCCTGCGCGCCGTCCTCAGCGCCCCACAGCACGAACTCGGCGGCTGGGTTGATTTCGGCCAGTGTGGTGAGCAGCGGGATAGAGCCGCCGCTGCCGATGACCTCGGTCGGCTTGCCATAGACATCAGCCATCGCGGCTCGTGCCGTCGTCACGGCCGGACCATCTGGTGAGGTACTCCAACCAGGCCACCCAGCGGTGGGTTTCACGTCGACACTCACGCCCCAGGGGGCGGCCGCCAGCAGATGCTCGGTCAACAGTTGGCATTCACGGTCTGCGTCAGCACCAGGGGGGATGCGCATCGAGACAGTCGCCTTGGCCCGTGGGGCCAGTGCATTCACCGCACCGTGCGTTGGTGCAGCGTCGAGGCCGATCACCGAGATGGCTGGACGGGACCAGAGCCGGCTGGAGAGGCGTCCGGTGCCGACGAGAGGCTGACCGGGGAGCATCCCGGACGCTCGCCGGAAGAGCTCCTCATCGGTGTCTCCGCCTCGCCACTCCGAGCCAGCGAGCCCGGCTACCGCGACGTCGCCAGCATCATCGTGCAAGGTGGCGAGCAGCCGCATCAGTGCCATGAGCGCATCTGGGGCGCCGCCCCCGAAGAGGCCTGAGTGGACAGGTCGCTCGAGGGTGCTGACCTCGATGTCCAAAACGACTCCGCCCCGCGTCGTTACCTCGATCACCGGCTCACCGACCTGCTCGTTGCCGCCATCGGCGATGACGTAAACGTCCGCGTTGAACAGTTCGGGGTTCGCGAGCGCGAACGCTTCGAGGTGCGACTCAGTCTCCTCCTCGCCTTCGATGACGACGCGCAAGCCGATCGCCACGCCATCGCCGAGCGCCTGAAGGGTTGCCGCGTGCATCGCGATCCCTGACTTGTCATCGGCGGCGCCGCGCCCGTAGAGCCGGCCCTCTCGGACCACCGGGTTCCACGGATCGATCGTCCAGCCTTGCTCTGGCGGTGCCGGTTGGACGTCGTAGTGCGCATACAGCAGCACCGTCGGCGTACCCGGTGGCGCCGGGCGGTCGGCATACACGACGGGGTACCCGCCAGCTACCTCCAGCAACCGAGCGTTGGGCAACCCACTGCGCCTCAGGAGCGCGACCGTCTCTTCGGCCATCTCGAGCACCGGCTCGGCCGGGAATCCAGGAAACGCGCACGAGGGGATCGCCACGAGCCGGGCGAGGTCGGCCGCGACGCCAGGCATCACAGCACTGACCCGTGCGCGCAGGTCTTCCAGGGACGCCGATGAATCAGCTGCTGTTGTCACGCCAGCATCCTCACAGAAACGGGGCAGTGCAGGCGAGCGTCCGCCCTAGGACAGCCCGACGATGTTCCCGTCAGCGTCGATGTCGATCCGTTCGGCCGCCGGGTGGCTCGAGAGCCCAGGCATGGTCCGGATCTCACCGCAGACGGCGTAGACGTATCCAGCACCGGCCGCAAGACGCAATTCGCGGACGGGCAGCGGCCCCCAGTTCTTCGGTGCACCGAGCAGACTGGCGTCACTGGTGATCGACAGATGGGTCTTGGCGATGACGATAGGCAGGTGCCCGTAGCCGAGGGCCGCGTACTTCTTGGCCTGAGCTGCCGCAGCGGGGGAGAAGTCGACACCGGTCGCACCGTAGAGCTCGGTGGCGATCGTCTCGATCTTCTTCTCGATGCTGTCCTCGAGGGGGTACAAGAACTTGAAGTCGTTCGGCTCGTTGGCCACTTCCTCGACGACGCGCGCGAGGTCCACCGCACCGGCGCCACCATCGACGACGTGGGTGGCGACCGCAGAACGCGCCCCAGCCTCGGCTGCGATCTCGGCGATGATTGCGTGCTCACTCGGGTGATCGGTGGGGAAGGCGTTGATGGCCACGACCGGTGTGATGCCAAACTTCTTGAGGTTCTCGAGGTGTTTGCGGAGGTTGGCGCCGCCGGTTGCCACCTCGTCAGGGTTCTCAGCCAGCAGCTCAGGCGGCAATGGCTTGCCCGGCTTGATTGAGTGGCGACCGGAGTGGGCCTTCAGCGCTCGGACGGTGGCCACGACAACCGCAGCCGACGGCGTCAGACCGGACAACCTGCACTTCAGGTCGAAGAACTTTTCGGCACCAATGTCGGCGCCAAAACCGGCTTCGGTGATGAGGTAGTCGCCAGTGCGAATGCCGATCATGTCGGCAACGATTGAGGACTGTCCGGTTGCAATATTGCCGAAGGGGCCGGTGTGCACGAGAGCAGGCTGACCCTCAATAGTCTGCAGCACGTTGGGCTTGAGGGCGTCACGCAAGATGACGGCCATCGAGCCGGCCACCTTGAGATCTTCAGCCGTCACTGGCTCACCTGACTTGGTGTAGCCAACCACGATCTTTCCCACCCGTTCGCGGAGGTCTTTCTCCGAGGTCGCCAATGCAAGAAGCACCATGAGCTCGCTGGCCGCGGTGATGTCGAACCCGGTCTGGCGAGGCACTCCGTCGAGCCTAGTCCCGAGTCCGACGATCACATTGCGAAGCGCGCGGTCGTTGACGTCCATCACCCGACGCCACTCAATCGCGTGCGGGTCGAGGCCGAGCTCGTTGCCCTGATACAGGTGGTTGTCGACGATCGCCGCGAGCAGGTTGTGTGCAGCGGTGATGGCATGGAAGTCCCCGGTGAGATGCAGGTTGAGCTTCTCCATCGGAATTACCTGGCTGTAGCCACCGCCGGCCGCTCCGCCCTTGATGCCGAAAGTCGGGCCCATGGAGGGCTGCCGCAGCGCCAAGGTGGCCCGCTTGCCGATGCGTCCGAAGCCCTGGGCCAGTCCGATCGAGGTCGTCGTCTTGCCTTCGCCGAGGGGGGTGGGTGTGATTGCCGTGACCAGGATGTACTTCGCCGGGGGACGGTCGGCCAGCTCTTCGATCGCATCGAGACTGACCTTGCCGATTTCCCGGCCGTACGGTTCCCATAGATGCTCTGGTAGTCCCATTGAGCTGGTGATCTCGCCGATCGGGAGGACGGTGGACGCGCGGGCAATATCGAGGTCACTAGGGATGCTCACGCAGATACCTTGACGTAGAGATGCCTGGGATTCCAGGCCATTGGTCCCGGTGGTTCGCAATGTTCCGCGATGCGGAACGGCGGTTCCGCGAACCACGGCTCAACTGCATTCAGCCACCCAGCCAGCGGTAGTTCATTGCCACCTTCACCCTCAACTGGGCAAGATGCTGCGCCACCACTGGGGGAGGCTGTCCCGTTTCGGCCGACGCGTCGAGCATTTGATCGGTGTTGGTACGAATCCGCTCTTCGATCACGGTGAACGCCTGGGAGGCGGTGCCGCCTGCGTGCTCGACCGCCGCGCATATCACCCCTCCTGCGTCGGCGACAAAGTCGGGGAGAACGAGGACTCCGCGGGTGTGGAGAACCTCCTCCGCCTCCGGGCTGGCCGGAATGTTGGCACCCTCCCGCCCCACCCCGGTCGCACCCAGGACGTCCAATGGAATTCCACCGAGGCCCGGCGGGGGGGGAGTCCGACCGCACGACCACAGGACTCGCGAAGCTGGGCCATCAGCCCTTCGCCATGCCCATGTCTGCTCCTGGGATGTATCCGCGGATAGTCCGGATTCGGGATCCGAAAGCACCGCACCAGCGTCACCTTCACCTCGCGCGCCATGAAGGGGCCACCGACGATGCCGCCCTTTGCGCCGCCGTGCGGCAGACCGGCCAGCGCGTTCTTCAGAGTCATCGCACGGACCAAGCGGGCCACCTCTACGACCGAGACGTCGGCAGCCATCCCCACGCCACCGATCGCCGGTCCTGCCGCAAGATTGTCGACAACGACGAAACCGGTCAGCCCCGGCGCCGCGTCGTTGACCACCACGACCTACTCCGGTCCGAAGGCGCCGACCTCAGGTCGTTCGATGAACGTCACGGCGTCCTCCTCGTTCACTTCTGAGCCATCGCACCGAGGAACTACTTCCTGAGGTCACTGCAAGGCTCACACAGCTGGCGACCTACGACATCGAGGGTCCGCGTGGCCCGCATCGGAGCAGGTGGGTCGCCGGGGCTAACCGGCCGTGGTCCGTAGCTCGTCCAACAGGCCGACGTACTGGTCTTCGCCCGAGCTGTCCTTTGCCCCGACGTACATCGTTGACGTGTTGGCGATGGTTCCGGTCGACCCACTCTTGGTCGTCGATGAGCCGTTCACCGTGATGCGAACGCTTGAGCCGTAACGCGTGCAACTGATGGTGTGCCAGTGACCGTCTGAAAGGTCGGGGCCTCGACTGACGGTGACCTTGCCGCTCGACCCCTGGAACTGGCAGTAGGCGTAGCCGTTCTGAAGAATCTCCAACTTCCAGTTTCCGCCGGTGGTGGTGCCGAGGCCTTTCCGAACTAGGTCGTAGTCGCCGACCGTGGACGATGGCTTCTCGGTGAACAGCACGCGGACACCGATGGTGAACGTGCCCGTCCCTGGGTTGAGCTTCGTAGAGTTGGGCACAGACACCCACGACGGCTTCTTGGGAAACTGGAAGGCATTGCCGGAGGACCCATCCACACCAGTCTCGACGTTTGAGGAGAGCGTGCCGTCCAGGTTGTTCGCGGAGGAGTCATTCATCACGGTGCCGGAGTCGTCCATGTGCCAGAGCCCGACCACCGTCGATGCCTCTGCCGGTGCGGCCACCCAGCCCACCAGTGAAAGGACCATGCCAGCGGGGATCAGTAATTGCTTGCGCATCGTGGCTCCTTATTGCTCACGCGCCCCCCTTGCGAAGCCGCCGTCGGCGCCGCCGTAACGGGAGCGGTACGGGCGGTGGCCTCAGCTTGAGCATGGCCAGCCGTCGGCCGCAGCGCAACGACCACTCGTGCTTGGCCCGATCGTGTCCCAACCGCCGATAATCGACATTATGTCAGGTCGTACGGAAGGAGTAGGGCACTGCCTTGATCTTTTGCGTCCGGTTTGATCCCTCCTCCCTGTTGCCGGCGCTCACCGTCCCCCAAGGAGCCGCCGCCGGATCGGGTTGACGAGCTCCTTTTGTCTACATCCTTTGGGAGAGGCTAAGGGTAAACCGTCTTTGTGATCGTTACTGATTCACTACCGGGTCGTCGATCCAAACGTGCGCTGGTCCTGGCCGGCTCTTGCGCGATCCTGATCGCCATTCCAGCAGCCTGGACACCGAGGACAGCCGCTCGTGCCGAGACCGGGCCCACGGCGTGGAGTGCGACCGACGTCGGAGGGGCAATCGGACTGCAGATCTCCTCGGGGACCGACGGGCAGCTGTGCGCCGTGGACGTCGACCCCGACGGCATGACCGATCTGGTTCTGTCTATGCACGGTTCAGATCCCTGGCCGCTCCTTCGCCAGTCACCCGACGGGTCCTTCGCAAGGTCCTACGAATTCGGCCCGGTCAGTGATTACCACGGCTGCACGAGCAGTGACTTCGCAAGTGTCAACGAGGACGGGACGTTCGGCCCACCAGATGGCCGGGTCGACTTCTACTTCACGACCGGAGCCTGCCAGGGCAAGTGCACCAAACCCTATCCGAACCGCCTTTACGTGCAGACCCCCATCGGTACCTATGTCGATGCCGCAGCAGCGTTGCAGGTCGACAATCCGCACGGTCGTGGACGAGACGCAGTTGCCGTCGACGCCAACGCCGATGGGATCAGCGACATCTACGTCACCAACGAACCGTCATCGCTCTTCGTCGAACCCAATCACCTGTACATCAACCAGGCTCCCGGGTTTGTCGAGCGAGCGGAACCGCAGGCGACCGGGCAGTACTCAAGCAAGTGCGCCGCGAAAGTCACCTACTTCTTCGCCAACACTCCCGACGGATTCGTCGATGTGCGCGCCTCACTTGGAGTCCCAAGTTCGGAGACGTATCGCGACGTTGCCCTCGCGGATGTGAACGGCGATGGACATCTCGACCTGCTAGCCGTCCGGCAAACCAAGTTCCTTGTGCGGCTTTGGAGAGGTCCGACAAGTCAGTACGGCGCCATTTCGTACCAGATACCGCTGCAGCAGGGCCGATCACTGGCCGTTGGTGACCTCTTGGGCAGCGGCAGAGCGCAAGACGTTTACGTCGTGGACGGCTGGAAGTCGGGCTCGCTTCGTCAAGCAACGGATCAGATTCTGCAATGGACTGGATCTGCAACCACCACGTCCTTCGCGAAGTACGTGGCGCCGCAGGCTCTCGATACCGGCCGTACGACCGCTCCCCTCAATGGCGAGGGTGACCAGGTGACGATCGTGCCCAACTGGGCGGGGACCGGGCGCGGTCTCGCCGTGATTTCTAACGGGCTGTACGTGAAGGGCACCTATCAGGCGGTCACCATGGAGCCAGTTCTCTCCCCGACTCCGTAGGCTGGAGGCATGGGACTGTCCGTGCTCGACATCGACGGCGTTCTGGCCGACGTCCGGCACCGGCTCCCCCATGTTCATCGTCGACCCAAGGACTGGGACGCCTTCTTCTCCGCCGCTCCTGATGACGCTCCCCTGCCGGAGGGACTGAACCGCGCCACCGAATTGGCGGCGCGCGGCGACATCATCTACCTCACCGGACGTCCCGAACGCTGTCGGCTCGACACCGAGACCTGGCTGGCCAGCAACGGCTTCCCGAACGCCAGCGTGCTGATGCGTCCCGACACCGATCGCCGCCCGGCTCAGATGTTCAAGCTCGACGAGGTCCAACGCCTCGCCGCAACCGCGACGATTGACCTCGTCGTCGACGACGACGCACTTGTCGTTGACACCCTCACCGCAGCAGGTTTCAGCGTCGAACATGCGATGTGGATGCCGGAGACCGAACCCCAGCAGGCATCGCTCTTCGAAGCGCAGGAGCGTGACGGGCGCACGTGAGCTGCCGACGGTCATGTCCGGTCAGGTCATCGTGGTGACCGCTCGGCTGAATACCGTTGGCATCCTCTGGGCCAGCGGCAGTAGCGCCGCTCGCGACCCTCGCCATTGGGTGGCCCGAAGCAGCGCCTCGGTCGACCAACGAAAGCGTCGGGTGATGCGGCTCCAATCGGCCGCGTACTGATCCAGGTTCCCCGACGCAGCCGCTGAGACGGCGGCGCGGGCGCCAATGAATCCGATCGCAAGTCCTTCGCCGGTGAGTGCGTCGACGTATCCGGCAGCATCACCCACAAGGAGCACTCGCCCACGAAGAGGGTGAGCGGCGCGACGACGGAGTGGCCCAGCCCCCAGCGTCGCCCCTACGGGCAGGGCTCCCCCGAGCCGCGCGACGAGCGCGGGAAAGTCCGCCAAGCGATCGTTGAAGGTCCCTCCACGCTCACCGAGAAGGGCAACGCCAACGATCTCTGGCGCCACCGGCGTCAGATACGCCTCTCCCCGGCTGGCCCAGTACACCTCAATGTCGTCGCTCCACGGCCGCACCGAGAAGTGTTGCCGAAGCCCGTAACGCACCGGCCCGGTAGTCACACGGCCCAACCCGATGGCGCTGCGAACACCCGATGACAGCCCATCGCAACCCAGCACCACGTCCGCTTCGACTCCACCGCCTCTTGCCAAAGTCAGGCAGACCCTCGTCGCGTCCTGGTCGATGCCGATCACCCGGTCGTGAATCGACGTGACACCGACGCTTTCTGTCCGGGCCAACAGGGCGGCCATCAGAGTTGTCCGTTGAACTCCGCGCCCAGGGGCTGTGGCCAGCGTGGCACGCACCTGCCGGCGTCCCTCCGCATCGAGGTATCGGATGCCGCCGAACTCGACGCCGACGGGGTCGACACCGATTTCGCGGAGGGCGCCCAGAGCCGCCGGCATCAGCCCCTCGCCGCACGCCTTGTCGATGACGCCTTCTCGTTGCTCGATAACCGTCGCGTCCATTCCGGCAAGCTGGGCCGCAGCGGCGGCATACAGGCCCACCGGTCCCCCACCGACGACAACAACCTTCACCGGTCTGCCACCGATGCGCTATCAAGCACCCGAAGTGCCTTGTTCTCTGCTGGGATACGTTGGCGCAGCACCCATGCATTGGCGAGTGTGAAGAGCGTCGCAGTGATCCACGCCGTGTGTACCAAAGGGAGGCAGATCCCTTCGACCACAACGGCTAGGTAGTTCGGGTGATGCAGCCACCGGTAGGGCCCACCACCGACTCGCCCTGCGCCAGGAACGACAACGATGCGGGTGTTCCACTGCTGCCCCAGGGTGGCGATGCACCACCAACGCAACCCCTGAGCAATGCCAACGCCCACCAGCGCTGGCCAGCCGAGCCAGGGCAGGAAGACCCGCCCCAGCAAGACGACTTCGAGCACCGACCCGACCAAGAGTCCGATATGGATGAGCACCATCGCCACATAGTGCTCGCGGCCGAGCTCGACGCCGCCACGAGCCTTGGCCCAGGCGATGTGACGCTGGGAGGTGACAAGCTCAACCATCCGTTCCACACCGACCGCTGCAACCAGCAGGGCGAACCACGTCGTTGATGTCACGTGATCACCACTCGAGCAGGACCAGCTCGGCACAAAAACCTGGCCCCATCGCCAGGAGCACCGCCGGCCGGCCAGACCCAGCCGGGGAGCCGGCAAGAGTCTTCTCAAGCACATGAAGCACCGATGCCGACGAGATGTTTCCCACCTCTTGCAGCGAGTCCCACGTCAGCGCTGTTGCCGTGGCGTCCACCCCCAGCGCCCCTTCCAGAGCCGTAAGTACCTTCGGCCCACCTGGGTGCGCCACCCAGTGCTCGATGTCACCGGCCTTCAGCCCGTTCCGGGCGAGCAGACCATCGATGACTGGCGGCAGCTCGTTCGCCACCAGGTCAGGGACGGTGGGCGACAGCACAACGCGCATCCCGAAGGAGCCGACGTCCCAACCCATCACGCGCTCGGTATCGGGGAAGAAGTGCGATAACGAGTCGCGAACCCGAACACCATCGCGTCCTAGTCGGTCGGCACGGGCGTCGCCCACCAGAACGACTGCGGCCGCACCGTCGCCGAACAGCCCAGAGGCGACTACGTTGGCCATCGACGTATCGTCCTGCTGCAGAGTTAGCGAACACAGTTCGACACTGACGAGGACTGCCACGTCATCGGGGTGGCCCCGCAAATAGTCGGCAACTCGGGCGACCCCCACGGCACCAGCGACGCAACCGAGACCGACCAGAGGCATGCGTTTGACGTCAGGACGAAGGTCTAGCAACGGCATGAGACGGGCATCCAAGCTCGGGGCCGCCACCCCCGTGACGGTGGTCGACATCACGAGGTCGATGTCCTTGGCTGCAACGCCCGCCCGTTCGAGCGCCAGCCCGATAGCGCGCGCTGCCAGCGGCGGCGCCTCGCGCAGAAAGGCGTCGTTGGCAGCGCCGAAGTCTTCAAGCTTCGCGTAGTCAGCCAAGGGCAAGGCCAGGTGACGCCACTCGACCGTTGTCGCCGCATGGGTCCGGGCAATGGCACTGCGCAAACCGGCCATCGATCGTTCTTCAGTCTCGAGATGAGACGAGCTCGTACGCCCGCCGCCGACCATGAGTTCGGTGAACGCCTCAGTGATCTCGCCCTGGGGGTAGCGGTGAAGAGGCAACGCCGTGGCGGCTGCGAGGAGGACGGGCACCCTTGCATCCTGGCACCATTGGCCGAGATGAGCGCAACATGCAATCCAGCCAAGGGCCGGGTGGACCTGTACTGGATACCCCTGGGGGCTGGAGCCGCCTTGCCCGTTGTTCGCTGGAGCGGCCGGCTTTTTGAAGGGGTCGCGGCTCTCCGCGCCAGGCGCCGACCGGAGAACCTCTACCACGCTGCCCTTGAGATCTGGCTTGACGACGTGCGCTCCACCGTCGAGATGGCTCCAGCCTGGGGTAGCGGGCACGGGCGGGAAGGGGTCGTCGGCGAGGGTCCTGTAGGACTCAGGATGCTCGGGCGTTCGCGATTCTTCCGCTATGAGCTGCGGCGCTGGCGCGGCGGCATAATTCCCGATCTGGCCGAGGCCGTTGACGGCCCCACCCGCGTCACCACTGACTCCGATCAAACCTTGGCCGTGCTCGAGGCTGTCTCGTCCTTCCCGCGTGTGACGTGGGGGCGCGACGAGCTGAAGACGGGTGACATGTGGAACTCCAACTCGTTGGTGGCGTGGGCTCTCACGCACGCCGGAGTCGACCTTTCGTCCGTGTCTCCGCCGAGAGGTGGCAGGGCGCCAGGTTGGTCAGCGGGAGTTGTCGCAGCGACGCGATGACCCGTGACCCCGCCATGCAGATCAGGCGAAGGACTCAACAGGCGGACAGGAACAGATCAGGTGACGGTCGCCGTAGGCCCCGTCGATGCGACGCACAGGTGGCCAGTACTTGTCCTGCCGCACCGACTGCGTCGGGTAGACAGCTAGCTCACGCGAGTAGCTGGCCGACCACTCACCGGCGACAGCGGCAGCGGTGTGCGGAGCCCCGCGCAGGGGACTGTCCTCAACGCTCCACTCCCCTGCCGCGACCCGGTCGATCTCTGACCGGATCGCCATCATGGCGTCGATGAACCGATCGATCTCCCGAAGCCCTTCGCTCTCAGTGGGCTCGACCATGAGCGTGCCTGCGACCGGGAAGGACATCGTCGGGGCGTGGAAGCCGTAGTCGATCAGTCGCTTGGCCACGTCGTCGACGGTGACGCCAGTCTCCTTGGTGATCTCTCGAAGATCGAGGATGCACTCGTGAGCCACCAGACCGGTATCGCCGGTGTAGAGCACCGGGTAGTACGGGGCGAGCCGGTGGGCGATATAATTGGCCGACAGCACTGCCGATTTCGTCGCTTGCGTAAGCCCTTCGGGCCCCATGAGGCGAACGTAGGCCCACGAGATGGGCAAGATCCCGGCCGACCCCCAGGGGGCAGCTGACACCGGTCCGACTCCACTCGTCGGTCCAGCCTCATCCACCATGGGGTGGTTCGGCAGGAACGGTGCCAGGTGCGAGCGCACTGCAACCGGCCCTACACCTGGCCCGCCGCCACCGTGCGGGATACAGAACGTCTTGTGCAGGTTCAAGTGCGACACATCGGCGCCGAACCGTCCCGGTTGAGCCAGACCAACGAGGGCGTTGAGGTTCGCGCCATCAACGTAGACCTGACCGCCAGCATCGTGAATCAATGCGCAGACGTCGCGGACCTCCGCCTCAAAAA
Source organism: Actinomycetes bacterium (assembly GCA_027118455.1). Classification (GTDB taxonomy): domain Bacteria; phylum Actinomycetota; class Actinomycetes; order JAHEKZ01; family JAHEKZ01; genus JAHEKZ01. Next base: position 62,273 of record JAJAYZ010000067.1, read on the forward strand.
CACCGTGGGTCGACGGGTAGGTGATCATCAGTGCTGCAAGCTGGTCTCGGTGCTGATCGATCTTGGCTGTGAGGTCTGCCATATCGAGATCGCCGTCCTCGCCGGTGCTGACGACGATCACCTTCATTCCGGCCATGACCGCACTCGCAGCGTTCGTGCCATGAGCCGAGGCTGGAACGAGGCAGATCGTTCGGTCGCTGTCGCCGCGCGAGTCGTGGTACGCGCGGATCGCCAAGAGCCCGGAGAACTCCCCTTGGCTTCCGGCATTGGGTTGAAGTGACACGGCGTCGTAGCCGGTGATGGCAATCAGCCACTCCTCGAGCTGGTCAATCAGCTCGAGGTATCCCTGGGCCTGCTCCAACGGGGCGAAGGGGTGGATGTTCGCGAACTCCGGCCAGGTCACCGCCTCCATCTCAGTAGTGGCGTTAAGCTTCATGGTGCACGACCCCAGTGGGATCATCGACCGGTCGAGAGCGACGTCCTTGTCCTGTAGACGACGGAGATAGCGCAACATCTCGGTCTCGCTGCGATGGCTGGAGAAGACCGGGTGTGTCAAGAACTCTGACGTGCGCACGAGCTCTGCTGGAACCCCGATGTCCCCTTCGGTGACAATCAGCTCATCGAGCGCGTCGATGTCGACATTCTCGACGCCAAATGACGCCCACACATCCTCGACGTTCGCCCGCAGGGTCACCTCGTCGGTGCTGATTCCGATCGTGTCTGCGTCCACATGGCGCAGGTTGATACCACGTCCACGTGCGGCACGCAGGACCTTCTCGGCACGGCCTGGGACGCGTACCAGGACTGTGTCGAAGAAGTGCTCGTGAACCACGTAGAGACCGGCGCGCTCAAGGCCGGCGGCCACGAGTCGAGCGAAGCGGTGCGCGCGGTGCGCAATACCGCGTAGCCCCTCAGGGCCGTGGTAGACCGCGTACATGCTTGCCATCACAGCCAAGAGCACCTGTGCAGTGCAGATGTTGCTCGTCGCCTTCTCCCGGCGGATGTGCTGCTCGCGGGTCTGCAGCGCCAACCGGTAGGCAGGAGCGCCGTCGGCGTCGATCGAAACTCCAACAAGGCGTCCTGGCAGCTGCCGCTCGAGGCCGGCACGAACAGCCATGTAGCCGGCGTGTGGTCCGCCGAAACCGGGCTGGACGCCGAAGCGTTGCGAGGTTCCCACCACGATGTCGGCACCCATCTCGCCGGGCGGCTTGAGAATGGTCAGCGCCAGTAGGTCAGCGATCACGATTGCTTGAGCGCCACGCTCATGGGCAGCCGCGATCAACGGTTCTGGGTTGCGGACGACTCCACTCCCCGCCGGGTACTGCAAGACCAGTCCGGCGATGTCTCCGGCCGGCAGACCCTCAGTGCGTAGGTCACGCACGTCGAGCTGGATCCCGAGCGGGCGGGCTCGGGTCTGCAGGACCGCAATCGTCTGCGGAAAGACGTCAGCATCAACGATCAGCGTGGCTGACGTGCGCGATGCCCTGACTGCCATGGTCATCGCCTCGGCCGCTGCCGTTGCTTCGTCGAGCAGCGACGCATTTGCCGTCGGAAGGCCGGTGAGGTCCTCGATCATGGTCTGGAAGTTGAGCAGCGCCTCGAGCCGTCCCTGGCTGATCTCCGGCTGGTACGGGGTGTAGGCCGTGTACCAGCCTGGGTTCTCAAGAACCCGACGCAAGATGACGGCTGGGGTAAATGTGTCGTAGTACCCAAGTCCGATCATCTGGACCATCGGTCGGTTCTTGGCCGCGAGGGCACGCAGTTCGTCGACCACCTCGACCTCGGACAGCGCCGGAGGAAGGGCGAGCCGCTCCACCATCCGGATCACCTCGGGGACGGCTTCGTCGATGACAGAGTCGAGGCTGGAACGACCCAGGGCCGCGACCATGTGCGCGGTTTGGGTAGCCCCAGGGCCGACGTGCCTGCGCACAAACGGCATGTGCGTCTCAAGTGCAGCAAGGGACGCCCTTGCGGGGTCGTGTCGATTGAGCAGATCGGAGTCAGCGGAAGCAGCGTCAGCCAGCGTGTCGGGCAGCGTGTCGGTCATCAGGAGCGCCTCCAAAAAGGTGGACTGGGCTCCCCCTCTGTCATCGGCACCTGAGAGGTTCGCGCCCCAGCTGCCAAAGCAGTTGTGGCGCTTGCACCGTCGGTGGGGCTTTCAGCCCGCTTTCCAGAGGCGCCTCACCCAAGCGGTCCGGGGGCCTGAGAGTTTCTGGGGAGAATTGCTCCTTCGGCGCCCTCGCTGGCTGCGAGAGACTCTTCCGCCGGGGTCGTCGGCGCTCCCGACTCTACCCTCAGCCCGCGGTGCGGGCTCGGCGACGTGCCGACAGTTCGTCGGACGGGTGACCCCCAGATTCGGTGAGCTCATCTCCGGCGCCTTCGGCGTCTGGTCGCTCCCATGGCATCTCAGCGAGGCTTCCCTCAACTTCACGCCAAACTCGGCCGACCGCGATACCGAAGACGCCTTGCCCACCTTGGACAAGGTCGATCACCTCGTCCGCGCTGGTGCACTCGTAGACCGATGCGCCATCGCTCATCAAGGTGATCGTGGCGAGGTCGTCCGTCCCGCTTTCGCGCAGGTGCTGCACGGCGGTACGGATCTGTTGAAGCGACACTCCAGTGTCCAGCAGTCGCTTGACAATCTTCAGAACGAGAACGTCACGGAAGCCGTACAGGCGCTGGGTGCCCGAGCCACTGGCGCCGCGAATGCTTGGCTCGACGAGCCCGGTGCGCGCCCAGTAGTCGAGCTGGCGGTAGGTGATTCCGGCGGCAGCACACACGGTGGGACCTCGGTAGCCGATGTCTTCCGGCAGTGCACGCACTACATCGGTGAAGAGCAGCCCTTGTTGCCCAGCACTCGTGCGCGCCGACTCCTTAGCTGCCGCTTGCTGCGCCATGTCGGCGCCGGTGCCGTCGTCGGCTCGGGGTCCGCCACCAGTCACTCTTGACCTCCGTCTGCCCCGGCCGAACCAGTCGCGTCGAGCCGGTGGCTCGGAGGAAAGTACACGCCTGGGATTACCGTGGTGTCGAGAGCACGCTAGGCCCACGTTCGGGTGCGGTCAACGCACCCGCCCGCGACACGCCGGAGGAAAGTCTCAAGGGGGAGTCGAGCGACTGCAACCCTCAGGTAAACATTGATAGTTAGGAAGAGGGCCCAGGTGAGTCAGGCCCAGGTGACTCAGGCTCGGACGCCCCAGGGCTGCCGAAGTCCTCAGGGGAGATTCCCTCCAGGAACTCGCGGAAGCGTTCGAGCTCGCCCTCGCTCGGCACACTTCGCTCCGCTGCCTGGCCGAGCGCATCCTCTATCTCGGCCCCCAACTCCGACTCATCGTCACCCGGCAAGGCTATGCCCGCCTCGTCCAGCACCTCCGGGGACGCAACGACGGGTGCGTCGACCCGAAGAGCCAGGGCGATGGCGTCAGACGGCCGGGCACTGATGGTCTGACCGCCCTCGAACACGAGCTCGGCGAAGAAGACACCATCGGAGAGATCGGTGATCTGGACCTCGACGAGCCGATGTCCCAGTCCACCGACGACATCTGCGAGCAGGTCATGCGTCAGCGGCCGCGCGGGCTCAACGCCCTGCTGGGCGTAGGCAATCGCAGTGGCCTCGACCGCACCGATCCAGATCGGGAGGTACCGCTCGCTGCCACGTTCACGAAGCAGAACGATGGGTTGGTTCGTCGGCATCTCCACCCGGACTCCGACCACGTCAACGGGTTTCATGCCTTCACCCTATCGCTGTTCGGGAAGTCAGACCGTTCGGAAGTGAAGGCGGACGTGCGAGCGGTGTCAGGTGCGGAGGCCAGGCCCGAGTTGTGCTTTCACCAGCGCCGCATGCAGCCGAACGCTCAGCGCCGCGAGGGTTCGAGTGGCCTCTTCGGCGCGTCCCTTGGAGTCAGCTGAACGCCCCCGAAGGAGAGGCGTCACTACCTGTTCGATCAGACCGGCTTCCCGGTCGGCAGCTGACTTGAAGGCGCGAAGGTGCCGGGGTTCGATGCCGAACGCTGCCAGTTCGCCAGCGGCTTTCGCCACGACGACCGCGTCGCCGTCATAGTGCTCGCCGCTCCGCCTCTTGGCGATGAGGCCGTAGCTCTCCAGCGCTGAGAGCAGTTCAGATTCGATCTCGGCGGTGGCGAGCAGCTCATCGCGCGACAGGCGAAGATCGGCACCGTCCCTGGCGAAGTCGTCTGCTTCGGGATAGCCGCCACCCCGCACAACGGCGACAGGCACTCGCGGGCTCAACCCCGGACTCGCTGGAGGCTCGAGGCCGCGATCCATCGCTTCGAGGTGCTCGCGGATCACCTTCAGCGGTAGGTACTGGTCACGCTGGGCGCTGAGGACGTAACGGAGCCGCTGGATGTCGTCCGGGGTGAACTTCCGGTAGCCCGACGGCGTTCGCTGCGGCTCGATCAGACCTTCGGACTCCAGGAACCGGATCTTGGAGATCGTCACGTCCGAGAACTCCGGACGCAGCTTGGCGAGCACCTCACCGATGCTCAGGTAGGCGCGAGCCGGGATGGTGGACGACCGCTGGGTGGCTGCGGGGCTCATGACTGTCCTCCGGGCTGCTCGCTGCTGGTCAAGAACTGGAGGCGATACTTGCCGATCTGTACCTCATCGCCACTGACAAGGGCGACGTCGTCGATGCGACTGCGGTTCACGTAGGTGCCGTTGAGGCTGCCCATGTCGCAGATACTGAATCCGGCGTCCGAGCGACGGAACTCAACGTGGTGGCGCGACACTGTGATGTCGTCCAGGAAGATGTCGCTGTCCGGGTGACGCCCGGCGGTGGTGACGTCGGAGTCGAGCAGGAAGCGCGCACCCGCAGCCGGCCCGCGACGAACGACGAGAAGCGCCGTGCCCGACTTCAGCCGCTCTACTACGTCGTCGCTGCCAGGCTCGGCGTCAGCGCTCCCGGTCGGTTCTGGGCTCCCGGGTTCTGGGCCGCCGAGGTGCAGAACCGACGTGCTCTCAGCAGCGGTCTCCCGCGCATCGCTCTCATCCAGCGAGCGACCGCAGGCCGCGCAGAAGCGAGCCGCACTGTCGGTGGTGTCGTGTCCGCAGTGGGGACAGACCGGCATGACGCCTCCAAAACGAGGGACAACCATGAACTCTCAGACCGAAGTTCAGGTGAAGGTTGAGGGTGTCCTGAACCTACGGGGTCAGCCCTCCGGCGGTCAACCAGGGTCAGGCCGAAGCGACGTGCGCGGCGTACCCGGTGGAGTCGAGGAGGGTGGCCAACTCTGCGGCGTCGCTCAACTCAACCTCCACCATCCAGCCTTCGCCGTATGCATCGGCGTTGACGACCTCTGGGGTCGCCCCGAGCCCTTCGTTGTGCGCGGTGACGGTTCCGGTCACGGGGGCGTAGAGGTCGCTGACACTCTTGGTCGACTCCACCTCGCCGCAGGCGTCGCCGGCAGCCAGAGACGCCCCCACATCAGGCAGGGACACGTAGACGATGTCGCCGAGGGCGTCCTGTGCGTAGTCGGTGATCCCGAACCGCACGGTGGTCTCTCCAACGGTCCGGACCCACTCGTGGTCGGTCGTGTACTTCAGGTCCTCGGGGTACACCGCATCCTCCGTGCTGATCGTGGGTCATGGAGCGCTTCTAACGTCTGAGCGCCGCCAACCCTAGTCCAGGCACCTCACCAAGGCATCACTCGACCGCGTCGATATCGACCACGTCACGCTCGACCACGATCGCTTCGGCACCTACCTCGCGCACGCTCTCGATCACCCCGCCCGGGAACGACAATCCGGCCGCGAGGGTGCCGGGGACACCGATTGCTTTGATCTCGATCGGGGAGATCAGAACGGTGTCCCCCACCGCGATGCCTTCAGGAGCGTCGACGACTGCCGTCGTCGCGACAACTCGACCACCGTCGACCGAGATGGCCTCGGCGCCAGCATCTCGAAGCTCTTGAATGGCGTCGAGCACATCACTGGCCTCCAGGAGGCTCTCCGGGTCCGCGATCACCACGGTGACTCCCGGCCCGGTGACCGGGACGACGCCGGCCAGGATTCGGAGGTTCTGTAACCGCTCTTTGGATGCATCCCGAGCCACCTGCGACTGATCTGCACTGGTTTTCAGGTCGGAGATCGTTGCCTGGAGCTGCGTCTCCTCAGCGGCAAGCCGATCACGCTGGGCCGACAGGTCGTCAAGGATCCGAACGAGGTCAGAAGTGCGGGCGCCACTCAGGGCGTCCTGTTGTGTCGTCCGCACCTGGGTGGCGAGTCCGAATCCGAGCCCAAAGAGCAGGAGCGCCACGATCCACTGTCCTCGGCTCGGGCGTCGGCTCAGCGCCTCACGGATAACGGCCCACCCGGTGGCCCTCGGCTGAGCGCTTGAAGATGCCGAGGCCTCAGCGTCTTTCGAGCCAGATGAGGTCATGACTGCTCACGCATGGAACAGGTGGCGGCGAATCGCTGCCGCGTTGGCGAAGATGCGGATCGAGAAGACCACCACGACGCCGGTCGACAACTGCGCGCCGACCCCGAGCTGGTCGCCGAGGAATACAACGAGCGCAGCGACCAAGACGTTGCCGATGAACGAGATGACAAAGACCCGATCGTTGAAGATGCCGTCTAGAAGCGCGCGGCTTGCACCGAAGACCGCATCGAGCGCGGCGACCACGGCAATGGGTAGGTAGGGCTGCAGAGCTGCTGGAATCGTCGGCTGGAGAACGAGCCCCAGGACGATCCCAACGACCAGCCCCAACACAGCGATCATGGGCTCTCCCCCTTCGTCACGTACCTCAACGCAAGATCACCGCGACCCGGAACACTGAGATTGTCCTCAGGAACGATGTCGACTCTGATGCCGTAGGCCGACTCGAGTTCGTCAAGCGCGGCTTTTGCCGAGCCGGACTCGAATGCCTCCGACAGCTCGTCTGGTCCGACCGCAGTGATGGCGTACGGAGGCGTAAGAGGCCGAAAACCCACCAGGATCGCCTCGCCGGCGGAGCGGATAGGTGACAAGACGGTGATGCGTTGGCCGTTCACCGCAACTGCCTCGGCACCAGCAGCAAAGAGACCGTTGACCACAAGTTGAATGTCGGTATCCAGGACGCGGGCGAGGTCAGGACCGCTCTCACCCACCGTTGCAGGCGGACCATCCTCCATCACGACCTCGACGCCAGTGCCTTCCACGGCGGCGACACCGACCTCACCTTCGAGGGCTGCGACCTCATCGGCCAGTGCGCGGTCAGATCCAGAGCCGGCCAGCGCCGTCTGGCGCAGTTGGGCGACTTCCCGGTTGAGGGTGCCGAGACGCGCGTCGATCTGCTCGACCGTGGCGGTTGTCGCCATCACCTGATCGGTCAGGTCGGCCCGCGTCTGGCTAGCGTCCGGTGCGCCGTCCCTGACCTGCAGGACGGTCGCCACGAACAACGTTGCAGTCACGGCAATGGCGACGGCGAATGCGGTCGAGTGGCGCCAGTCAGCGCCGCGGCGGTCGCCCCGGTCAGTCGCCTCTTGGTAACCGGGATCCATGGCGTCGTCGACGAGCCGTCGCAGGAGCGACAGCGAGGCATCAGGGTCGGTCGGTGCGCGCCCAGTCACGCGCTCAGCTCCAGCCGTCGGCCCTGGATGACCGCTGAAGCCTGCTCCATGTAGAGAACTGCCGACCACCAGTAGATGCACGTCCCCCATATGAGAAAGGCCCAGGCGATGGGAGTGGCGATATCGGCCACCACACCATCATCTGTGGTCAAGAAGAGAGTGGGCATCCCGTACAGCAGGCATGCGGTTGCTACCTTGCCGACGTAATGGACGGGAAGCGGCGCTACCCCTCGTCGATGAACGTACAGCTGCACGAAGAACATCACGACGTCTCGGGCGAGGAGGACGAGGACGAGCCACCAGGGAACGACCTCGCGGATCGCCAGCACGACGATGGTGCTGGCGACGAAGATCCGGTCCGCGATGGGGTCCAGTAGTTGTCCCGCGCGCGACGTCATGTGGAAGCGACGGGCGATGGCCCCGTCCAGCCAATCGGTGATGGCGCTGAAGGCGAGGACTGCGAAGGCAAGCAGGTCGTCTTCGGGACCGAGCGCGACCCAGATGAAGACTGGTATCAGCAGAAGGCGTACCAAGGAGAGAGCGTTCGGGATGGTCAAGATGCGGTCGGAGACCTCATCGGGGACGCTCTCAGGCATCCCGCACCTCCCCCGCACTCTCATTCGCACCGGCTTACTCGACCGAGACTAACGCCCGTCGGGTCCAGGCTTCGGCGTGCCGGCCCCACCAGCCGCGGCTAACTTGGCGATGACGCAATCTAACGACCAGGCGCCGACTATCGCGAAGGTCCGTGCCACGGCTAACGGGCCTTATCACGTGACGGGCATCAAAAGGACCGTGTGGCGAGGGGTGGTCAAGGCCTCAGAGGGTGAACCGATTGCTTGGCGCGAGCGTGGCGTGGTCGCCGATCCGGGATCCCGCTCGGTGCGCACAGAAGTCTTCGGCAGTGGCGAGGTCACCTTTGAGGATGACCGGGGTCTGTGCGTCCACGCGGGGTTCTGTGGCAACAAAGTCACTAACGCCTGGAAGCTGGCAGCCCGGGAGGACCTCGACGGCACCGAAGCCACACAACTGGTTGCCATGGCCCAGCACTGTCCGTCGGGGGCTATCTCCATCAAGGTGACTGACGGCGACCTCAAACCAGCGTTACCCACTGAAGTAGTGCTCGTGCCCGATGGTCCACTTTGGGCCACGGGAGGCGTCACTGTCGAGCGCTCCGGTGGTGTCGCTCTCGAGGCGAGGAACAGGTTGGCGCTGTGCCGTTGTGGAGCATCGAAGAACAAACCACAAACCACTGTGCGACGGAACTCACGCTGAATCAGGATTTAGCAGTCGCCCCATTCGTGACGATCCGCAAGGGTGAAGCAGCCCAGAACAAGAGGCAACGTTGGGCGCCGTTGGGTCAGGGCTGGACGCCGGCCCCGATCCTGAGGACAGTGATCGGCCTAACGCCTCCACCGAGGAGGCGCAATCCTCCCGGGAGTTCCTCGTGCCCCAGTTCATGGATGTACACACCAGCATGGCCGGCGTGACCCACGATCAGTTGAGGGCGGCACATCAGGCTGACCTCGATATCCAGGACGAAGAAGGCGTCAACTTCACTCATGCCTGGGCCGACCCCAAGTCCGGCCATGTGTTCTGCCTCAGCGAGGCACCCAACGCCGAGGCGGTGCGCAAGATCCATGCGCGTACGGGCCACCCGGCTGACGAGGTCCACGAGATCACCGTTACGGCTTAGAACCCACGGACTCTCTGCTCCCTCGCGGGGTCATTTGAGGTGGCTTTCTGTGTGACGTCTTCGGAGAGCATCCGAATTGGAGCTGCGACGGGCTGGCCGATTCGGCGACCACGGTGGGGTCCAGGGGTTCTTCTGCCTCGAGCGAATCAGCCGCTAGGTGACCGTCAGCGAGGTGCGCATGGTCTGCGGGTGGACGTCGCAATGGATCGAGTAGGTGTCGACGCGAAGTCGTACCCGCCAGACCGTGCGCCCGGTACCCGTCACGCTGGTGCTTTGGTCGACACCGCGCCCGCGAATGTGCCAGTTGTGGTTCGCCGTTTGATCGTCGACCACGATTCGATAGCGACCCGCAGGAACCGCGTCCTGGCTGATCGTGATGGCCAGACCGTCCGTCACCTTGCCCTTGAGGGTGGGAAGTCGACCACGCATTCTGTCCACGGCAACGTCGGTCGCCAGTACGCGAAAGTGGCCATGTTCGTGCGATGCCACAGTAGGCATTTCGCCCATGCGGTGCCTCGAGATGTGTGCATTCGCGTTCGCCATCGCCATAGCGCCGACGAATAACACCAACACCGCAACCAGGCTGCCCATTCTCGCTCCACGTGTCATGAGGCCAACGTAGCCAAACGGTCGATCAGGCGACAGGTCGAAGCTTGGCCCGGCCATCGAACACGGTGCAAGCTGCGATCAGCCCCGCTAGAGTCCCGCAGGTGGACAACACCGAGCTGATAGCGCGGTTGGCGCAACTTGCCTCGGAGTTAGGCCCAGGTCTAGAGCCGGCCGGTGCAAACGACCACCTGCAGGACGTCGTTGAGACTGTCCGGGAATTGCTGGGTGCGGCAGCTTGCTCGATCGCAGTGGTTGACAACTATCAAGAGACCCTGGTCTTCCTCGCGGCCACAGGTCCTGGCGCGGATCAAGTAGTCGGTTCCAGCATGCCGCTGTCCAAAGGAATCGCCGGCTGGGTAGTAGCCTCGGGTCAGGCGCTCACCATTTCCGACACGAAGCATGACACTCGCTTCGCTGATGACATCGCCGCTTCCACCGGATACGTCCCCACCTCAATCCTCGCGGTTCCACTCCAGACTGCCGACGATGTGGTTGGGGTCCTGGAAATTCTCGACGCTGAGGCCGAGCCGGACGCAAGTACGTCTCGACTGCTCGAGCTGCTTGCCCGCCAAGCGACGCTCACCCTGCAGACGATCGCCGTCTTCGACAACCTCGGCACTGCTCTGCTTCAGGCGCTAGGCAAGGCAGCTCAGGACGATGGCGATCTTGGTGTGGCCCTTGATGCGGTGGCGGCCGGGCTTCGAGGACCAACCCGCGCGTTATCCGAGCTGGCCGGGCTGTTCTACTCGCTTGGCCGGCTCGGACCGGAGGAGCAGTCTGCCGCCATTCGAATCCTCGCGTCCTTCGTCGCGTACGCAAAACTTGCAGCGCCGCAGCCGTGAAGCCCGCCTACGCGTGGCAGTTCGACAACGCCCACCTCGCACATGTCCCGCCAGAGCTGCCGGCCGCGATTTCACCGGAGTGGGCCTGGGGTGGAAGTACCGGCGGCGGCGTGAAGGTGGGCATCGTTGACAGCGGTGTCGACGGGGCACACCCATTGGTTGGCTCCGTCGCTGGCGGCGTGGCGGTTGAATACGACCCGCACTCCCCCACCGGCGTCCGCTACAACGAGGGTCCACACGAGGATCTCTTCGGGCACGGCACCGCCTGCGCGGCGATAGTCCGCAAGGCCAATCAGGACGCCGACATCTACAGCATTCGCGTTCTAGGTAAGCAACTCAGCGGCAAGGGTTTCGTGTTTGCTGCAGGACTGCGGTGGGCGCTCGACCACGGCATTCAGGTGGTCAATCTGAGTCTGTCAACTCCCAATCGCACCCACTTCGCCGCCTTTCACCGGTTGATCGATGAGGCCGTTCACCGACGAGTCATGGTGGTATCGGCCATGAACAACTGGCCAGGCCGGTCCTACCCCTCTGAGTTCGCTGGCGTGTTCAGTGTCGCGGCCCATGACGGCACTGACCCGTTCGCTCTTGACTTCAACCCACATCCACCAGCGGAGTGGGGAGCGCCGGGGATCGATATCGAGATAGCTGGACTCGACGGATCGACGATGCGGGCCACGGGAAACAGTTTCGCAGCCCCCCACATCACGGGCCTGATCACCAGGATTCTCGCCAAGCATCCTAGTCTGAACGTCTTCCAAATGAAGGCTGTACTGCAGGCACTCGCCACCAACGCTCAGTGAGTCTTCCTGACCTTGATGGTTCAACAGCGTCGACCATGCCGGTTCCAACTGCCGCTACAGGCCGGCTCTGCGTCGCAAACCTTCTAGGTCGGTTACCGTCACGTGTCGACCGTCGAGGGTGATCCATGCACGCTCGGCCAACTTGTGCAGGGCCTGGTTGAGGCTCTGCCGAGAAACACCGACCATCTCTGCCAGCTCACCCTGCGACAACGCGAGGTCCACCACGACAGTCCCGTCCCGGCTAACTCCGTCCCGCTCGACCAAGGAAACTAGAAGTTTCGCAACTCGTTCGTTCACGTCGAGAAACACCAGGTCGGTGGTCTGTTCGGTGAGCCGCCGAACCAGTGCGCCCATCGACCGCAAGACACCGTCGACGAGCGCAGGTTCCTGACGGAGGGCTTCCAGCAGATCCGACCTCCGCAGGACTAGCACCGTGGTCGCCTCCACGGCCACGGCCGAAGTCGAACGAGGTCCGCCATCAACGAGCGACAACTCCCCGAACGCCTCCATCGGACGGACCGTTGCGAGCAGCATCTCCCTTCCATCAGGCGAGGCCACGGAAAGTTTGACCAATCCTTCGATGACCACATACAGCGACTCGCCAGAATCGCCTTCATGGAAGAGCACCTGGCCACGAGAAAGCGTCCTGCGAACCGCACCGTCAGTGAGCCGTCGTAAGAGCCTCGCATCCAGCCCAGCGAACAGGCCGGTCCCGGTAAGCACCGTTTCGGTTGGCTCCATATCGGGCAGCGTGGCACTTCCCCCGGGCGGGAGGCAAGAAGATGCTGTACCTGTCGCGTAGTTGACAGCTAGGTTGTCGCCAGGACGACAGACATACCCTGCAGGAGAGAGCAAACTGGGGGATGTCAGCAAAGAACCGGACCCGAACGGGACCGGCCAGACCAAGGAGAGCATCGTGACCGAGCAGAGCACACCTGAGGACGACACCCAAGGCCAGGTCAGAAGGCCCCTCAATGCACCTGACGTCGAAGACGGCCAGTCCATCCCTGAAGACGACACCCAAGGACACGTCAGAAGGCCCCTCAACGCACCTGACGTCGAAGACGACACCGAAGGACACGTCAGAAGGCCGCTCTAGGCACCTGACGTCGAAGACGCCACCGAAGGACACGCTGCCCGGACGTTCTAGAGTCCCTGCGCCTGGCTAGCCACTGACTACTGACAAGGACCCGATTCCCGGTCACCTCGGCCAGGGATCGGGTTCTTGCTGTGTTCTGCGGATCTTGATCCACCGCTCGACTGACTCGCGATGGCTTCTGCGTCTACCCCCCGGTTGAGTGTCGACTTGACTGTCGACGGCCTTGGCGGGGGGGGGGGGGGGGGTTTGGCGCCCCCCCCGGCCCCCCGGTTTAAACCGGCGGGCCCCGCGGCTTTTATAAACGAACCCCAGAGCCCCCCGCACGGTAAAAAAAAATTGCCGAGCCGCCCGAAAAGGCGGGTTGTTGA